>PMTT01000384.1:8024-12757 GCA_003167275.1 Bryobacterales bacterium | reverse complement strand
CATTGGGTTGTCAACCTGCGGCCGATTGGTAATCGGCCTGGTGGGACAGAGAGCCCTTGCCTGCCAGGGGCGTCACAGATCAACAGGCGGGTTGCCAACCCGCCGCAGGTTACCAACCGGCCCCACGGTGGAAAATCTCACTCCCAACGTCGAATCTTCGACGCGTTTTGGTACTCCTATGCGTCATCCTTTAGAGGATGGTTCGCCAAAAGTATCGTCTGTGGCGCGACGCTTCCGTGGGAGTTTTCAACAAGATGACCGAACCCCGGCCCCAAGAACGACCCCGCAATTCTCAGAGAGCCGCGTTCCGGCAGACCTTCATGTCTGCGGGGATGATCATGTGCTGCGCCTTCGCCGCCGCAGCCCAGACGAACATGGTGGTGCAGCAAGCCCGCTATGAACTCCGGGCTGGCGAGGCCGTCCCGATTGCCGCCCCGCAGGAGACCGTTGAGTTTCTCGCGAAAGCCACGCGCCGGCACGTCCAGATCGTCACCGGGGCTGTCACCGGGGGCAGCCCGACCGCGGGTGGCGGATTGGTGGCCGGGCCGAACCGGGCTGGGGACCAAGTCCTGCTGGGCGCCTCGCTGCGGATGGCCCCGGGCGAATATACCGTCACACTCTCCGCCACCAGCACGGCAGGCGAGGAGCGGCAAGCCACGTTGGCGGTGGTGGTGAAGCCACACTTAGTGGTGCCCTCCAGCGCGACCCGGCCTCCGGTAGTGCTCCTGAACGGATGGCAGACCGGCTTTACCGACACCTGCACCGTCGCGACCAGTTCTTCCGATACCTTCGGCAACCTCGCCCAATACCTGGTGGCGGACGGGGTTCCTGTGGTGTATCTGTTCGATAACTGCCTGGAAGACCCGAGCGAACCGATTGAGATGTTAGGCAACGACCTGGGCGATTTCCTGAGTACCATCAAGTACGATAACGGGGCGCAGGTCCCGCAGATCGACCTGGTGGGGTTCAGCATGGGCGGGTTGATCGCCAGGGCCTACCTCGCCGGGCTCCAGCCCAACGAGACTCTCATTCCGCCAGTCACTACTCTGGTCCGCAAGTTGATCCTGATCGCCACGCCGAACTTCGGCTCTTTTGTGGCCGGCAATTACTCCACGTCTCTGCTCGGCGTTCCGCAAAGTGCCGAACTGGAGCCCGGCAGCTCGTTCCTCTGGAACCTGGCAACCTGGAACCAGCGAGGCGACGATCTGCGGGGGGTGGACGCCATCGCGATCGCCGGCAATGCCGGCGTATATACCCCCAACCTGTCAGGCACGGGGTCGCTCGCCAACGCCAGCGACGGGCTGGTGTCATTGACCAGCGCATCGGTGGGATTTGTAGGCCAGAAAGCGGCGGTGACCCGCATCGTACCGTATTGCCATGTGGACCCGATCGTGTTTACGAATGTGACCCTGGGGTCTTTTATCTGCAGTGCGGGAGGAATTGCCAACGTCATCAACACCACTCACCCCACCGGACTGATCGTGCGCTCCTTCCTGGCCGGCACCACGGACTGGAGCTCCATCGGGACCACACCAGCCACCGACACCTATTTGAGCAAGAACGGGGGCATCTACTTCGGGCTTCAAAATGCCTCGGGAGGTTATGCAGCCGATTTGACAGGAGTTACTTTTGGAACCGTGCCACTGGTGAATGGTGGCCTGTCGGGGACGATTTACTACGTGGACTACACTTTCGGGACGGGCGTCCTCACCGCCGTGAGTCAGTCGCTGGGCAGCATCGGTTGCGGCACCCTGGCGGAGCCCTTAGGCTACACCTCTGCGCTGCGCTGCAAACTGTCCACGGCGATTTCCTCGGTGGGTCCACTCACTGGCACTGGCGGCAAGACCTTGAATGCCGGTGCGGCTATCACCATCGCCGGCGCCGGTCTGGGAACTCAATGCAATGGCTGCAAGGTGCTTGCCTCGCCTGCCGGCTCCAGCACCGGGACGCAGTTGACCATTTCATCCTGGACGAATACTTCGATCACGGCCAAGCTGCCAGCGACTCTGACGGGCGGGGTCACGATCCAGGTGAACGCCGCGGCCGGAAGCGACGCCATGTTCGTGGTGGTGATTCCCACGGCCACGCTGGTAGTCGCGCCCACCAGTTTGCAGTTCGCCGCGACCGCGGGCGGAGCGGCGCCGGCGGCACAGTCCATTCAAATCACGAATAGCGGGAGCGGCACGCTCTCCTGGACCGCCACGGCGAGCGACCCTTGGATCAGCCTGTCGGCCGCTTCCGGCACGGCTCCCGCCACGCTCTCGGTATCGGTTTCGCCGGCGGGAATGGCCGCGGGCGTCTACACCGGCAGTGTTCAGATCGCGGTTCCGAGCGCGTCGAACAGCCCGGCATCCATCGGCGTTACACTCACCGTTACGGAAGCTGCTCCGACCCTGGCGGTTGCGCCCCAAGCGCTCACCTTCCAGTTCACAAATGGCGGCGCGGTTCCGGACGCGCAAAACGTCGCAATCTCCAACACGGGCGGGGGCACGCTCGCCTGGACCGCCTCCACCAGCGCGTATTGGCTGGTTGCCTCCGCCGCGTCCGGGACCGCTCCGGCGACNNCCTCGGGCGCCGCGGGCAGTCCGGCGCCGGTTTCGGTGACCCTGGTAGTCACAGGCACGCCACCCGCCCCGGCGATCACGAGCGTGGCGAATGCCGCGACCTTCCAGCCCGGCTTCGCGACGGCCACCTGGGTATCCATCTTCGGTACGAACCTGTCGCAGGCGACCTACTCGTGGCAGAACAGCGATTTCGTCAACGGGGCGCTGCCCACGTCGATCGAGGGAGTGTCAGTCACAATCGATGGCGTGGCGGCCTACGTCGCCTACATCAGTCCCACGCAGATCAACGTGCTGGCTCCGGACGATGCGACGAATGGCAACGTCCAGGTCCAGGTGATGACAGCACAGCAAAGCAGCAACAGCCTGGCGGTTCCCAAGACCCAGTTTGCGCCGTCATTCTTCACCTTCAACGGCGCCATCGTGGCCGCGCGCCACGCCGACTACAGCCTGGTGGGCGCGCCCAACCTTCTTTCCGGGGTAGTGACCACCCCGGCCAAGCCCGGCGAGACAATCCTTCTATTTGGCACGGGATTCGGTCCGACGAATCCGCCGCTTCCCACGTCCCAACTCTCTACCACCGCGGAGCCGCTGGCGAATCCCGTGCAGATCACCTTCGGAGGCATGCCCGCGACGGTCGTGTTCGGCGGCCTGGCAGGTCCGGGACTGTACCAGTTCAACGTGACGGTGCCGAGTCTGCCGAACGGCGATGCCGCCGTGCTGGCCACGATCAGCGGAGTTACCAGCCAGAAAGGCGTGTCAGTCACAGTCCAGCAGTGATGGTGCTTTCGTGAGGCAGGCGGTCTCCGCCTGCCTCTAGTGAAGACCATTTTGGGGCAGCCCGCTGGCGCTGCTGGCTCCTGGTGGGACAGGCGGTTCCGCCTTGTCTCGCCCGCTTGCGGGTGATTCTTGACGCTGGCAACCTCGGTGGTGTTTTGCTGCTGATTCAGCGTGGGTTGGGGAGTCCCTTCCGGGGTAGGTGCCGGAGTCCGAAGCAGTTGCGGCTTCAGCGCTCTCCCGTTAGTGGGGCAGCGTCTGAGCCGGGATTTCCAGCGTGACTCTTAGCTCGCGGCGCGGCGGCATGGCGGGCCACCCATCGGGGTCGACCATCGGAAAGCCTCGTGAGCACCTTACCTTCACCGTGTAAGCCTTCCCAGGCTCGATTTGGTGGCCGGCGGAAAGATGTGCCTCTTGAGTCACCTCCTGCCCCGGTTGCAGGTCGAAGCTTGAAACCGGCCCTGAGAAGCTTGGGGGGCCTTGCCTCGGAGCTAAGGCTTTCTTGCCGTACTCCGTCAGAGGAGCGGGCTTCCCTCCTGAATCCAACACGCTGAATTGGAATGTGCCATCTGCGTCTATGAAGCGCACAACCCCATGCGAGACATTCTTCACCGTAATCTCGATGGTCCCGTGCCATACGGGTTCTTTCGCGGGATCGATCTGCCTACGGGGCGGCTCGGGGTCGAAAACCTGCTTGACCCGCAGCTCCAACATTCCATTGGACGGCTGGTCGGCCTCAGGTGGCGTGATAGTTTGCGCGTGGATACTAGCGAGACCGATCAGTGCCAACAACGACGTTGTTCCGACTCGTCTCAGCATTTCTCCTTCAGTCTCTCACTGATCCAAGTTGCACGGGCACTCGAACCCTTCCCCTAAGGCAGACTTTGCAGGAACTTCTTGCGATTCTGCTCGGAGGAGATTTCGGAGGCCAACTTCTCGTATAACTCCACCCTGGTGCGCGCCGTCCGTGCGGCACGGGTCACCATCACTCCTGCAATCGGGCCGACGTAGACTGCCAGGGCCTGTTTCAGGGTCGCCAGCAGGCTGGGATCCCAGGCAGGCGCGGCAGTGGCGGCGGCAGGGGTGTGGGTGGTCGAAGGCGGTGTGCGGTTGATCGCGCGCAGGAAGGACTTGCGCTCCCCCGGATCGGCGATCTGCCCGGCGACCTGTTGGCAAAGCTCGTCAAAGCTGGAGGCGCGCTGAGCCGCGCGGGCCACCACATGCCTGGCAATCGGGCCGAGCACCGTGGCCAACGCGGATTCCAACTCGGACAGGCGCGCCGGATCGAAATCCTTTGCCGCCTGTGCCGGCGCTAGCATCGTAACGGTGTTGGCCGGCACTCCACCGGCCGTCCGTAAGGCATCCCGGAACTCGTTCGCCGTCTGAAACCGGTCG
>PMTT01000384.1:0-7913 GCA_003167275.1 Bryobacterales bacterium | reverse complement strand
CTTCACCATCCCGTCCGGAGGCACGATGATGTTGGCCGGTTTGATGTCGCGATGGATGACGCCGTGGGAGTGCGCGTAATCGAGGGCGGAGAGGACTTGGTCTACGTATTTGAGGCCGTCGCGGAGATCGAGGGGTCCTTGGCGCAGGCAGTCGTCCAGGCTGGTGCCTTCCACCAGTTCCATGATCATGAGCACCTGATTTTCCACCCGGAGGGCCGTGCGGAGGTGGGCGATGTGGGGGTGTTCGAGGCTGGCGTGAACGCGGATCTCCCGCAGGAACCGGTCGGCCAGATCGGGGTTGGCGCCGGAATCCGGAAGGACGATCTTCATCGCCTCGACGCGGTGGGAGAGCAGGTTGCGGACGCGGAAGACTTTCCCCATTCCGCCCCGGCCGAGGAACCCAATGATTTCGTAGTCGCCGACAGTTCCGCCAATTTGAAAATCCATGGGCCGCCTCTCAGAATATAGCAAGGGTGGGGCATGCTTTAGCTGGCCGTGGAGGCTGCAAAAACTAGTTTGGGCAAGCTAAAGCATACCCTACGGGACGGCATGGCATTGTGCACAGGCGGGCTATGACCTATGATGGGCTGAAACGAATACGAAAATGCCAAAGTCTGGCGGCAAAGCTATGGGATACGGTGAACGCAGGTTCTTTACGGTTCTTTTGCTTGGCCTGGCGTGGCTGGGAGTCGCCTTCGGACAACCCGGAACTTCGCAAACCACGCCGCCGAATCAACAGCCCACAACTCCCCAAGTGGTGATTCCGCCGAATCAGCAGCCACCCGCAAACCCGCCCGCGACGACCCCGGCCACGCCGAATCCGCAGCCGCCCGCCGCGACTCCGGCCGCGAATCCCAACCCGCCCGAGACCGTCACCCGCGACGAGCCGGCGACTTTCAAGGCCCGCGTGAACCTGGTGATGGTTCCGGTGGTGGTGCGCGACAAGCAGGGGCACGCCGTCGGGGGCCTCCACCAGGAGGACTTTCAGCTTTTCGACAAGAATAAGCCCCAGGTCATCACTAAATTCTCGAGTGAGAAATCGGGAGGCAAGGCCAAAACCGAGCCGGATCAGAAGGCGCCCGAGAAGACCCCAGATCAAAGCCTGCCCGCCGATGCCCCTGAGCGTTTCGTGGCGTACCTGTTTGACGACGTCCATATCAATAACGGCGACCTGATCCGGGTTCGGGAGGCCGCCCGGCGTCACATGGCCACGCTGCTGCCGACCGAGCGCGCTGCTATTTTCACGACTTCCGGCCAGGTCGAGCTCGAATTCACCGACGATCGCGACAAGTTTTATGCCACGCTGCTTAAGCTCATGCCCCGGTCGATCACCGGCAAGGGGATTCCGGATTGCCCGGACCTGAGCTACTACATGGCTGACATGATCGCCAACAAGAACGATTCGACTGCCCTGGGCGCCGCCGCTGCGGAGACCATGGTGTGCATGAATCTGGACCCCTCGGACCCAAGCTCTTTGCAAACCGCGACCCGGATGGCCCAGGCAGCGGCCCAACGGGACTCGAACCTCGGAGATCACGAGACCCGGGTCTCGCTGCTGGTGATGAAGGCAGTGATTCGCCGCATGGCGGCCATGCCGGGGCAGCGCACCATGATCCTGGCGTCCCCGGGATTCATCACGCCGGAGCCGGAGCATCTGACCGAAAAGACGGAGGTGATGGACCTGGCGATCCGGAATAATGTGATCGTCAGTTCGGTGGATGCCCGTGGGCTGTACACCGACCCCTCGTTTGACGCCAGCAGGCCGTCATCCCAGACCGGGTATTTCGGGCGAGTCAAGGCGCAGTACGACAATATGGCCGCCCGGGCGCAGGCCGACGTGATGGCGGAGATGGCAGTCGGGACCGGCGGCGCGTTCTTCGAGAACAACAACGACCTGGAAGCGGGATTCAAGCGGGTAGCTACGGCGCCGGAGTTCTTTTACATCCTGGGTTTCTCGCCCCAGAATTTGAAGTTGGACGGCGCCTTTCACGCCTTGAAGGTCACCTTGAAGGATCCCGAGGGGCTGACCTCTACGGCGCGGCGGGGCTACTATGCCCCCAAGCACCTCAGCGACGCAGCGGAGAATGCCAAGGAAGAGCTTCGGGAAGCGATTTTTTCGCGGGAAGAGATGCACGATCTTCCGATCGAGATGCATACCCAGTTCTTCAAACCCACCGATCAGACCGCCAAGGTGACGGTTCTGACGCATGTGGACTTGAAGCGGCTTCGCCTGCGCAAGGCCGAGGGACGGAACCGCAACGATCTGACGATCGTCTCCGCGCTGTTCGATCGCAACGGGAACTACGTCACCGGGAACCAAAAGGTAGTGGAGATGCGGTTGAAGGACGAGACTATCGAGAAGAGGGCGGACTCGGGGATTACCGTGAGGAGCAGTTTCGATGTGAAGCCGGGAACCTACGTGGTCCGGCTGGTGGTGAGGGATGCCGAAGGCCAGCAGATGTCGGCGACCAACGGCTCAGTCGAGATTCCGTAAGGGAGGTTTTGTCATGCAGTTTCGCGGCACGGTGTTATTGAGCGGAGTTTTGTTTGCAATGGGGGCTCTGGCACAGGATCCACCAGCCAACATTCCACCCCCGCCCGCGGGGGAGCCCACGATCCGGACCGAGACGCGGCTCGTCCTGGTAGACGTGGTGGTGACGGACAAGAAGGGCAATTATGTCAGCGACCTGGCCTTGAAGGACTTTAAGGTCTGGGAGGACAACAAGGAGCAGAGCCTCAAGACCTTCCAGTTTGGCGCGGATCCTTCGGCGGCCAATAATCAGAAGCGGTACATGGTTCTGTTCTTCGACAACTCGTCGATGGACATGGGAGACCAGGTGCGAGCCCGTCAGGAAGCGGGGAAGTTCATTGACAAAAACGCCGGCGCGGACCGCTTGATCGCGATTGTGAATTTCGGCGGGAGCCTGCAGATTTCCCAGAACTTCACAGACGATGCGGAGCGGCTGAAACAGGTGGTGGCCGGCACCAAGACATCGGCGACCTCGACGCGGCCGGTGACGGGCCCCGGCGGCGGACTGGGTCGCCTGGGCGGTGGCGGCGGGGCCGACTATGGGGTGCGCACCGTGCTGCTCGGCTTGCGCACGCTGGCCAAGAACCTGTCGGACGTTCCGGGCCGCAAGACGCTGGTGATGTTCACTTCCGGCTTTCCCCTCACTGCCGAATACCGGCCGGAGCTGACGGCTGCGATCGATGCATGCAACCGGTCGAACGTGGCGGTCTATCCCATCGATGTCCGGGGGCTGGTTACTCCCACGCAGTTCCCATTCGGTGGGCCGCGTGGCGGGCGTGGCGCGGTGACGGTCGCTCCCTCTAGCGATCGGATGGCGGCAGCTTTGCCCGGCGCTCTGAGGGGGATGGGAATCGCGCTGGCCGGAGATCCAGTGCTGCGGGTGGCCAGCTTCATGGCCGCCTACGTCGCGGAACAGGGACGCGGCGGAGGCACGACGGGCGGTGGCACGACGGGCGGTGGCACGAGTGGAGGCGCGAGCGGCGGCGCGGCTGGAGGCGGCGCGGCCGGTGGAGCGGCTGGAGGTGGTCGCGGCGGAGGTTCCGTCGGGGGTAGCACCGGAGTTGGCGCTGGCGGTGCCACTGGAGGCGCCGGGCGTGGGAGCGTTGGTTCGGGGAACATCGGCAACACGGGCTCGAACTCGGGCACGGGTTCGGCGGGCGGCCGGGGGAGCACGGGTGGTGGCGGCTTCAACAACGGTGTCAATAACGGTATTAACGGTCCTTTTGGACGAGGGCGGGAGATTGTTCCGCCCTTCCCGGAGAGCGCCACCACCAATCAACAGGTGCTCTACATGCTGGCCGAAGGCACCGGCGGCTTCGTGATCGTCAACACCAACGACCTGCTGGGCGGGCTGGAGAAGATCGGCAAGGAGCAGAGCGAATACTACATTGTCGGCTATACCCCGCCCGATTCTAAGGAAGGCGATTGCCACGTGTTGAAAGTGAAGGTCAATCGCAGCGGCACGAACTGGCGTGCGCGCACGGGTTATTGCAATTCCAAATCCGTGGACGTCCTTGCTGGGAAGCCGGTCGAGAGACAGTTGGAGACGCAGGCGACGGGAGCGGAGGCCGGAAACATCAAGGCAGCGATGACCACTCCGTTCTTCTACACCTCGCCCGACACGGCCCGGGTCAACGTGGCGATAGATATGCCTGCCGCGGACTTCAAGTTCGATAAGGTGAAGGGGAAACTCCACGCGGAGTTGAACGTTCTCGGCATTGTGTACCGGCCGAATGCCAATGTCGCGGCGCGCTTCAGCGATACGGTCAAGGTCGATTTCGAGAAGAAAGAAGAAGTGGAGAAGTTTGCCGAGAAGCCCTACCACTACGAGAATCAGTTCGACGTGGCCTCCGGACAATACACCCTCAAGGTGGCCTTCAGTTCGGGGGGCGAGAACTTCGGGAAGCTGGAGAGCCCGTTGAATATCGATCCGTATGACGGGAAGATGTTTATGGTGAGCGCGTTGGCGCTCTGTTCGAGTTTCCACAAGGTGGCTGAAGTGGAAGCCAATATAGACGCAGCGTTGCTGGAGGGCCGGGCGCCGCTGATCGCCCAGAATTTCCAGTTCGATCCCGCGGGCGCGAACAGGTTCAAAGCGACGGATAACGTGGCTCTCTACGTGGAGGTCTACGATCCGAAGCTGCTGGACGAGAAGCCGCCGGGGCTGGGAGTTCAATTGAAAGTGTTGGATCGCAAGGGCGGCCCGCCCAAGGTCGATTCCGGTGGAGTGGATGTGGCGAACTTCATTCGCAAAGGGAATCCGGTGGTCCCGATCGGGCTTAAGGTACCCGTGAGCGGGCTGGCGCCGGGCGCCTATCGGCTGGAAGTAACAGCGATGGATGGAGCGGGCCGGAGCATGGTGAGGTCGGCCGACTTCGACGTGCAGTAAAGCATTAAATTGGTAGGACAGACGATCGCCTTTTGTCGTCTGTCAGCCGGCTGATGCAGGGCCGAAGCCGACAGACGACGAAAAACGATCGTCTGTCCTACTGGTCCGGGTTTAACAGGGCCTTTGCGCGGGCTTCCATCTTTCGAGCTTCCACGTCGCGCTTCATTTTGTGTAGCAGGGCGGCGTAATTCTGGAGCGTCTTGGCCATGAGTTCGGCGTCCTTTCCGGGAGGGTCGCCGGGGAGGATGGGGAGCTTGTCTCCCACGGTGATCGCGAGTTTCCATTGGCGTTCGGCGGCAATGTTGTGGTTATTTCCTTCGAGCACCATGGCGAGGTTATTGAGGCTCGCTACCGTGGTTCTTTCCCGCAATGCCAACGAGCGCCGGTACAGCGGCTCCGCCTCCTCGAACTTCTCCTGCGACGCGAGTACCACGGCCAGATTGTCGAGGGTAGTGGCCAGATCCGGATTGTCAGGTCCCATCGCGGTTTCCCAAATGCCCAGGGTGCGACGATAGAGTGGCTCGGCGTCGGCATACCGCTTCTGCAGGAAGAAGAGCATCGCCAGGCGGTCCAGATACGGGGCGACGTTGGAGTGGTTGGGACCGTTCACACGTTCCAATATGGAAATGGCGCGCCGCAGGGGGGCCATGGCCGGCGGATAGTTTTTCTGCTCGATGAATACATTAGCCAGGGATTCGAGAGCCGGGATCAGGGCCAAGTCCTCGAAGCCGGCGGTTTTCTGGAGGATTTCAATGGCACGCCGCAAGTTGGGTTCGGCGAGGGCGAGCTGCTTCTGACTCATGTAGTAGGCGGCCAACTCCATGCAATCCTTGGCGAGGTCGGGGTCTTCCGTGCCTTTGGTATTGATGCGGATGGAGATCACGCGCAGATACTGGCGCTCCGCATCGGCGAATCGCGACATGGTCACGTAGAGGTTTCCGAGGAGCTTCAAATCGGGGATGATCTCGGCACTGCCCGCGCCGATGATCTTGGCCTTCATGCCGAGGGAACGCTGGTAGAGCTTCTCGGCGTCGTTATTTCGGCCTTCGGCGCGGTAGAGGGCCGCGAGTTCCTCGATCAGAGGGACAAGGCTCAGATCTTCGGCCCCGGCTTGGCGCTCCCGCAAGTCTAGCGCACGGGACAGGAGCGGCTCGGCCTCGGCGTACTTGCCCATGGCGATTAGCCCAATGGCCCGCTCGCGATGTTGGACGGGGTCTTCCTGAGCGATCGCCGCTACACCGATCAAGAGCAGCAGCGCGACCAGTCTGTACATAACCCCTAAGGATATACAATGGCACGGGTAAACGCCTAGGGGGTTGCGCAAAAAGGGGGTGAAAGGGGTTTGAGAGACCTTCTACAGGCCGATCTCTTTCCTGGCCTGCTCCCAGGGGATGAGCGGTTTGTCAGCGTTACGCTGGATCGCGGCATCGAGCTCACGCGCGTCTTCGAGATCCTCGACACGATCCCTGAGCCGGGCGAGTTCGGCGGAGATCTCACGAATTGTCGGCTCTTTCGGTTCCTGTGCGACCTCACTCATAGGCGTCCTTCCTCAGCTTCACAGCATACACCTATGGTGGACCTCGGACGCCAGGCACCACCTTGCGGTTGGAGGAATTTTAACAATTCAAACGCTGGCAGTTGCACTATGGCCTTCACTTCGGTTATCCTGTAAAGGTTCGCGAGTACAGGTCTGCTCCTGCGCTACCACCTCCTAGACGGAGGTCCGGCCAGGGGTGAGGCCCCGAGGTTCCACCGGTTACGCCGAATGGAACATGGGCCTGTCCGAGCTAATCCTCGCTGTTGCGACCTGAAGTTTTCTCTGGGACTTCCATTTTGAGTCCCGGTCGTTTAGTGGTTGCGCCACTTTATTAGATTTCGCTAGCCTCCACAGGCGGAATGCCTGTGCCACTAGTTCCCACAGGCAAGAATGCTTGTGCCACGAGAGGAAATTCGTGCCGACGTTTAACCAACTTGTGAGAAACGGGCGGAAACCGCCACGCTGGAAGACATCGAGCCCGGCGTTGGAGAGTTGCCCTCAAAAGCGGGGAGTTTGCACCCGTGTCTATACTTCTACTCCCAAGAAGCCCAATTCGGCGCTGCGGAAAGTTGCCCGCGTGCGGCTCACCAACGGGATCGAAGTGACCACATATATCCCCGGCGTTGGCCACAATTTGCAGGAGCACTCGATTGTGCTCATCCGCGGGGGCCGTGTGAAGGATCTTCCTGGCGTGCGCTACCACGTGATTCGGGGCGCGCTGGATACCGCCGGCGTCGCCAACCGTAAACAGGGCAGATCGAAGTATGGAGCCAAGCGGCCGAAGTCGTAAGGCTGCCGGAACTGTAGGAACCATATGCCACGCAGAAGAAGAGCCGTAATTCGTGAAGTACTGCCGGATCCGGTGTACAACTCCACGCTCGTTGAGAAGTTTGTGAACTCGATGATGTGGCAGGGGAAGAAGAACACCGCTCAGGGAATCTTCTATCAAGCCATGGACAAGCTGCGGGACCGCACCTCGGACGATCCGTTGAAGGCTTTCAAGAAGGCGGTGGAAAACACCAAGCCCCTGCTCGAAGTCAAGACCCGGCGAGTGGGCGGCGCCAACTACCAGGTGCCGATCGAAGTGCCGCAGAACCGGCGCACCTCGCTGGCGATGCGGTGGATCATCACCAACGCCCGAGGCCGCGCCGAGAAGGGCATGGCCGAGAAGTTGGCCAACGAGTTGAACGATGCCTCGAATTTGCGGGGCGGAGCGATCAAGAAGCGAGACGATGTCCACCGGATGGCGGAAGCCAATAAGGCGTTTGCGCATTACCGGTGGTAGGGAAGCAAAAAGATATAGCCACGGATGAACACGGATGAACACGGATAAGATAAACCTTTAAAGCTCTTTTTGTTTTTCTCTTATCCGTGTTCATCCGTGTTTATCCGTGGCTAAATTGCGTTTTTAGTGGACTACGGCTCCGGCGTAGATGGCGGCACTGACGGCGCCGGCC
>PMTT01000021.1 GCA_003167275.1 Bryobacterales bacterium | reverse complement strand
TCATTTCTCGCGAGTGCCGAAGCTGGTGGGGGCTTCGCTGCTGGCGCTATCCAAAAAGCGCCGTCTCGGCACTTGCTCCCGAGACGGCGACTGTGCAACACGCCCGCAAAGCCTTCAGTCCGCCATCAGAAGAGCCTGGTTTCGACGGGCCAAATGAGGGAAGCACTGCGTGCGATCCTTCGGCTGGGGCATTCTTCTGAGCCGGCGTTGGACCGACGCACCGGAAATATGATCGGGTTTTGTTATCGAACGTTTCATGTGGCTAAAACCACCTCCGTTGAAGCCAGGCACCCGGCAGGGAAGGGCCCTGCAGAGTGGCCATATCTTCTCTCTAGGAGGGATTCGATGCACCAGCTATCCCCGGACTACCTTGATAAGAAAGGGATTATGCCGCCGACCACATAACAGAATAAATCGGCCTCAACCGTCCGTGGGTCCTTGCATCTGCGGCCCCATTGAAGCAGCAGAAGGTCGTTATGGACTTGCAAGGAGCACGTGCCAGGAAACAATTGGGAGTGCCGAATTCTAACGCCAGCGAAAGGCGACTCAAAAGGCCGCACAATTGTGCCAGATTTGCATGCAACGACGTTACCCCTGTCGTAGTTGCTACTTTCTCCGTTTCGGCTGCCACACCGGTTGAGTAAATACCGGCAGCTCCTTCCGGTTGTACAACGGCTTGAGGAATTGCTTTTGCGCCGGTATCTCTCGGTCCGTGTTGGTGTCCACTTTGCCCGTCTCATTCGCCACGAACCACTGGAAGGTCTCTTTCTCCGGTTCGCCGTTCTGATCCTGAAGCATTGGGGGCAACACTGGTGCGGTCACATATCGCGGGTCGCCGATCAGTTCGATCGCCTGCGTGATCTGCGGATTCATGCGGGCACGATATCCGTCCCGCAATTCGTACAGCTTTCCTACACCGCCGTCCGCGAGTGCGCTCTTCTCCAACTCATAAGACGCCGGCCAACGCTCCCGCGCTTCCGCGCTCGCCAGCCACACCTCGTGATAGCGCGCTCCCAACAGCCCTCCCGGCGTGTACCGCGTCTTCCGGTCGATCCGCAGCAGAGCCAGTGGCGACACGTGGATGCTCCCCAGCCCGATGCTTTTCCCCATCCCGATCTTATGCCGGAATCCCTCGGAAGGGCACAGGGCGTAAAGGAGAAGCCCCAACTCCTCGTCGCTCAGATTGTCGAAGTCCAGATGGAAGTAGAACTCCTGATCCTTGGAGATGGGCCGAACCGAGGACTGTTGGTCCGGGTTGGCTTCGCTGTACCGGCTTCTCCACGGCTCGCCCTTCGCCGGTTGGTGCAAATAGTATTTGCGGCCTTGCGCCTGGTGGTCCTTGGCGTTGAGCTGCATCTTCCCGATGAACGCCCCGGCCGGGTTGCTCCGCGGCTTGAAGTACAGCGAGGGGCATGGCGGCTTGGGGCTGTCGAGCACCTTGAGGGTAACGGCTGGCAGCAGCGATGGTTGTCCCTCCGGCAGCGCCGCCGAGAATCGTACCCGGCTCGCCATCGCGAGCGCCTGGCGCTTTCCCTTCTCCGGCGACTCGTCGGGTATATCTTCGACAAAGCCGAACAGCAACTCCGCTCCGGTCAGTTTCTTCCGCTCCGGCGAGAAGGGGTTCAGTTCCCCCGGAAAGAACTCTCGCGCTTTCGCCGGCCTGCCGTCTTTGCGAACCCACTTGCGCCAGATCGCCGAATACGAGATCTCAGTGATTCTGCCTCCAGGTCCCGCCGCGAAGTACACCAGGTCCCCATTGCGCAGTTCGATCTTCCGGTTGCCCGCATCCACGTCCTTACCCTCGCGACTAGGCCGAGTATCCCTCGGCTCAAACGGCAAGAGAGGCGATTTCCGCGGGTCGCGTTCATGAGCCTTGAGGCTCGCTTCCATCCGCGCGTTGGCGAGTGTCTCGAAGTCCTCCCTCACATCGTCCGGGAGTTTGACGAATGGCCAGTCCTGGCGTTGGGGCCAAGGCAGGAATAACTCATGTTTCTTCCCAGGGGGAATCGATTCCTCCCGGTTTCCCCAGCACCCCAAAACGCGCGCTACCCCCGGGACGCAGTTCGCCCGAAAATTCTCAGCCACGCGGCTCAAGTCATTCGCCGGCACCGGTTCCAGCCCCGCCTGCAGCGATGTTTGCCCCAACACGAACATCGGGTTCAATGCCGGTTTACGGTACTGATTCTGATCGTTTGCCAGGCGATACCCTGGCAACCACTCCCTGTGCTCCAGAGGCAATGCGTACCATTGCGGCACCGAGAAGTCGATGGTCCGGTAACCGAAGCTGTCTCGCCGGATCGTATGGTACTTGCCGATGTAGACCTTGAGATTCGGCTCCGGGAACAACGGCTGATACTCCTTCGGCAGCGTAGCATACCCGTCGTGGTCCGAGCGCATGGTGGGCACGCAAATGGGCTGCAAACACCATCCTCCGTGTTCGTCCTTCAATACCACGCCGATCGCCGACAGTACGTGTTCCGGCGGATTCAGCGGTTTACGCACCGAGTACTGCGCCTCCGAATCCATCACCCGTAGCGCCGAGTTGCTGGCCGCTTCCGCCAGCGACGATACCAATCCACGGAGCGACGAAGCGGGTATCGCGATTTTTCCGTTCAGCGTGTAATTCTCAACCTCGATGGGCGACTTGCGGTCGTCTCGCCGCGCTCCCACGAACACCGGCGTTTCTGTCTGGAGCCTGCAAACAATCCGCCCGGAATGGGTGCCGTCCACGTAGCGGTCATGCGTCACATGCTTCGGCTCTCCCTTCGCGAACTGGTCTCGCTCGACGCCCTGAACCCGCTCGTCGAATGGAACAAAGTGGTAAGGATGGTGGAAATTCATCGGTTTTCGCCTCCCTGGTTGAGTAGCGTCGCGAACCACTGTACGTCCGGTCCGAAGCTCGCGGCGTGAGCCGCTGTCACCGTGCCGCTACAGGCGCCATAGCCCTTCGAGCGTCCGAATCCCAACGGGACATCTCCCTCGCACAGATCCCGAATCGTATAAGCGAACAGATACGCCAGATCCTTCCAGTCCGGCTTCGAGCCGCCTGTCGTTAACGGTGGCTTGCGATCCTTCATCAGTCGCTCCAGAGCCGTGGTATCCAAAGCGATGCTCCCTCGCAACGTGAATCCCTCGGGTCCGCCCGCGACGAATCCCTCGGCATTGAACTTCAACGCGTCCGCTCCGCCGCCCGTAAACCGGTCGATGGCGACAAACTCTTGTGTCTTACGTTCCGGCTTTGGCGATCCGGGCGCGAGGGTAAACTCCGAAACGCGCACCGGCGACCGCCACCCCGCTGCCCCAAACAGGCAACTCACCGCGTCGAGCCGCCCCAAATCCTCCCGTCCCTTGACGGTCGTCTCAGCCACTCCGCCGCCCAGAGTCCGGACGATCCGCTCCGCCTGAGACCGCAGCGCCCCGTGCAGTGACGATCCAGGCAGGACCGGAGCATCTTCGGCCGTGCGCAAAGGAGAGTGATTCGGCCGCCCCGAATCTTCGCCCTTCTGCTTGACCTTCGAGGGATCGTTCACCAGAAACGGTCCTCGAACGTTCAGGTCCACATCGAACGTTAGCCACCGAGGCTTCTCCGTCCTTGCTTCGGGCCGTCCGATGAGTGGCGCGGAGTCCACCGCTTCCAGGTGATTTAAGAGTAAGCTCCCCGGTTTCGCCAACCACGTTCGCATCGAGGCTTCGGTCAAGCGTCGTACCAACCCGAGTTTCCACTCCAGCCACCCCCAGCCCTCCGCGTTCGAAGCGCCCAGACGCGCGGACGAACCTCGCAGGCCCTTCAACGCGGCTAGCAGCTCGGCGGCCATCTCCTCAGCCTCCTGGCCGTTGCGGTCCCCACCCTCCACCAGCAGCGTCACTGCAAAAGAAATTCCTGCCGGCACATATTCTTCAAAGAACAGCAACTCTTCCTTCGCCGTACGCGTTCGGCGTTCGATCACCACGTGTGAAGCCACCGAGGTCGCTCGCCGTGGATCCCAATAAGGGTCTTGAATGTTAAGCGGGAGTTCGCCATCGCGCAGCCGTGCATCCCGCACGGTAATGGCGCCACCCAGACCTTTGCCCCGAGGATCGTCCAGGCTGGTCGCTTCCTGATAGCCAAACATCGATCGCCACAGGCCATGCGCCACGCCGCGCGATTCAAGGTAGTTTCGTAGGAAGCCCTTCAAACTCGAACCCGGGATGTACGCGCGGCCAGACGCATCCAGAAAAACCTCTTGCACCTCGACCGAAGAGCCCCGCTTGCCCTTCCGCGGAATGCGCGCCTCCGCCAAACCGCCGCTTCCGATCCGAAGCGGTCCGAGTGTAGTCAAGGTCCCATCGATTCGAAACCGTGGCACCAGAGTTTTCGGCAGTTCAGGCATTCCTTTCCTCCAGCAAGTGGTCCTTCCAATTCAGGTGGAGGTTCACCCCAATCTCGCCGTAGCCGTTCTCAGGAACATACGGGCAGCGCTCCCAGTATCGGAACCGGTCCCCGCCGAGTTGGTTCGGCTCTACCAGCCGGTCGTCGATTGGAAGACCGCGTTCCAGCCATTCTTGCAGATGCTCGCCTGCCCCCGGCTGAATTCCCCGAAACACAAACACGCTCCCAGCGCTGGTCAGCAGCCACGGCTGGTAAGGAAGACCCTTCCGGAACCGGCGGTGCAAGTACCAGCCTCCCGCCAATTCCTGGCGCGCAAAATAGTGCGAAAGCTCCAGGCGGTTGTGCGATAGTTCGGCCCAAGCCGTGCGGTAGATCTGGAGTACGTCGTCGGCCGTGCGGGCCACTTGCCATTCTGTGGGCGTCCCCAGCAATGCTGGCGTCTGGAGTTGCACCGTCAGGCTCGCATCGCTGAGCCCAGCGGACCCAAACTTCGGACTCGGTGTCCCGCCCAGCGCGACAGTCATCAGCGCCTTCGTCTTCCCAATGCCAAAAAGCCCACCCGAGAGCAGTCCTTGGATCTCCACCCATAATGGCTGCCGGTCACCCTGTGGCACTTCGTAGAGGTCGATGGCTGAGACCCACCGGTAGCCGTCCGGAACGACCGCTTCGTAGGCAAACAGATTCTCGTCAAGTGCCCGCCGCTTCGGGCCGTCGATAGCCGTGCGCACGCGCAACTCGCGGTCCGGCCTCTTCACACCGAAGGAGTCGCCTGCCGTCCCCCAATCTGCGTCTTTCCAGTCAGGCTGAAAACTGGGAGCTTGCCGGTCCACGGCGACAGCTTGCTGACAATGCACCGCGTCTTTCCACTGTTTCCCTGTGAACACAACCGAAAATGGAATCGCTGGTGGGATCTCTCCCTGACCGTCACTCCCCACTGGCCGCGCGTGCCGTATGCGAATCCGCGAAAGATACCGCTCCAGCAGCGGAAACGCATTCACACCCGCGTGGTCCTTCATCTGCGCTATGGCGCCCTTGATCGCGCTGCCTGGGATGATGTCCGAAGACTGGAACAGATTTGCCGATGCCTGCGGTTGTGCCAGACAAAGTAAATCCATGGTCGAAAGAACCAGCCCGGCCGAAACACCAGCAGGCAAACTGGCGCTGCTGGCCGACGCCTGACGATTCGGCGCTTCGGTCACATTCACCGAGCACAGTCGCCCGAACCCGATGCCTCTCTCGGCGCCGAAACTCGGGACGGCCGAGAGGCCAAGCCGCACCGCCTCTGTGAACCGCCTGAGTTCGCCTGTCCCCTTCTCCCAAAAATCGATCGTCCCCTCAAAAGTCGCTCTTTCGCCCGAGGCGTAGGGCGATTCTGATATCTGCATCATCCCGTCGTCCGCCGCGCCGCGTGCCTCGTCCATCTTGATGCGCGTGCGAAGCGCGGTTCTGCCGGCGGAACTCGCGTCAACAAAGTCGGAAAAGTAGGCGCGCCCGCGGGAAGGGTCGAAACTGTGAGTACGTTCCGCTTCCGTTCTGGCGTTGCCAGTCTTGGACCCGAGCCATGTGCCCGATTCTGTTGAGTTGGGGAAAACACCGTCCCAGCCGTCCAACTCTCTCCACGCCTGAAGCAGTTTCCCTTTGACCAGCGTTCCAGGAAAATACAGCTTGTGGTCTCGCATCCGAGCAAACGGCGTGTCGATACCCAACGCTCCAGGATTGGTCGCGGATGTCAGGATTGGACCCTCCAGCTCCAACCTCACCAGCAATCGGTGTGCGCTCATGCTGACTCATCCTCCGTCGACGCTGGCTCAACCATGTAGTCCCACAACTCACCCAAATGCAGCCAGGCGATCGCCGAGCGGGCCTCAGCGCTCACCGTCGGACCTGCGTTGGCCGAGACCGCCTCCAGTTCCAGGAATTGAGGCTTCACGCCGGCACGGGCCAGGGCTTTCTCGCCCAGCCTCAACCCCTCAGCCAGGTCCTTGGGCTCGAAATCCGGCTTGCGGTAAATCGCCGCCAATACCTCATGCATGCGGGACCTTGCAATCTCCTGCTTCAGGCTCCAGATGGCCATCTGGGCCTGACGCATCTCCTCGCCACGGAACACGAGAGCTGATTCGTCTACTCCCAAACGCCCCACGAGCCGGCTCCTCCACTCCTTAGGATTTCCTCCCAGATGATCGAATGACTCCAGCACTTGAAACGCGCAATAGTCCCGGTCCTTGTGCGTCTCCCGGATGATCTCTTTTGGGCGCTCCGTGAGCTGTTTGGCCATATGAATCACGCGGTGAATCGGAGCATTGTGGTGACAGAAAACCACGGCCGCGCTCGTGGTCAACTTACGAAGCCCGTCAATGTCTCCCGGATCGAAATCGCGCCGCGCCAACTCGCCCAGTCGCCCATACAATTCAAAGAACTCCCGCAGCAGCCACCAACCTTTCCATGCGGGCACGACCCAGATAATCTCATCGCCGCCCCAGCAGAGTGTCTCCAACCGGAGCGCATCCGCCTTGTACCGCTTCCTCCCGTCGTTATGGATCACTGGCCCCGACCAGAACCAATCCGTCTTTCCCCTCTTCGCCTTTCGCGCTTCGGAAAGCAGCCACGCCAGGAACTGATCCTGATTGTAGTGCAGAAGGTCGGACCAGGCAGTCAGCCTGCCCGGGTCGCTGCACGCACGTAGGATCTTTCCGAAACCGTTCCCATCCAGATAGATGACGGCCATCTTGTGATGCAACTTCCCGGCATTCGGGTAGTCTGTAAGTTGGTCGAGATCGTTTGTGAATTCAGTCTCGGGGAGTCCGGGGCAATGTCGCGCATAGAACCTGAACTTCTCCTCCACGCCGTAGTCGCGGCGGGCCTTAACGGCCTCGCTGACCATGATCGTCCGCTCCTTTTCGGACTCGGAATCGATGAAAGCCGCCCCCTTTCGCACCATGGGCTTGCTGGCGGGGCGCATTCGGTCGACTTGGCACGGTGTCGCCCCCGGCGGTGGGAAGACCAGAGTTGGCGATTGCATCTGGTTCCAGCGATTGGCGGCGGTAGCCATGGCATGCACCTTCGGGAACTCCTCGCCATTGTACGGAACGGCGTCCACGACGAATGTCGCCGCCGAGCAGTCCCCGGCTTGAAGCCGCTTTCTCAGATCCTCGCAGAAACTCGCCGCTTTCTGTTCGGGTTTCAAATCCGCCACGAAAACGCCTGTCGACGCTCCCACATAGATCTTCTTCAGGTCGTCCAGAATCTCCGGAGCGTCCAGCAAGAGTAGCCCCCCGCCGCGGATCGTAGAAAGATCTTCGGTGTCCTCAAGAAAGTTCTTGAGGTTCACCGCCTCAACTCGAATCAGGTATTGCATAATCGTCGATTCCTATCCTGCTCAGTGTCCCACTTCCATCCTGTACCTCCCCATCCCCATGCTCGTCCCGCTCCCCACGCTCAGCCACTCCCCCATCCGCCACCACCCCGCCAGCTCCGTCAACTCCCCCTCCGCCTCCAGCACCCCCACCACCCCGTCCATCTGCACCCGCCGTCCCTGCCGCCCGCTCATCCGGTCCCACGCATACATCCGGAAATCCGACCGCGTCGTCTTCACCCGATCCGCCTGCCGCAGCAGTTCATGCGTCCAACCCACATCCCCAGCCTCCCCGTAGATCTCCCGCAGCAAATGAATCCGCCGCAGCAGCGCCTGCGTGATCTCGACGAAATCCGGCCGGCTGTTGTACCGCCCTTCCGTCCGCATCCGCAGCGGCGTCAAAAACTCCACCGCCATCCGACGCACCGCTCCCGCCGCCTCCTCCCAAACCCACAGCGGAGGCTCGCCCACGAACCGCCGCGTCATCCCGTCATACACCAGCCGCCCCGGCGCCACTCCGGAGACCACGCTCCGCAGCCGGAACCGTCCCCCATACCGCCCGTCTCGCCCCATTCCCTCCAACACCTGAATGAAATGAGGCAGATACTCGATCCCGCGCCCGATCAGCGACACCCCCAGTTCCAGACTCGTGCCCGGCGGAAGCGCCGTTCGCTGATCCAGCGGCGGAACCAACACAAACGGATGCGGCGCATTCGGATACTTCCGCAGCACCGTGAACTGGTCGGGAAGTACGGGAGTCTCGAACACCGTGGAGTAGGGACACGTGCTCAAGTGAGGACAGTCCGTGCATACCGGCGCGCGAGTCACGCACACCATCTCGCGGAAATACTGCCCAAACCCACCGCGAAACAGCGCCCCCTTATACTCCGGCACGCGAAACGGACCAACCGTCTCCAGGCGGAAACACAGCGGACTGACTCGCAGTGGCAGCGAACTCACCAGCGCAATCTCCAAAGAGTCGATCCCAGAACCTTACCACAAATATCCTCCTGGCGATAGCCCCAATTACCTCCGCCCCCTCCGCGCTCTCAGTTCTTGCCTTTGACTCTCTCTTCCTACTCGGCGTCTCCGCGTTTCAGCGGTAAAACCCCTTCTTCCTCTCCGCGTTTTCCTCCGCGCCCCCGCGTCTCCGCGTCCAAAAGTTCGCTCCCCAATCTCAGAATCTCCGCTCCCTCACCATCTCCCACCCTTATACCTCCACACCCCGTCATCCCCACTCACCGGCGGACAGAGCTTATTCGCCCCCCAATGCGCCATCGCCACCGCGAATACCAGGTCGTCATGCTCCCCTTCCCGCCACGCCCCGTACTGCTCGTGCCCTTTCTGCGTCTGCCTCACTCGCATCTGCGATAGTTCCTCCATCAGTGCCCCGCCGAATGGGATCCCCTCCGCGATCTGCAAGGCCCCTCGTTGCAGCAGCACCTGAAGCCCCACAATCAGGTTCCGCTTGGGCACATGGTAATACCCGTCCGATTGCGTCTCCGCGTACCCACTCGTAATGATCGCCGGCAGCATCCAGCAATCCGGGTCCAGATCCGCCGCGCGCAGCATATCGACCACCGGCCTCCCCGCTCCCGTAGCATCCACCATCAGGCTGCATCGCCCCCTGAGTTCGGCCGACCGTGTCACTTGCCGCACCCGCTCCACCACCTCCGGATAGGGCGTCCCTCTCGGAATCCTCTCCAGGTACCGTAGGTGTAACGCAGCCATCTTCTTGAATGCGTACTGCGCGGCATCCCAGTCCCCTGTCAGTTCCGCCCTCTCCAGGATGGCTAGGGCCGTGAAATCCTGGCTCTGTCCCAAATCCAGGCCGATGAAAAACCTCCAGATGCTCATTACCGCAGCACCAGGGGCTTTACTTCGTTCGTAAACGCCCTCTCCACCAGGTCTCTGTCGAATAGCCCGCTCACCGAGTCCACAAACTCGCACATGTACTCCTGCCGGAAACTTCGTTCGCCCATCTCGTTCCGTTCCCCTTCCAGCCAGTCGTGCGGAATCCGCGGGCACTCGTCCGCCGTTACCCGCACCCGCACCCACCCCGGCCCGCCCTTCTGCCACACTTCCCAGAAGAATCCTCGCTTGCCGAACGGCGTGCTCATCAGCCACAGCGCTCCCTGGCTCACCGCCAGCATTGGCCGGATCGCCCGGTACAGGTCGTCGCCCACCCGCAACGCCTCGTCCACCAGCAGCAGCGCCACCGCCGAGAAGCCCCGGATCGTCGTCTCGTTCCCCGGCAGCCCGATGATCCGCGACCCGTTCGGGAACTCCAGTGACATCTCGTTCTCCCCGTCGCCCTTCGGACGGACTCCCAGTTTCTGCGCGAACCCCTCTGCCTTCCGCACGAATTCGCCGCTCTGCCGCGCGCTCGGGCTCACCACCAGCGTCAGGCTCTCATCCATGGTGTACGCCTGGTGTACCGCCTTCGCCGCCGTGACTGTCGATTTGCCCCACTGCCGGGTGCAGTTCAGAATCCCCCGCTGGCTCTCCGCGCACAGTACCCGCTCCTGTGCCGTATCCGGCCAGAAGCCAAGTTTCTCCCGCACCCAATCTGTTGCATCTCCTTTTCTCTGATCCTTCTCTCGCCCAGGTTCTATGACAGATCCTCGATCCGCTCGGCTGCCCCACAACTGACCGAATCCATAGTGAATGTTCGTCTTCATCTACTTTGACCCTAGCACGCGCGCTTGCCGAATCAGGCCTGATTAACCGAAAGCGAAACCTCAGTCACGTGTTCAAAAAATAAAAATTTCGCTGAAAACAAAGCAGTTTGGGGTGCCGCCCATCAAGCTGCAAATATTCCTCGATGTATTGTGAACGTGTAATATGAGTTCTCTAAGAAGACAACTTTCTTCGCAGGCCAACGGTCGTCTTTCCCGCGGCCCCGCGACTCCGGAAGGCAAAGCTCGCTCTTCCCAAAATGCTGTCAGCCACGGTCTGTTGTCCGACTGCGTGGTCCTGCCCGGCGAGTCACTGGAGGGCTTCGAAACCCTCTTCGAGAAACACCTGGACCGATTCGGCCCCCTCGACGTCGTCGAGCGCGCCATGATCGAGGAGATGGCCGCCTCTTACTGGCGCTTGCGCCGTGCCTGGGCCATCGAAAACGATCTCTTGACCAGTGAGATCGACCTCACGTCCCCCAGTGACGACCGCTCGCGCATCACCGCCGCTTTCCGCAAACTCGCATCTTCCCCCGATCTCGCCCTCCTCCATCGCTACGAAACCCGCCTCCACATGAT
>PMTT01000543.1:25505-30521 GCA_003167275.1 Bryobacterales bacterium | reverse complement strand
GAGGTTTACCGCGCCACCGACCTGACCCTCGGCCAGTCCGTCGCCTTGAAGTTTCTCCCCGAAGAGGCATCTCGAAATCCCCGGCTCCTCGAACGCTTCCACGGCGAAGTCCGCGTGGCGCGGCTGGTCTCCCATCCGAATGTCTGCCGCGTATATGATATCGGCGAAGTCGAAGGAATGCCGTATATCTCCATGGAGTATGTCGACGGCGAAGACCTGGCTTCCCTGCTCACCCGCATCGGACGGCTTCCCGCGAACAAGGCCCTCGAAACCGCGCGCAAGCTCTGCTCCGGCCTGGCCGCCGCGCACGACCGCGGCGTAATCCATCGCGACCTCAAGCCCTTGAACATCATGATCGACAAGCGCGGCGAGGTGGTGATCATGGACTTCGGCCTGGCTGCCATCGCCGACCAGCTCTCCGGCGCCGAGGTCCGCAACGGCACCCCGGCCTACATGGCCCCCGAGCAGCTCAAGGGCGAAAGTGTCACCGCGCGCAGCGACATCTACGCCCTGGGCCTGGTGCTCTACGAGCTATTTACCGGCAAGCAGCCTTTTGAGGCGAAAACGCTTAAAGGTTTGATGGAACTGCAGGAAGCCGCCCAGCTTACCAGCATGACCTCCGTCGCCGCCGACATCGATCCGGGCGTGGAGAAAGCCATCCGCCGGTGCCTCGACCCCGACCCGTTGAAACGGCCGGCGAACGCGCTTGCCGTGATGACGCTGCTGCCCGGCGGCGACCGGCTGGCCGCGGCCCTGGCGGCCGGCGAGACACCGTCGCCCGAAATGGTGGCGTCCCACGGCAACACCGAAGGGCTGCCCCGCAAATATTCGGTGCCCTTGCTGTTACTCGTAACGCTCTGCCTGTTGGCATCGATATTCACCAATGTGCGGAGGGACGCGATCATGCACGGGTCGCTCGAAGACTCGCCCGACGTGCTGGCGCACCAGTCCCGTCAGGTCGCAGCGTCTTTCGGATACGCCAGGAAGCCCGCCGATTCCGCCATCTGGGTGGAACCACGCACGGAGTTGGTACGCTACCTGCGAACGCTGCCCAAGCCCAGCCACTGGGACGAGTGGCTGGCGGCCGAGGCGCCCATCCGGTCCGTCTACCGGGAAAGTCCAGCCCCCCTGTACGCCAGTCCGAATGGCGCCGTGGGCTCGGATAACCCGCCTCCCACGGCTCCGGGGATGGTGACCGTCATACTGGACGGCCACGGGCAACTGCTCGACTTTTCGGCCGTGCCCTACAGCGATGGCCCGAACCTGGCCCAGCCCATAGCGCCCGAAACCGTATTCCGCGCGGCCGGCCTCGACCTCGCTACCTTCACCGAGATGTCTCCGACGCTGCTCCCCGTAAGCGCCGCCGACCAACTCCTGGCCTGGAAAGGCCCCCACCCCAAGCTTCCGAATACCCAACTGACGGTCCACATCGCGTCCTGGAGAGGCCGGATTACCAAGGCGCGTGTAGAATACCCGTGGCAGACGGCTGCCCCGACGGACGACTCCGGACCGTCCCTATTCTCACGGGCTAGCGAAATCTTCGACCTGTTGCTGACTGGGGCGGGAATTCTGTTTGTTACGCTGCTGGCGCGGCGCAATTGGAAGCTGGGCAGGACAGATCGGAAGGGCGCGTTGCGAATCGCGATGGCCCAGTTCCTGCTTCTCATGCTGGCATGGATTGGCTCGGTGCATCCGGTTCCCAACGAAGGTATTTTGACCCTGTTCCATTCCAGCGCCGCCGAATGGCTGATGTCCGCAGCGCTGATCTGGGTGATGTACCTGGCGCTGGAGCCCGCGGTGCGGGCGCGGTGGCCCCACGCGATGGTGACCTGGAATCGGCTGCTGGCCGGGCGTTGGCTGGATCCGCAAGTCGGCGCGCACCTTCTGATCGGCGCCGCGGTGGGATGCGGCTTATGGACCATCATCACCGCCACGACACTGGCGCTTTACCGCGACTCGTTGTATGCATCTGGCAGCCTCGTTTACGCGCTCGGCTTCCGGCAGTGGGTGGGCGGACATGCCGGAGCAGTGGCCAATGCTTTGCGGTCTGGGTTGCTGACCTTCCTGTGCATCTTCGCTTTGCGTACTCTGGTTCGCAAAGACATTCTGGCGGCGCTGATCGCGGCAGTCCTGTTCACGTTGCAGGAGGGTGAAGTGGTGAATAACCCGGACTGGAAGGCCGCCGCGGCCATCTACATCGTTCTCTTCTCGGTCCTTGTCTTCGCGCTGCTGCGGTACGGACTGGTGGCCACCATCGCGGCGGTGTACTTCATCAACAGCTTCAACGCCATCACCCTTGGTGGGGACTGGAAAGCCTGGTTCGCCCCCGCGGGCCTGGCCACGCTGCTTCTGCTTCTAGGAATCGCGCTGTTCGCATTCTGGCGATCTTTGGGATCCCGCGAGCTCATTGGGAACGCGGAAGACGCGGGGTGAGCGCAATCCAATCTCTGGGTGCGTTCGTACTGAGTGGTGCACTGACAAAGAGGAGGGCGTCACCCATGTCGGAAGAGAACAAAGCAATCGTGACCCGCTATTTCGCGGAAATGTGGAAATCGTGGCTGTCACCATGCGGGACGGTAGCCTCGTCCGCGAGACCCAGTCACTCCTGCCTGATGGCCCGTGAGAGGTCCACGTGGGCAGCTTTCCGCGCGGGAATCCAAGCCGCGGCAGCTCCCGTCGCGAGCAGCAGGGCCGCAACCGCCGAGAACATTCCCGAGTCCCACGGCGCCACGCCGTCGGGGAGAATGTCAGTCAAAGGCCGAATCATGGCAACCGCCAGTGGAAGCCGGCGATCACTCCACAGGCGAGAACCGCCACGCCGTCTCGAATCGCCGTCCAGAGAATCCTCGCGTCAGTCGCTCCCACCGCCGCACGGATCGCCATTTCACGCGTCCGCCTTTGCGTCGCATAGGAGACTGAGCTGTAGAGGCCGGTAAGTACCAACAACAAACCGAGCCCACTCAGACAGTCCACAAATCCCGCGGCGACACGCATCGGAAAGATAGCTCCCGCGGTAGCATCGGACAGCGGCCGGACGTCGAGCGCCGAGACCATATCCACCTCGGCCAGCGCCTCACGCAATGGCTTGATCCACTCGGCCGGATTCCCGGCGACTCGAACCAACAGTTGGGGATCCTCATAGGGCGTGAAGAACATTGGAGCACGCCCTTCCCCAAGTGTACGCATCTTAGTGTCGGCGGTGACGCCGACAACCTCCAGGATCTCTTCCTTTTCCCGGCCAACCAACAGCCGTGCGCCAACGGGATCGGCATCGCCGAACAAACGCCGCGCGAGTGTCTGATTCACCAGGGCCGGCACTGGCCGCCGCGCGCGGTCGGCCATTTCGAAATCCCGCCCGCGCATAATCGGGATTCCGAGAACCTTGCAGAATCCCTCTCCCGCGCCCACCGAGTACGCATCGCGGGCCACCGCCGAAGGGTCGCCCTCGCGCCGTACCGGGTCTTGGCCCAATTCTCCCATGAACGGCAGTGTCCCAATCGAAGTGACTCCCACCACTCCCGGCACCTCCTTCACGCGCCCGACCACCGCGTCGCGCCAACTCCACCCCGTCTCCCCCCGATGCTGCCCGGGTAGCGGGTACACCTGTGCGATCACGGTGTGAGCAACGTCGAATCCAGGATCGACGCGGGCAACCTGCAGGAAGCTCCTGGAGAACAGACCGCCGAGCGTCAACAGCACCATCGACAAGGCCACCTGCAGCGCTACAAAGCTATTCCGCAGGTTCCATCGACGGACCGAGAAAGCCGGTTCCCCCTGTTTCATCGCGAGGCCGATGTCCGCATTCGAGCCACCGAGTGAGGGGAGTAATGACGATACCAGAAGCGCGACTAACGCTGTCGCCAACGCGTACAGAAACAGGCCGCCGTCGTTCTGGAAGTGAAACTCGAAGGGTATATTGTAGGCCGAGGGCCAGCGCACGTAACTCAGCCAGTTACGCAGAAAGGCATCGACGACCAGACCGGCGCCCGTACCCAGGCCCACCAGCACCAGTCCTTCGGCAAGAAGTTGCCGCGCTACCTGAAAACGGCTCGCTCCCAGCGCCTTGCGAATGGCCAGTTCCCGCTGCCGGGTGACACCGCGCGCCAGCAGCAATCCGGCGACGTTGCAGCAGGCGATCACCGCCAGCATCGCCGCCGTCCCGAACAGCATCGCGAAGAACACAAAGAAGCGCCGATCGTCGCCCTCGCGGCTGGCATTGGCGGCCAACCCTCCCATTGGCCGCAGGTTGGAGACTTCCTTCGCGAAATCCTGGCCGCCGATTGCCTGAGCCGCAGCGACTAAGGCCTGCTGTGTCTGCGCCCGCGTAAGACCGTCACGCAGGCGTCCGAAGGGATGACAGCCCCAGCCATCGCGGTCGATCGGCATGTAGATTTCCGGCGAGACGCCGTGGCCCATCACGCTGCGATAGTCCCGCGGAAGCACACCCAGAACGGTATAGAGCTTGCCGTTGAGTTGCAGGGACCGGCCGGCGATTTGCGGATCGGAGTGAAGGCGTCTGCGCCAGAAGCCGTAGCTCACCACCGCGACCGGGAGACCGTCGTCGGATTGGGAGTACAACCGGCCAGCCGAAGCGCCGACGCCCAGGACATCGAAGAAACTGGCGCTTGTGTTCATCTCCCAGGCCACTTCGCTGTGCGTTCCCAAATCCCAGTTCACGTTCCCGATGCCGTGTTCGAAGGCCAGGTCCTGAAAGATACCGGCGTGCCTGAGGTCGAGGTACCGGGCATACGGGATCTCCGTGATGATGCGTGCCAGCCGGTCCGGCTGGCGGGCGCTGAAGTCGTCCAGGACCATTTCGCGAACCACGCTGTAAATGGTCACATTGGCGCCGAGGCCGAGCGCCAAAGAGGCAATACCGATGGCGGCGAGCGCCGGGGATCTCCGCAGGCCTCGCACCGCATGGCTAAGGTCGGTCAATACAGGCAGCATGTCGATAGTGTGACGCGAATCGCGGCGGAATCGCGCAGATCCATCATCAATCGAGCGGGTGGCGCA
>PMTT01000543.1:19450-25482 GCA_003167275.1 Bryobacterales bacterium | reverse complement strand
GCGGTCAGTACGGCCGTCAGTGCCGCGAAGTACAACATCCCCACCGGCAGTGACAGGACTCCCAGGATCAACCCGGGGATCGCCAGCAACAACCCCATCCACATGAAGTGCAGCCCCACCACCAGTTGCTCGCCCCAAGTCTCTTTCAGGAGCCGCCCCGACCGCCGGATGGAGTCCACCACATTCAGGTCTTCGAGGACCAGCACAGGTACGATCAGATAGGTCGCCAGCGTCCAGCCGAAACCGAACATCAGGGCGATCGCCTTCCCAATCCAACCGGCTCGCTGCTCAATCGCACGGATCATCAGGCCAACCGTGCTGGTGATCGCCGACCACAGGAAGATGCTGCCCACCCGGCTGCCAGCCTGCCGCATGCCATCCGCAATCGAGGGCTCGCCGCCCGAGAACCGGATCTGCGCGCAGGCCGCCAGCGCACAGTTGAAGAAAACGATCGCAAAGGAACTGGCACAATACCACAAGAACAGCCAGATCCAGGTGGATGGACCCGACCAACGCAGGTCCGAAGCATGCCACGGGGCGGCGCCCGTGAGCCCTGAAATAAAGGCGATAGCCAGGGCCACTACCCCCAGCGCGCTGAGTATCGGAAACAGAACCAGCTTCTTGTCCTTGCGGAGAATCGCAAAACTCTGTGAAATCAGATTCCAGCTCATCGGATCCTCTTTTTCCAGGGTCAGTATATACCCGCGTTTGTCGGGAATCTCTGCCGCTGCCCGCAAGCCATACAAAATAAGCTGAATTCTTCTGTTGACACCATCGCAAATTGCAATTGCAATATCGCAATTTGCAATAATCGGACGCTTGGGACTGGCTGCTGCCGTTGCGGGCTCCTGGTGGGACAGGCGGTTCCGCCTGGTGTGTCGAGTAGTGATGTGCATTCAGGAGGTGAGTCCGTTATGGACAAGTCCTCTAAGTACGATGCGTTACAACATTGAAGAAACCGCCGTATACGACAAGTACGTACGGTGGTGTGGGAGGACGGGGTCGTGAGGCCCCTCCTACCCGATTCTGGCTGAAAGCCAGCCTTGCCGGCTGACAGACCACAAAAGGCGATGGTCTGTCCTACTTAATCGCGGGCGGTCACGGGCGCTGGACCGCGGCTCACCTGTTGAGTGGCGGCTGGCCGGCCCGATGCCGATAGACCGCGCAACTCCTTGTTCGCCTCGGCAGCCCACGACCGCACCTGATACTTGCGAGGGGCCGGCATGGTCTGCGCCGCCTCCACGGCGTTCCGGAACGCCCGCCGGGCAGCTTCCGGCTCACCGAGCGCGGCTAGGACGCGGCCATACCAGCACTGGCCTTCGGGATCGTACTCACGCCGCTCGGTGAACTTCTCGAGCGCGTAACGCGCTGCCTCGTGCCTTCCCGAGAGGAACTGCACCGCTCCGAGCTCCCGCCACACCTCGCTCCCGGAGTGCTTGTCGTCGAGACGCGCGGCGGTCTGGCAGTGGCTGAGCGCATCGGCATACCGCCCCTGAAGCCGCGCAATCCGGCCGAGTTGATACCAGGCGTCGGGCTCGGAAGGATCGATCTCGATCGCCTTCTGGAATCGTTCAGCGGCCAGCTCATACTGGCGGCGCCCGAAGTAGATCAGGCCGAGTTGAAGGTGGGCGTCTGAGTCTCTGGGATTGATGGTGAGGGTCTCCAGGTTTCGCTTCATCCGCTGGCGAGCGCTTAATCCGTAGCCGATGGAATGGAACGACCCCTGTAGATTCGCCCACAGGTAATACAGCACGCAAGGGGAGGCCAGGTACCAGGTGACATTGCCCGAGATGGAGTGGAGCCAGACTCCGGCAACGCCGGCCACCCAGCCGCCCGCGACAGCACCGGCGCCATGGATCAGGCTGGCACCCATCAGAGTGCGGATCGCGCAGACCGAAAGGGCCAGAAAATAGAGGCTCGCCACCCAAAACAACGCCGGTGCATTGTGCCACGACGGGTGCAGGTACGACAGGGCGAAGTTCACGATTCCCAGGATCAGCCAGGCAGCGGCCCATGCCATCAGCCCGCACACCAGCAGCGTAAGATAGTCGCGGAAGAGGATGTTGGTGAACCTGCCCAAACCCTGCAAGAGGGTCAGGATCAGGAGGGCCGCCGGCACGAAGCAGATGGCGAGCGAGAGGACAGGCGGAAGGTAGTGGAATGGCGCCAGGCCGATGAACTCGTCGACCGCATAACGAANNTCCGCATCGCCGGCATCGGCAGGCGCGGGCTTGCCGGCGGCGCTTGCGGTCGTCTGCGGCTGACCCGCGGACCCGGGGGCCGGCACCGCCCCTTCGATCGGGGGTGCCGCGGGGTGCTTCGCCGTTGTGTTCCTGGCGAGCGCGGGGGGAGGCGCCGGATGCTCCTTGACGTATTGGAGAGCTTGCGCGGTGATCCGCCGGTATTCGGCGTACCGTGGCGCCTGCACCGCCAGAATCGCCAGCAGCGCTATTCCCACGGCGAATGCCAGCCGCGCTTCGTCGATCACCGGGCCGAACGCCCGCAGCGGACGGATGTAAATGCGGAGAAACAGTCCGATCTGGCTCAAACATCCACGTTAATACCCAAGCGAAAGGATTCAAGGCTGTCAGTGGATAGTACCGGGTGGCTGCCTACGATTTCGAGGGGGTCTACGAGCCCTGGCAGGCGCGGCCCTGTGACTCCGGTCACTGCTTCACCCTGCCCGGCGCCTTACGCTGGAACCAGAGGTCGCAGAAATGGCCACTCTCGCCCCAGCCCCCGCCGCCCCACCCGGAAAGAAGCTTCTGAAGCGCGCCGCTCCCGACCGATCCCAGGCGCTGCGCCGTGGGTTTCAACTGGCGTTCCTGGCCCTGAACGTCTGGATCGCGGCCGAGTTCTACCTGTTCGTGCGGTACTACGAGACGGGCGGCCGATCCGTCTGGGCCAGCCGTCCCCCCGGGGTCGAAGGCTGGCTGCCCATCGCCTCGCTCATGAACTTGAAGGTGCTGCTGGTGACCGGCCAGACGCCGCGCCTGCATCCCGCGGGGATGTTCCTGCTGATCGCCTTCCTCGCGATGTCGTGGATCTTCCGCAAGAGCTTTTGCGGCTGGCTGTGCCCCGTGGGGACGATTTCGGAGTATCTCTGGCGCCTGGGGCACCGGACTTTTGGACGCAACTTCCGGCTACCCCGCCGCCTGGATATCGGCCTGCGCAGCCTGAAATACATCCTCCTGGGGCTGTTTCTTTACGCGGTAGTCTCCATGCCGGTTCCTGCCATTCGCGCTTTCCTGGAAGGGCCGTACGGCATCGTGGATGACGTGAAGATGCTCAACTTCTTCCGTTTCCTGGGGTTGACTGGTGGCATCGTGGTGGCTCTGCTGGTACTGGCGTCGGTCTTCGTACAGAACTTTTGGTGCCGCTACCTCTGCCCCTACGGCGCGCTGATGGGTTTCGCCTCGCTGGCCAGCCCGCTGCGCATCAGGCGCGAGACCTCCTTATGTATCGACTGCGGAAAGTGCACGAAGGCCTGCCCCTCGGCATTGCCCGTCGACCAACTGATCACCATCCAATCGGCCGAGTGTACGGGGTGCATGCAGTGCGTAGCGGTCTGCCCGGCCGCCGGCGCCCTGCTGATGTCGGCGCCACGGAGGAAGCACGTGCCGGTTTGGGTGGTGGCTGCGGGCGTGGCGGGGCTGTTCCTGGGAGTCTGTGGATATGCCCAATGGACTGGCCACTGGCGCACCGAACTTCCGAGCCGGCTGTACTTCGAGCTGATTCCGCATGCCAACGAGTTCACCCACCCGTAGGTGTCAGTGGGCGGAGCGAGGTGTCAGAACCAGTTCCGGTAACTTGAGATCCTTCCCAATCGTGAAGGTGCCAAGATTGATTTCCGAAGACTGGTATCCCGCCAGGACGCCCACCAACCGGCACGAACCAGCCATGGCATCCGGCCTGATGTCCATGGAGGTACTCGGCAGCGCTCGGGCCACGTGGTTGAATTCGTCGCGCTCCACCTTCAGGAAATAGGCGCCCTTCTTATTGGTGGTAGTTTGCCGGGCCGGGTCCGTACCGGGGCAGGCTAACTTGATTTCCACGGCATGCCCGGGCGCGGAACCATCCTGCAAACGCACCTGCCCGTTCAAATAGGTGACATCGTTGGCGAACACGGTTGATGCCATCGCCAAGACAGCGACTGACGCGGCTCTAACTGTCCACATGTGCGGATACCTGCCGATTCCAGGATATCGCAATCGGTTGGGGGTGGCTGGGATTGGGTACCGGGCCACGGCGGAGCAGCGAACACAGTGGGGCGGACCCCCTGGNNGACCCGCTGTCGCCCTGGAATCATATTCCGGCGCGATGCGAACGGGCCGACGGGGGCGTCGGCCGCGGACCAGGGGGTCCGCCCCACCGAAATCGCGCAGCTACCTTGCGTTTTCAAGGGTGCTCAACGTTCCAAACGCCGCGTGCGTCACCTTGGCATAAGAGACCCGATAACCGGGTGAATTGATAAGAACTGAGCCTCGGCAATCATGAACAATCGCATTGTGCCCAGACTGAACTTCGCGAGAAAAGTAGCCCTGGCGTCAGCCGGGGTCGTGGCGCTGGCGGCGCCCGCCGTATTTGGCATCCTTTGTGCGCCCCCCATCCGGGCGCAATCCGCAGCCGCGGCCAGGCCGGAATTCGAAGTGTCCTCGGTGAAGCAGCGGCCGCCTGACGCCGCAGGAGGCGCCGGCACACGTGGCGTCGGCCGCGGGTGCCCCCAGTCATTCAAAATGGATCGGGGCCGGGTCGACATTGAGTGCGCTACCTTAACGACTCTGATCGCGTACGCATTCCGCTTCCCTCCGGACCGGATCACAGGGCCGGATTGGATGATGAGCCTCGGGCAGGCGAGGTTCGACGTCGCGGCGAAGCTTCCGCAGGGCGCACTGGAGAATCAGGTGCCGGAGATGCTCCAAGCCTTGCTGGCGGACCGTTTCAAGCTTGCCCTCCATCGAGGGACTGCGGAACATGCGATTTATGCGCTGGTCGTGGCGAAGGGCGGGCTGAAGGTGAAGGAGGCCGCGCCGGAGGCAGGTGTTCCGGTGCCAGCCGCAGCGGCGGACCGGGATGCACCGCCCAGCAAGATCGAACTACTCGGTGGCGTGGAGACTCATACGACGGTGATCCCGAACGCGGATGGCACCTACACGACCGCGATGAGCAATCCTCATGTGGGAACGGTACGAGAAACGGAAGGCCCTCAGCTAACCCAGCGGTGGGAAGCTCCGAATATCACTTTTGAAGGACTGGCCGAACTGTTGGACAGGGTGACCCCGTTGGAATCGCCCGTGGTGGATAGGACGGGATTGAAAGGGCGCTATCAACTGGTTCTGGAGGTGTCCATGAAGGATCTGCTGGGGGCACGACCGCCAGGGCCGAACGCCGGCGGCGATCCAGCCGCAATGGAGAACGCGCGGATGGACAGGGAGGAGGCGGTCCTGAAAGGCTTCAACGACGGACTGCGGAAGCTCGGACTCCAGTTGGAGCGGCGCAAGGGACCGGTTGAGACCCTCGTCGTGGATCACGTGGAAAAGACGCCGGCCGGGAATTAGTGCTTTAGCTTGCGCGGCCTTGATGGACTGGGCAAGCTAAAGCATACCTTACGCTTTCTTCGGCGCCTCGCCGCGGCCCATTTTGTCGATCTCGTTGAAGTAGACCTTTCGGCCCTCGTCCATTGCAAGATTCGACAGGATCACGGCCACCGAGTCGGCCAACCCAACTTCCAGGTCGGCACGAGGCTTCTGACCGTCCTTGCAGTTCTGGAAGAAGCTTTCCAACTCCACATCCACGGGATTCTTCTGCTCTTCCTGCAGCATGACCCCTTTGGCCGTGAGCCATCGGCGGGCGAACTTCACCTCGCGGTCGAGGAAGCCCTCTTTCCCGGTGAAGTCCAGGTCGCTGGTCATGATCGGGATGGGACCGTTGGCCCCGCCCGCGGAGACCATCGTGGCGCCGGCCACGAAGGGCTTGGTCTTATCCTCCGCCTTGGCCACTTCCGTGGTCTTAGGCGGCTCGCGATACCACCA
>PMTT01000543.1:9185-19427 GCA_003167275.1 Bryobacterales bacterium | reverse complement strand
ACGGAAGAGTAAGTCAGCTTCTGACCCTTGGGGTACTTGTAGATCAACTGGATGTTGTCGTAGACGTCGCGGCCGTCCTTGAGTGTGTCCAGACTGCCCAAGCCCATCACGAATTCGGGCGAAGAGCCGAACATCCAGTCGGAGACGTCCACCTGGTGGGAGGTCAACTCCGCGGTCAGGCCGCCCGACATGGAACGGAAGACGCGCCAGTTGGCGATATTCTTCTCGCCGCCCGGCTTCATGGTCCACAGCGAGCTTGGCTTGTTGACCATGTTGCGGTGCCACTGGGCATGGATGTGGTGGACGTCGCCGAGGATGCCCTTGTCCACCATCTGCTTCACGGTCTGGTAGAAGTAGCTGTAGCGTCGTTGCAGGCCTGTTTGCAGGGTCTGCTTGGGATGTTCCGCGCACAGGGCGCGCAAGGCGTGGACTTCCTCAGGCTTGAAGACCAGGCACTTTTCGCAGAAGACGTGCTTGCCCGCCATCAGGGCGTCCTTGGTGATGGGGAAGTGCACGAAGAGCGGCGTGGTGACGAACACCGCGTCCACGTCCTTCATGGAGAGCAGTTCGCGGTAGTCCTTAAAGGTCTTGGGATTNNAGGTAGGTTCCGCGGCTTCCGGAGCCGATGATGCCGAACTGCACCTGATCGTTGGCGGCTTTCACCTTCTGGATGGCAGGAAAGCCCTGCACGGTGGGAATCGCGGCGGCTACCGCGGTCACGGCGCCGGCGGCTTTCAGGAGATCGCGGCGGGACAGGTCGTTGTTCTCTGCCATTGGAAGGACACCTCGCAAAAGAGTATTTCTTCCGAATTGTATCATGAGGGTATGGGGAGCCCGATGCGCGTCTTAATTCTGGGGGGAACGGGCTTGACGGGACCGTTTGTGGTGCGAGGCCTCGTTCGCCTGGGTCATGAGGTCACGATCTTCCACAGAGGCGGGCACGAAGCCGGGTTGCCTGACGGCGTCACTCACATTCACGGCGACATCGCCCGACCGCCGGCCGGCTTGCGCCACCTTTCGGCGGACGTGGTAGTCCATATGTGGGCCATGAATGAGCTCGATACGCGCGCCTTTCTGGACTGTTTTCGCGGCGCGGCCGGCCGGGTGGTCGCGATTTCGAGCGGCGATGTCTACCGCGCCTATGGACGCCTCAAGCGGCTGGAATCCGGGCCGCCCGGCCCGATCCCGCTGACTGAGGATGAGCCCTTGCGCGAATCGCGATGTCCTTACCGCGGCATCGTGAACGCGCCGCTCGAGCGTATGGATGAATACGACAAGGTGCTGGTGGAGCAGACGCTCCGCAGCCAGGCGGATGTGCCCGTGACGATTCTGCGCTTTCCCGCGGTGTATGGTCCCAACGACAACCATCGCTTCGGACCGTGGCTCCAGCAGATGACTCCCGATCGGGCGGTGCTGAGAATCCAGGAGGATTTCGGCGGATGGCGCTGGACCCATGGATTCTCGGAGGATGTGGCCGAGGCCGTGGGTCTGGCGGTCACCAACGGCCGCGCCGCCGGCCGGACCTACAACGTCGGCGAACCGCACGCTCCGACTTGGATAGAGCGGCTTGAAGAGTGGGGCCGTTTAGCGGGATGGGATGGCCGCATCGTGCCGGTACCCGCAGGGGAGCTTCCCGAGGACCGGCGGATGCCGAACGATTTCTCGCACCACCTGGCCGTTGACACGTCCCGGATTCGGACGGAGTTGGGGTACGCCGAGGTGGTGCCTCGCGAGGAAGGCATCGTCCGGACGATCGCCTGGGAACGCGGCGCGGCGGCGGGTCGTCCATAGGCCATGCGCCGGAGAAGCGCGCCACGGCGCTTAAGGTGAAGTAGGCAGACCACAGTTTTGAACGCATTCAGTTGTTTTCTTGACTTCCCGCCATGCTTGCTCTACTCTGTAATTGAACATGTTCAAGTTGAACGCGTTCGAAAAGAGGAGGGTAGTATGTACATCGTCGTTTCCTATCTGGTCTATCTTGCCATCAGCCTGGGTGTCACCATATGGGTGGCCAAGACACTGCGGAAGAACGGCCGCGTATTCCTGATGGATGCCTTTCAGGGGAAAGCGGAACTGGCCGATTCGGTGAATAGCCTGCTGGTGGTGGGTTTCTATCTCATCAACGTGGGCTACGTGACGCTGGCCCTTCGGACCGGCGCCACGCTCGAGGACGCGCGCCAGGCCATCGAGCTCGTCTGCGACAAGATCGGCGTGGTACTACTGGTTCTGGGGATCATGCATTTCTTCAACCTGTATATCTTCAACCGGCTCCGCAAGCGGGGTCAGGAGCGGGACCGGCCCGCGCGGCCGCTGCCGCCTCCACCGCCCGGCCCCGGCTGGGTTCCCGCGGGTGGGCCGGTAGGCAGGGTATTGGATTAAGTGAAACCGAAAGCCAAAAGCGATGAGACGCGCGCCCGCATCCTGGCGGCGGCCATGGACCTGTTCCGGCGCCAGGGCTTCGAAGAGACCACCATGCGGGAGATCGCGACCGGCGCCGGTGTAGCAACCGGCGCCGCCTACTATTACTTCGATTCCAAGGACGCCATCGTGCTGGCCTTTTACGACCAGGCCCAATTGGAGATGGAGCCGCAACTCGATGCGGCGTTGGCTGGCGCCAAGGATCTGAAGGGCCGCGTGGGCGCCCTCCTTGAGGTCAAGTTCCAGTACTTCGAGCCCAACCGGCGATTGCTCGGCACCCTGGCGGCGCATGCGGATCCCGAGCACCGCCTGTCGCCATTCAGCGATCAGACCCGCGAGATGCGGGAACGGGACATGAAGTTCTTCGAGCGGGCTCTGGAGGGCAGCCGCATCAAGGTCAGCGGCGAGTTGGGGCACCACCTTCCGCGGATCCTGTGGATCTACCAGATGGGCGTGATTCTGTTTTGGATCTACGACCGTTCCCCGGCCCAGCAGCGNNCGCCGGATGGTCGCGGATCTGGTGGAAACGGTGATGGGGGAGTAGGGACACGAGGACTGCCGAGCCCCGCCGGAGTCTACTCACGCGGCGTACTTTTTCCCCGCCGAAACAAGGACACCAATCCCTCAAATCGCCTGCGGCCTGCATCCTGCGGCTTGCCCCCGCCAGTGGCAGATGTTCGAATGAAGGGCATATACCCCCTTGGCGGCAGATCGATGATCACAGAGTCTGAACTTCCCGCACTCATGTAGTAATCTCGTAGCCGCCGGCGCAGGTGAGTAGCTTCGGCCCGGACGATCGAATTCCTCCGCCGGTCGAAGTCGCCACCCAGGTTGAATACCCGGGCCGCTACTACCGGTTCCTTGATCTCACCCGCCCGTCCGGCCAGGGCCTCCTCGATCACGAAACGTAGAAACTGCTGCGCACGTGGCGCATTGGCGAACACCTTCGACGCCAGGATTTTTTCCAGGTACCGGCGGACTTCGTTGCTCTCCGGCGGGTTAGTCGTGGATGAGGGCGACTGGTTGGGTGTCATGATGAAGTCCGCGCTCCAGAAGAAATGGCGACCGGTAGTTTTGCTAGCGTGCCCGCGCCACGCTGCGCTTGAAGTCCGTGTGCGCGGCCTTGGGGTCGAAGTTGGGATCGTAGTTAGGATCGTTCGAGTAAACCAAGTCTCCGTTGCCGCTCTCCCAGCGGTTCTTCCACTGGTTCGAGCCGACCTCCACCTCGCCCGTATGCGGATTGACGTAGTCCTCCTGGCCGGTGATATCGAGCCAGTGGCTGTAGCGGGCCTCGGCGTTCGTCTGCCGCTGGTTCGCCAGCATCTCGGTGCGCTGCTGTTGAAGCTGGCGCTGCGTGTTGAGCGCATTTTGCGACCGTATCGCCGATCCCCGCCGCTCGCCTGCAATCCACTGCGGGTTTCCTTTGACAGAGCTTTCGAGGAGGGCGAAGAGAGGCGCCACGGCGTCGAAATCCGCCGCCGGGGTCCGCACGGAGACTGTGTCGTGGTTGGTCCAGATGCCGAGACCCTGACCCTCCACGTCCTCGATCACAGCCCGGATTTTTTCTTTGTAGTGAACGCCGCCCTCGTCATAGACCACGGTCATGGATCCCGCGTCGTACACCGTGTGCGACAGCCCTCCCGAGGGTGGACTGCCCTGCTGGTAGCGCCGCACCAGGTCGGGCAGGGGCTTGCGTTCCACGATCTGCACGTTTTGGGCTTGGGGGTGCTGCTTGCGGAAGACGAACTGGGTCATGTAGGTTTGCGGGTCCGCTACCGGATAGACCATGGCCCCCATGTAGTTGCTGCCGACCCGGAACATCGGGACCCACTTCGGGTCTTTGTAGATGATATTCGGAAGAAAGTGAATCATAGCCGTTCCGGCTGCGTCTTTCTTAATCGTGCAGTCGAACTTGGCGCCGACCGAGTTCGTGGGACCCGCGGAGGGATTGAGCCGCAGCACGCCACCCTCGAAAATCCAGCCTTCGGGGAGGAGGAACGTGAAGGCTTTTTCGTGGGGTTCCCACTGCCGGTGCAGATACAACACTGTTCCCGGTTTGGGCGGAGCCTTCTGTCCTTTCGCGGGCTGCGCGGAACAGGTCATCGGCAGCCCGATCCATGATGCGAAGACGAGCGTATGGAGCAGAGTCATTGCGATGCCTCTCAGTCAACAGTGCGGTCCGCCGGTGTCCCCCAGTTCTCTGACGGGGGCCTCCGAACACCGGCGGCCGATCCTACGAGCTTCGCTGGCGAAGACGGCGCACCGTGCCTAATCCCACGAGCGCTGTCCCCAGCAGAAGCAAAGATGCGGGTTCCGGGACGTCGGCGGCCGGCACCGCCACTCTGATCGTGAAGTCCCCGCTCCCCAGCACCGCATCGTCGACCGAGGTGGCTCCACCCTGAACGAAAAGCGTGCCAGTGTAACTGCCGTCGGCGAACCCGAGCGGGATCGTGAGGGTGAAAAAGTCGAATGGCCCCACAGAGTCGCCGTCCGCCAGCGGCGTCAAGGGCGCATTGAGGAGGAGTGTAGTCAGATCGTAATCCGACGGATCAAAAGCGGCAAGGCTGAGGCTGGCGCCGTTGATGAAGATGGCCGGACCGGTGTTGACCAATGTGCCCCCAAAGGTCAACGTTTCGACCGGCGAACCGGAGAGGAGTGCCGAGGTGAAGTTTACCGCGATCACGTCAGCGCGGGCTGGGATCGTCAACAGGACCGCCAGCAGAAGCAAACCGATGAATGGTAAGCGCATAGATAAGTCCTTTCAGATCCGAAATTACGGAAGTGTAACGCGGCTCGCGCTGCTGAACGAGCCTCCTGTATAGGTGCCGCTCACCGTCAGGGCGGCCAACGAGCCGGACGTCCCGACCGTGCCTGGGAATGTCAATGTCGTCGTCGCCGTCATACCTGCAGCCACAGTTCCCAGTGCTTGGGGTAGCGGCGTGCCGGACGTCGAGCCGATTTTGCCGACGGTCAACTGGACGTTCTGTGCGTTGGTGCCTCCCGCGTTGGTGATGTTCAGGCTCACCACAACCTGCTGGGTGCTGCTATTGCGCGAGAGAAGCTTGGTCACCACGATCTGCACGGGGGATGCCGGTGGACTGGTCGGCTTCACATTGATTTGCACGGACTGGATCGCCGCGGTGTAGTCGGTTTCGTCGTCGGCAGCGAATTTGACGGAGAGCGTCTGGCTGTTGCCCACCGGTAGCACCGAACCCGCCGGTGGATTGTATATAAAGATACCGTGCAAGACGTTGCAGGTGGCATTCAGTTGCGTCGGGCCGAGTGCGGTGCCGAAGAGGATATCGGCGGGATTGGACCAGCTAATGACCGGCGTGGCTTTCCCGATGGTCAATTGTTTGCCGTTGTCGCTGCTCGCCGCGAGGCCTGCACCGGGATTGTAGGTGGCCTGGATGGTGTAATTGGCCACCACCGTACCACCCGCGACCGTAAAGCTGGTGCTGGCGAAACCGCCGGTCACGCTAGCGGAGACGCTTGTGCCAAGCAATGTGAACGAAACCGTTCCGCTGTTCACCGTGGACGTGCTGGTGACCGTCGCGTTCAGAGTGATGTTCTGAGAGGTGGGACTATAGATGAGCGCGGGAGGCGTGCTCGCTGTGGTGGTGGTGGCCGCCGTCGTGGACGTAGGCGAGACGTCGACGGTGAGACCGGCGAGCGTCACTGCCTGGAAATCCATACCTCCCCAGTCGTTGAGGACGATCTGGGTGAGGGTCTGATTCTGAAGCCCGGCCGGCAGCGTGATCGTCTGCATGTCCAGGAACGTATTCCAGCCGCCCGGCGCCCAGCCCGGCGGGTCCGAGTAGACATTGACGGTGGAGAGATTGTCGATACAGCACGTGTTGCTGACGGGTGTGTAGTTGGAGTTGGTCCGGATATCGAGATTTCCATACAGGTCCTTCTTGTAATACCCGCCCGCGTTGCCAAAGAACTCGATGGAGGCATACGGCCCCCCCGCTTGGCCCCACGCCGTGTTGATCAGGGTGTGAACCGCGATCGGGTTTGGTATGTTCACCGGAATCTGCAGGCTGGTGAGACGGGTGTTGGTGTCGCGGACCGCGGCCTGAGCCCACCAGGCGTTGGTGCCCCCAACAGGCCCTATGTTAAACGGAACACCTCCCAGTGTGAGGGTGCCTTCGGGGTACGCAGGGTCGTCAATGGGGTAGAAACAGTTGTACTGCAGGCGGCAGTTGGCGTAGTTGGAAAAATCCACCTTTACTGTTGTTACCGGCGGAGCAACAGGGTTGGAGGTAGACGCCACCGTGACGCCGGCGAGAACCGCAAACTGGCCAATGCCTGGGGCGGCCCAGTCCAGGAGAGTGATTTGCGTGAGACTCTGGCTCTGAAACTCCGGTGGCAGCGTGATCGCCTGCATGTCCAGGCGATGGTCGTAACCGCCCAAACTGAAATCTACGACATTGGTGGTCGTCGTGCCGTTGATGCTGTTGGTGCATCCGATGTAACAGTAATTGGTGTTGCTCCGGACATCGACGCCGCCCACCAAGACCTTCGCGTAGTACGCGCCGCCGCTGCCTTTAAACTCGATGGCTATGTTCGTGGCTGGTCCGTACGTGCCGGCACCCGTATTAATCAACGTGTAAACCGTGGTCGGGTTTGCTATGTTCACGCTCAGCGTCAGGGTGCCCGTGGCGGCTCCGGACCAACCGTTGTAACCGCCCACGGTCTGGAGGTTGAACGGAACTCCGCCCAGGGTGACAGGCCCCTCGGGAGCCTGCTCCACGGCTGGCGCCGGCCACTGGTAGCAATTGTACTGGACGCGACAATTTGCGTATCCGGAAAGGTCTACAGTCGTCATTGTAGTTGTGGTAGTGGATGCGATGGTTAGAGCGGGTAGAACTGCTATGCCAAGCAGGAGCCCCTTCAGCGAAAACGTCATGCTCACTTTCTCCTTTCGCGGGCCAGCGGCCCGAATCCGCGTTTACTCGATCCACTCTACTCGCTATTTAGGTGAAAACGACGCTAAAAGGTGTATTTAACATGCTAAACTCCCGTTATTTCAACCTCTTGCAATCCGTGAAAAATCGGAGTACATTCAGGACATCGGTATCCCGATTAAAGCCGTGGCGACCGTTCCTCAATTGACGCCGGACGGGCGGGTGGACGCCCGCGACGTTCGCGAGCACCTCGATAAGGTCTTGGCTTCCTCCTCGTTTACGGGCGCTCCCCGCGTGCAGCAGTTTCTGCGTTTCGTGGTCGAAGAGGCGCTGGAAGGCCGGGCGGGTGAGATCAAGGAAAGCGTCGTGGCAGTCCAGGTCTTTGGCCGCCGCAGCGACTTCGATTCCCACAGCGACTCGGTGGTCCGGGTCCAAGCCACGCATCTTCGTAAGCGGCTGCGCGAGTACTACCGGATCGAGGGTTTGCGCGACGGAGTGGTCATCGATCTTCCGCCGGGCGCTTATGTGCCTGCCTTCCGCGCCGCGGCCGGGTCACCCGTCCCCGTCCCCGTTGCCGGTCCGCGGAGGCGCAGATGGCTGTTACCGCTGGCAGTGCTCTCCGTCCTAGCCGCCACCCTCGCGCTGGGCACATTCGCCTGGCTGGCACGGGTCGCTCCCACCTCGATCGCGGTGCTGCCGTTCGTATCCCTCGATGGCGCCTCCGAAAGCGACTACCTGGTGGAAGGCATTGCGGAAGACCTGATGACGTCGCTCGCCCGGTCGCCCGACCTGAGGGTAGTCGCTCGCACCTCCGCCTTCCAGTTTCGCGGTAAGAACATCAGCGCGCAGTCGGTAGGCCGTGACCTTGGAGCGAGCGTTTTGCTCGAAGGCAGCATCCGCGGGGAACCCAAGCATCTGAAGATCGCCGCCCAACTGGTGAATGTGGCCAGCGGATTCGACCTTTGGTCGGAGAGCTGGGAAGGGCCCGCGGGCGATGCGCCACTCTTCGAGGAGCAGATTGTCCGGGCCGTGGAACGCCAGGTATTGGGAAATACGCCGGGCAAGCGGGAGCCAACGGTTTCCGCGACTGCGGTCCGGCCGCCCCTGCCCGGCGCACAGGAAGCCTACTGGCGGGGCAGGTATCTGTTGAGCAAGGGACACGAGACCCGGTCTTCCAGCATTCAGTACTTAGAGGCGGCGGCGCAGGCGGACCCCCAGTATGCGCCAGCTTACGCCGCTCTGACCACCGCCTACTCCACCATGGCCTTCCACATGGAAGGCGACGTCGGCGAACTGGTGGCCAAGGCCAGGGCCGCGGGCGGCCGGGCGCTCCAACTCGATCCGGGTTCGGCCGAGACCCTCGGTTCGCTGGCGGTGTTGAGCTATGCCTTCGACCACGATTGGCCGGCTGCGGAGCGGGGTTTCGAGCGTGCGCTAGAACTCAATCCGAGTTATGCCCGCGGTCACCTGCAGTACGCCCTGGGGCTGGTCACGCGCGCCAGGTTCGATGCCGCCATCGCGCATATCCGTGCGGCGCGGGGCTTGGACCCTCTCTCCTACAGCATTGGCAACGATCTTGCCTTGGCCTTGGAATGCGCCGGCCGTTACGATGAGTCGATCGCCTCAGCGCGGCAAACGTTGCGCAACGACCCCCAATTTGCGTATGCGCACGTTCCTCTGGGAGCGGCCCTTTCGATGAAGGGCGACAACCCTGCCGCGATCGCCGAGCTCGAACAGGCCATCCAGTCACTGGGCCGTGGCCCGTGGATTCTTGGCTCCATGGGCTTCGCGCTGGCCCGCGCCGGCAGGAGAGTCGAAGCTGCGAGTATCGCCAAGGAAATCGAATCTGTCGATGGTCCCGGCGTGCAGCTTGCCTACGTCTACGCCGCTCTCGGCGACAAGGCGCGCGCTCTGGACGCCCTGGAGCGCGCCTACGGGCAACGCCTCGTGGATCTCAACTTCATGGCGGTAGATCCCATGCTGGCCAGCCTGCGCGGTGAGCCCCGGTTCCTGGCTCTGAAGAGTCGGATGGGGCTGTGACCTGACCCACGGCTCAGTACACCGTTCGCACCTGCTCCTCCCCCTTGCTCTCCAGCGAGAATCTCGCCTCCACCGCTCCGCCGTCCAAGATCCGCGCAGCGAGGTACTCGCCCACCGCCGGGCCATGTTTGAATCCGTGGCCGGAACCGCCGCCGGCCAGCCACACATTGTCGAAATCCGGATGCCGGTCGATCAGGAAATCGCCATTCGAGGTGTTCTCGTATTGGCAGACCCGCGATTCCACCAGAGGAGCGCCGGCGAGATCCGGGAATCGCTCGGCCAGAAACCGGTAGGCCTCCTCCAGACCTGCGGCACTCGGGCGGCGATCGCCGGTGTCCGGGTCGAATGCCGACCCATGCCGGTCAAAACCGAGTTTGAACCCGCGGCTCTCCAGGTCGGGAAACCCGTAGGGTCCTCTGGGGTCGGAGAAGTCGATCCACACCGGCCACTGGGGCGGTTCGAAGCGTGGGTCGCCGGCGGGAGGCGCAAAGAAGAAGATTTCCTGCCGGGTTGGATAGATCCGTGCTCCCAGCAGTTGGGGGAAAAGTTTGGGTAGCCACGCTCCGCAGGCGAAGACGAACGTGCCGGCCGAAATCGTCTGTCCGGAGGCGGTCCGCGCCGTGGCCAAGTGTCCGTTTCCGGAGGGAGCGAGGACTGCCTCGGTGGCGCACGCCATGCCGCGGTGGGCGGCGTCCTCCACCACGGCCGCCACCGCGCGCCGTGCCATCAAGGCTCCGCTCTCCGGCTCGAAAATGCCGTACACCTTGGGATCGCTCAGTCGCATCTGCGGGTATCGGCGTGCCATCTCATCGCTGGAGACGATCTCCATGGACACTCCCGCCGCCTCCAGCGTACGCTCGGTCGCGGCACTGTA
>PMTT01000543.1:0-9112 GCA_003167275.1 Bryobacterales bacterium | reverse complement strand
GTCCACGCGCCGAACGAGCCCGCCCCGATTACTGCAACATCGTACGCCGTTGGGAGCATATCGCCGTTGTAGCATAGAAAGCACCGGAGGCCGCCGTTGAAAATGACGATCCTGCTGTCCGCCTGCCTTGCGCTAGCGATTCGCGCCCAGGCGGCCGCCAAACCAGACGACGTGGACGCGCTGTTCGCCGCCTACAACCACGCCACCGTTCCGGGCGCCTCCGTGATCGTGATCCGCGATGGCAAGGTGCTCTACCGGCACTCCTACGGCCTTGCCGACGTGGAAAGCCACGTCGCCGCGACCACCGCCACCAACTACAGGCTGGCATCCGTCACCAAGCAATTCACCGCCATGGCCATCTTGATCCTGGCGGAGCGCAAACGCCTGTCCCTGGACGACGATCTCACGAAGTTCTTTCCGGACTATCCGGCGTATGGAAAACAGATCACCGTCCGCCACCTACTGACCCATACCTCCGGGCTTCGGGCCTACGAGGACTTGATTCCCGACGGGCGAACTGCCCAAGTCAAAGACCTCGACGTGCTCGACCTTCTCAAGCGCACCTCCGGAACTTATTTCGCGCCGGGATCGGAGTGGCGCTACAGCAATACCGGCTACTCGCATCTCGCGCTGATTGTGGAAAAGGCTTCCGGGATGCGCTTCGCGGCCTTCCTGAAGAAGGACATCTTCGATCCCCTGCACATGTCCGGGACGGTGGCCTTCGAGGACGGCATCTCGACAGTTCGGAATCGCGCCTACGGCTACACCGAGCGGGGCAGCGGTTTTGAGCGCACCGATCAGAGCGTCACCAGCGCGGTGCTGGGCGATGGCGGCATCTACTCCTCGGTGGACGATCTCTACCGGTGGGACCAGGCACTCTACACCACCCGACTGGTGCGCGCGGAGACGATGCAAGCGGCCTTCACCCCGGCGGTATTGAGCGGTGGCACGAAAACTACGTACGGTTTCGGATGGGAGATCGGCGAGCATCGCGGCCTGAAGACGGTGCGGCACGGAGGCAGCACCGTGGGATTCCGAACGCACATCATGCGGATCCCGGAGAAGCGCTTCACCGTGATCGTGCTAGTCAACCGCAACAACGCGAAGCCTGAAGAGATCGCCGACCGGATTGCGGACCTGTACCTCCGGTGACATGGGCATTCTTGACTGTGTTGGTTTGAATCCCGCACGGCGGAGTCCCAGCGCGGGCCGCGGCATCTGCCCGGCTCCGGGAGTCATTACCGCGGCAATTTCGAGATCTTCAACCGTGCTACTTTCGAACGTATGCCGGAACTGCCGGACGTCGTCGTCTACGTGGAGGCATTGCGCGACCGCATCGTGGGCCACACGCTCCACCGCGTGTCCATCCGCGGCCCGTTTCTGCTGCGCTCCACCGCTCCGCCGGTCGAATCGGTCCAGGGTAAGGTGGTCCGCGAAGTGCGCCGCGTGGGGAAGCGAATCGCCATTGGATTTGAGGGCGATCTATGGTTGGCAATCCACCTGATGATCGCCGGACGGCTTCACTGGCGGACCTCCACGGCGAAGCTCGGCTCCCGGAACGTGCTGGCAGTGCTGGAATTTGATTCTGGCGTGCTGGTCTTCACCGAGGCCGGGTCGCAACACCGCGCCGCAATCCATATGGCTGCCAGCGAAGCCGGATTGCGAGCGCTCGATGCCGGCGGAATCGAACCCTTGGACGCCGGCCTCGCCCGATTCGCCGGCGCTCTGAAGTCCGCCAACCACACTCTGAAGCGGGCTCTCACCGATCCGCACCTCTTCAGCGGCATCGGCAACGCTTATTCGGATGAAATCCTGCACCGTGCCCGCCTGTCGCCCATCGCGATGACCCTGAAGCTGAGCGACGACGAGGTCGCCCGCCTGTACCTGGCGACACGCGAAACCCTGATCGAATGGGCGGACCGTTTGCGCTCCGATGCCCGCGGCGCCTTCCCGGAGAAGGTGACTGCCTTTCGCGAGGGCATGGCCGTCCATGGCCGATACGGCCAGCCGTGTCCCCGCTGCGGCGCCAAAGTCCAACGCATCCGGTACGCGTCGAACGAGACCAACTACTGCGCGCCGTGCCAGACCGGCGGCAGGCTCCTGGCCGACCGCGCCCTCTCCCGCTTACTCCGCGAGGATTGGCCCCGCTCACTCGAAGAGATGGAAGCGCGAGTCACACGTTCCTTATAACGTGGCCCCAGCGCGGCCCTTGCGGACCGCGACTGGAGCTTGGCAAGCTAAAGCATACCCCACGGGGCTCAGTTTTCGGTGGGCTTTTCCGCGTGGTCGACGACCAGGATCTCGACGGGACCTTTGGTCGATTCGAGTCTGAGGCCGAGTTGTTCCTGAAGGGCCGCGAAGATCGAGGGCGGCGCGGAAGGGTCTGTAGCACTGCCGGGATCGGGTCTCGGGGCCCGCGGCAGCCCCGCGACGGCCTCATCGGGAGTGAAATTCAGGACGAGATCGAATGCATCCGCGAACCCGGTCTTGTCTATCACCGTGCGCCCCATGACCATCGAGAGCGTCTTGGTCAGGTCGGCCATGGACACCTTTCCGCCCTGGATCCGGATCCACTGTTCCAGCATCACCATAGGGGCGCCGCACGGAATTGCGGGCGGCCGCCCTGGCGTGGGAGGAGCCGAGGGCGCATTCGGGTTGGCATCCAGGCAACTTCCTTCTTTGGGCTTCGGCAGCTTGGGGCCGTTCTTTGCCACGCTCAGCGTGTAGACTGGGAGTTCCTTGGTCTCCCAGTGGGTCTTGAGCTGGAAGCGGTCTTCGAGGAGCGATCGCAGCATGCGATAGACCTGGGCTTGCGTGGCTTGGCCAGCTCCCTTGGCATCGATATTGAACCCGTCGGACTGCATCCAGCCTGGACCTCCCGAGATCTGAAACGCCTGGAGCCTAAACGCGTTTTGTATCAGAAGCTGCAGGGGAAAGTTCTCCGCAATCAGCCCACCGCCGGGCATGACCCTGATGATCCTCCTTGCGCGAGCGTCGGCGACAGATGGTTTCACCGACGCCACTTCGAATTTCAGCGCGGCATCCGACTGGCCGAACATCGCGCACGCCGTAACGACCAGGAGAACGACGCTCACGACGACTCCAGGCCCGGACAGCGTTCGCGACGCCGGCAGCGACTCGCCCAGCAGCCTGGCAATGCGGTCTGTCAGAGAGCCGCCGTTGGCCGCGATGGCATGGAGATGGGCAGGGCGGTACGATTCCAACTCCGCCAGCGCGCTGGCATAGGTGAGCGCGTCGCCGCCGGTGGCCGACACGGCAACATCGTCGCAGCACAGCTCCCGCTCGTCGCGAATGTGCTTCGAGACCCACCAGACCGCGGGATGGTAGAAAAGCAGCGCCTCGGCGACGCTTTGCAGCGCGTTGACCAGATAGTCGTGGCGCCGGATGTGCGCCAGTTCGTGCAACAGAAGCGCTTCCATATGTTCGGGCGATAAACCGGCGAGCGCCCCAACCGGCACCAGCACAACGGGGCGAAGCCAGCCTACGACGGTCGGTACCTGCACCAGCGCGGACACCAGCAAACGGACGGGACGAGAGACGTGAATCCTGGTTTTGAGATGCTGGAAGGTTTGTTGCCATTCGGGCGGCGCCGGCCGGACCAGCATCGACCGCATACGCGCGGCCACCACCCAGCCGCCCATCAAACGCACCCAGAACGCCATGGCGCCGGCCATCCAGGTCAAGACGATCCAGGGCAAGAGCCTTCCGGTCCATACGCCGGCGACGGTTCCACGGACGGATGCGGGCACGGTGGCCGAAAGCGCGGAAACAGCAACAGAAGCCGCGGTGGGGACTTGGACCGCGAGATGCGAGGAGGCCGGAAGCGGATCGGACGGCAGCATCAGGGTGAATGTCGCCACCGGAGCGGCCATCATGGCCGCGAGCGCCGTGCACGCGAGAATGTATCGCAAGCCGGCGCTGGACGAGCGCGGGAGTCCTTTGCGTATGCCCGCATAGAGTGCGGAGATCAGCAGGCCCTGCCACAGGAAGTGGACCAGGGTCCAGCCGAGGCGTTCCACCCACGGCTGTATCGAGAGGAACTGAATCGCGTTCATCAGGGACGTCCTTTCTTCTTGGCAAATGCTGCCAGCATTTTGCGGATACCTGCCAATTCCTCGGAAGAAGCAGGCTGTGCGGAGAGAGCGCCCAGCACCAGGCTTTGGGCCGAACCGTCGAACGCCCGCTTCATCAGGTCGGCCGCGATCTGCGTCTGGGTCTGCTCTTTGGGGATGCCCGGTTCATAGACATGCGACCGAAAACGCTCGCGGCGGAGGAGCAGGCCCTTTTCGGTCATCAACTGCATCTGCTTCAAGGTAGTGGTGTAGCCGATGTCTTTGCCGAGGGCCTCGTGGACCTCGCGAACGGTGGCTGGTCCGAGCCGCCAGAGGACGGCCAGGATGTCGATTTCAGCGGCGCTGGGAAGCGGAAGGGCTTCGCGCTTGGGATTCGGTGAGTGCAGAGCCATCTACGAAGACTCTACAACGATTCGAAACGTATGTCAACGAATTAAATCGTAGCACGCCCTCAACCAACAACAGTGGGGCGGACGCCCTCGTNNCTTCATTCGCGCGAACAGTTGCCCGCGGCCACGAGCACCAACTCTCCTCCGTTCTCAGCGCCAACACACAACCGCACCCCGTGTTACCTATGAGTGATGCGCGTTCTGATTGCAGATTCCTTTGAGAAGTCCGGCCTGGAGGGATTCCAGGCCGCCGGCTGCGACACCTCTTACCAACCGGGACTGAAAGACGAAGCCCTGGCGCGGGAGGTAGAGCGCATCCGGCCGGATGTTCTGGTGGTTCGGTCGACCAAGGTCACGGAGGCGATTCTCGCTGCCGGCCCGCTGAAACTCATCGTTCGCGCGGGCGCAGGCTACAACACCATCGACGTCGCGGCGGCCTCACGCCGGGGCATCTACGTCTCGAACTGCCCGGGGAAGAATTCCGTCGCGGTGGCCGAACTGGCGTTCGCCCTGATTCTGGCCCTCGACCGCAGGATTGCCGACAACGTGATTTCCTTGCGCGAAGGCCGCTGGAACAAGCAGGAGTACTCCAAGGCCAGCGGGCTCTATGGCCGCACGCTGGGGCTCATCGGCCTGGGGCAGATCGGCCGCGAGATGATCCCGCGCGCCAAGGGATTCGGCATGCGGATCACCGGCTGGAGCCGCCGCCTAACCGAGAGCGCCGCCGCCGAACTGGGCATCGTTTATAAGGCTTCGCCGGTAGAGGTAGCAGCGGATGCCGATATCGTGAGCGTCCATCTGGCGCTGCAGCCGCAGACGCGTGGCCTGCTCGGCGCGGACTTCTTCGACGCGATGCGGAACGGCGCGTATTTCATCAATACTTCGCGGGCCGAGATCGCCGATCAGGAGGCGCTGCGGAACGCCCTTCGCGACAAGGCCATTCGCGCGGGTCTGGACGTCTTCGCCCAGGAGCCTGCCGGCGGCACGGGCGAGTTCGCGGACGAAATCGTGAAAGCGGGCCTGGTCTACGGGACGCATCACATCGGTGCGTCCACCGACCAGGCACAGGATGCCATCGCGGCTGAGACAGTACGAATCGTGCGCGCCTTCCAGGAGAGCGGCCAGGTGCCAAACGTGGTGAACCTGGCGAAGGCGACTCCCGCGGTGTGCGCGCTGGTGGTCCGCCACCAGGACCGACCCGGCGTCCTGGCGGGGGTGTTGGATGCCATCAGCACGGCCCACATCAACGTGCAGGAGATGGAGAACATCGTGTTCGAAGGAGCGCAAGCCGCCGTGGCGCGAATCCATCTGGAGACCGAGCCCTCCGCAACTCTCCTGGAGGAAATCCGCGCCGCCAACTCTCACATTCTGGACTTGGCATTGATCCGCCTCCACCACGGCGCTTAGCGGACAAGTTCGAAAACCGCCTTGGTGGGACAGGCGGTTCCGCCTGTCTCGCCCGCTTGCGGGCGATTCTCTTCACACTCTGATGCGCGCGGCTCGCATCGCATCCGCGTTTGCCGCAATCAACCTAGCCACGACCGTGAGGGAGTGGTCCGACTTGGTCTGTGACCGGCCGGACTGACTTAGCCTACCCCTGAGCCGTCAACGTACGCGTCCCAGTGACTTCCCCAAGGAAGCTTACCAGTTCGCGATTGACTATGTCGGCGTGGGTCCAGGTGATACAGTGCGGGCCATCCTTGACCACCACCAATCGCGCTCCTTTTACGAGCTTGGCGGTCCTGTCTCCCGAGGCCCCGATCGGCAGAATGCGATCCGCATCGCCGTGAATCACCAGCGTGGGTACATCAACCCGGGCCAAGTCCTGGCGGAAGTCCTCGTACCACGTCGGCACGCAAGCCAGACTGGCCGCGGCCGAGGAGCCCACCGCGATGTTCCAGCTTGCCTGGACAGCCTGTTCGCTGACGCGCGTGCCCATCAGTGCATCCGTGTTGTAGAAGTTCTTGAAGAACTCGGTGAAGAACGCGTAACGGTCTGCCGCGACTGCCTTCTGTATTCCCTCGAAGACACTGCCGTCCACCCCTTCCGGATTGTCCGGCGTCTTCAGCAGGTAGGGCGGGACCGACGAGATGAATACCGCCTTACTCACGTCCTTCGATCCGTATTTCCCCAGGTAGCGCGCCACCTCGCCGCCGCCCATCGAGAAGCCCACCAACGCGAAATCCCGTAGGACGAGCTTCTTCACGACTTCGTGCAGGTCTTCGGCGAAAGTATCGTAATTGTAACCTGTGGATGGTTGACTCGACCTACCGAATCCTCTGCGGTCATAGGTGATGACCCGGTGACCCGCCTCCAGAAGAACCGCCACCTGCTTCTCCCATGAGGCGCCGCTCAGTGGATATCCGTGGATCAGGACTACCGGCTTACCCGTGCCGTGGTCCTCATAGTAAAGCTCGATGTTGCCGGAGTTTTCCTTGCCTACCGTAATGTATGGCATCACACTGGTCCTTTGCGCATTTGCACACGCGTCGAAATCGTATGACAGTTAGATGCCTGCGAGTCCGCTGGAGGCTCAGCCCCCCGTGGGGTATGCTTTAGCTTGCCCACCAAACTGTACTGGGTCCCACCCTTACCAGATCTTACACACCGGCTCCCGCACCATCGGCTGCCCGGCCTTACAAGAAAACGCCTTGCCAAAATCCGACATGTTGGAAACCACTCCGTTGATCCGGTACTCATCGGGCGAGTGCGGATTCGTGATCGCGTTGAGCCGCTTGTTCTCCGGCCGCTCGTCTCCGCAGGCCCATTGCGCCACGCCGATGAAGAACCGCTGATCGGGTGTGAAGCCGCCGATCGGTTTCAAGTCCTGCCCCTTCGTGGCGTCCTTCCATGCCATGTATGCCAGGGTGGTCCCGCCCAGGTCCGCCACATCCTCGCCCATAGTCAGCTTGCCGTTGATCTTGATATCGTCCACGACGGTGTAGTGCGAATACTGATCCGAGACGCACGCGGCCCTCTTGGTGAACTCCTCGGCATCCTTCTTAGTCCACCAATCTCGAAGGTTGCCTTTGGAGTCGAACTGGCGGCCCTCATCGTCGAAACCGTGAGTCAGTTCGTGTCCGATGGTGGCACCCGTGTTCCCATAGTTCGGCGCATCATCCATCTTCGGGTCGAACAGCGGCGGCTGCAGGACGCCCGCCGGAAAGTTGATGTCGTTCATCTGCGAGTCGTAGTAGGCATCCACGGTGGGCGGCGTCATCTGCCATTCGGTCCGATCCACTGGCTTGCCGATCTTGTTCAACTGGCGCTTGGACTCGAACTCCGTCGCCCGGTTGACGTCGCCCAGGAAATCGCCGGGCTCCACGCGCACCGGACCGTAATCCCGCCACTTGTCGGGATAGCCGATCTTGTTTACCATGGAGTGGAGCTTCAGCAGGGCCTGCTGTTTGGTGGCCTCGCCCATCCACGGAAGCTGGCGAATGTCGGTTTCCAGGGTCTTCTCGATCTCCTTGGTCATGCTCAACGCACGGCTTTTCGTATCGCCCGTGAAAGTCTTTTCCACGAACACCTGCCCGAGAGCTTCGCCGAGATCCCGGTCAATGTACTTCACGCAGCGCTTCCAGCGCGGCTGCATTTGGGTGACGCCGCGCAGGTACTTGCTGTAGAAGTCGAAGTTTGCCTGCACGAACGGGGAGGAAAGATATGCCGCCTTGTCGTGGACCAGGTGCCAGCGCAGATACGTTTTCCAATCGGCGATCGCGTGGGACTTGAGTTGCCGTTCCACCTCCGAGAAGAACTCCGGCTCGGTCACGTTGATCTCGGCCGGCGCCGGCAGGCCGATGCCTTTCCAGTAGAGCGCCCAATCGAAGGAGGGGACCCGGCTCAGCAGTTGCGCGCGCGTCACCTTGTGAAACTGCTTGTAAGGATCGCGCTTGTCGACCATCGTGAGGGACTTCACGGCGAGCGAGGTCTCGATGGCCATGACGGTCTGCGCCTCCGCCTTTGCGGTGGCTGCCGGATCGCCGAGCAGTTCAAACATGCGGGCCACGTGCTCCACGTAGCGGGTGCGCGTCTCCACCGACTTGGCGTCGGTCTTCGTATAGTAGTCGCGGTCGGGCAGGCCCAGGCCGCCGGCGGAAGCAAAGGCGATCACCTGGCTGGAGTTGGCGAAATCCTGGTTCGAGCCGAATCCGAAGAGCGCGCTGTCGCCCGACTCCAGGTGCAGACGTGCGAGCAGCGGCGCGATATCGGCGACGCGTTTCAGCCCGGCGATTTCGTCGAGTGTCCTTTCGAGCGGAGCCCGGCCGGCCTTCTCGATGGCCGTCTCATCCATGCAGGCGGCAAAATAGTCTCCGATCTTCTGCTGTAGCGGCGGACGCCCGGGCGCCGGCTTGGCGGCCTCCTCCAGCATTCCCCACAGGAACTTCAGGTTATCGGTCCCCAGCTTGGCATACACATTCCAGCGCGCCTGGTCTGCCGGAATCGGATTCATCGCGTTCCAATTGCCGCAGGCATAGCGGTAGAAATCCACGCAGGGATCGACCGAGCGGTTCATGAACGCAGGCTCCAGGCTCGGCGTGTAAGGCAGAGAGGTGAGCGGCCGGTCCGGCTGTGCAACGAGCAGTACTGGAATCAGGAACAGGAGGCCCGTGGGGTATGCTTTAGCTT
>PMTT01000241.1:9781-11895 GCA_003167275.1 Bryobacterales bacterium | reverse complement strand
GCCTCCTGCGCCACTTCCTCGGCGTCTTCGCGGTTCCGGCACATCAGCCAGCTATAGTGGAAGACCTTTGCCCGGAAGTGTTCCACAAAACGGTCGAACGCTTCCGGTACTCCGGCAATCAATTGCCGCGCGAGCTCAACTTCGTCGTTACGTTCCAAAGGCGGGTCCGATCCGATTGTAGCCCGCTTGAACTGGAACTACGCCAGATGCCCCACTGAGAGTGGGGCGGACGCCCTCGTCCGCGTCGGACCCCCTGGTCCGGCTCTTGGCTCGCCCAAGCAGGTCGACCAGGGGGTCGACCGCGGGCCAGGGGGCCCGCCCCACCTCTACGCGGTCACAGAACCAGTTCCGCGGCGTTGACCTCGACTTCGATAGTCGGCCCTGCCAGCAGCGTGTTGTGAATCAAACAGGCCTTTACGGCCCGCAGAATACCGGCCCTGTGACGCTCATCCAGACCGGGGGTGGTGACGTCGATATGGAACGACGCCAGGCGGGCCGGCTGCAATGCCTTCTCCGCGCTGACGTTCACCTTCAGGTCCGCGGTGGGCAGGTTGCGCGCCTTCAAATACTGAGCCGCATAGTAGGCAGCGCACGTCGCGAGGGACGCTAATAGAAACTCCGGTGGCGACATGCCCTCATCGGAGCCTCCATTGTCGAGCGGTTGGTCGCAAATCACGCGATGACCACGGGCGGCGACTTCGAACCGCGAAGCTCCCAGATATTGAGCCGATACTTCCATTTCACTTCCTTCCTGCTTTCCCAGATGCAGCCGCCGGAAAAAGGTGACGCACTGTCACGTCGACCCGCCAACTGCATCCTGGGAAACAGAAGCAATGAAGAAAACGCTGCTCATGGTGATCTTGGGTTCGCTGCCGTGCTGGGCGCAAGATCCGATGTCGCTCAAAGAAGCCGTTCGGGTCGCGATCGACAAGAACCAGTCCGTGGAAGCTTCCGTGGCCGCCCGAAAGGCCGCGGAAAGCCGCATCGCGGAGGCTCGTGGGGGCAACCTGCCCAAGGTCAATTACTCCGAGTCGTGGACGCGCAGCGACAATCCCGTTTTTGTATTCTCTTCTCTGCTGACCCAGCACCAGTTCGGGGAGCAGAACTTCCAGGTTGGGCCGCTGAACCGTCCCGATTTCCTCAACAACTTCCAATCGCAAGTCACGGTCGATCAGCCGCTCTACGATGCAGGCCTCACGAAGCATGCCGTGCGATCGGCGGAGTTGACGAAGGACATGGCCAGTGAGGAGGGCCGGCGCACTCAGATGGAAGTAATCGCCGGCGTGATCCGGTCCTATTACGACTCGCTATTGGGAGTCGAGCAGCTCAATGTGACCGGCCAAGCCACGCGTTCGGCGCAGGCGGACCTGGAGCGGGCCCAGGCCGTCCGGACCGCCGGGATGTCCACCGATGTGGACGTGCTCTCGATCCGCGTTCACCTGGCCAGTGTCCGCGAGCAACAGATCGCGCGCGCGGCGGATCTGGATGTGGCGCGCGCCGCCCTGAACGATGCGCTGGGCCTGCCGCTCGATGCGGCGCACGCTTTGAGCACCGCACTGACACCGTTGAACGTGCCCGAGAGCCTGTTGGCGGACTACGAAAAGAACGCCCTCAGCGAGAGGCCCGAGGCTCGCGAGGTGAGACTCGCGACCAGTCTGGCCGAAAACCGTACCGCCACGGTGCGCAGCAGCCTTCTGCCGCAGGTGGGCGTCCACGCCGCCTTCGAGGCGGACCGGCAGCGCTTCTACGACCGCGGGGGCGCCAACTGGCTGGTCTCGATCGGAGTGCGTTGGAACCTGTTCAACGGCTTCAGCGACAAGGCGCGCATCGAGGAGAGCACGTTCGCGCTGCGCCAGAGCAAGGCCGAGCAGGAGCGTACCGGCTCCGCCATCCGGCTTCAGGTCCGCCGCGCGTATGCCGATTTGCGCGCGGCCGGACAGCGCATCGAGGTCGCGAAAGCCTCCGTCGCAGAGGCGGAAGAGAGTCTTCGCATTACGCAGAATCGCTATGAAAGCGGGATGAGCAACGTCACCGACTTGCTTCGCACCGAGACGGCGGTGCTGGAAGCTCGGACGCGCCATCTGGTCGCCATACACGACCAACGGATCGCCGCC
>PMTT01000241.1:4838-9715 GCA_003167275.1 Bryobacterales bacterium | reverse complement strand
GCGAAGTTGATGGGGTATGTGCGCGAGGTGAAGGTCGAGGCTGGCGATAAGGTTCGCGAAGGCCAACTGCTGGTGACGCTCGACACGCGCGATCTGGACGTCAATTCGCGCCGCGCCGAAGCGGCCCTCGACGAGGTTCGTACCGGGGTGCCCGAGGCCGACAGCGCCGTCGCCGCGGCGAAAGCCAATCTCGATCTGGCCCAGGTGACCTTCGGCCGCATGCGCGACTTGTTTGCAAAGAAATCGATTTCGAATCAGGAGTTCGATGAGTCCTCGACCAAACTCAAGGCGGCCGAAGCCTCCTACGAGATGGCACGGGCGCGGCGCCTTCAACTGAATTCCAGGATCGCGCAGATGGACCAGGAGGTTCGCGCCACCGCGGTCACGCGCACCTACGCCGATGTACTGGCGCCCTTCGCCGGCGTGGTGGTTTCCAAGTCCGTCGATCCCGGCAGCCTCGCTCTTCCCGGCGCTCCTTTGTTGACCATCGAACGCGAGGGCGCCTACCGACTCGAAGCGTCTGTGGAAGAGTCCCGGCTGGCGGCCATTCGGATGGGGCAGGCGGTGTCGGTCACTTTGGACGGGGTCGATCGCACGATCGATGCGCGGGTCTCCGAGATCGTCCCCGCGGTGGATGCCGCCTCGCGTGCCTACATAGTCAAGATCGATCTGCCTGCGCTCCCAGCGCTGCGTTCGGGCGTTTTCGGGCGCGTGGCGTTCCAGCTCGGAGGCCGGCCGCTGCTGGCGATTCCGGCGGGGGCGGTCACGGATCGCGGCCAGTTGGAGTCGGTCCTGGTGGCCGACGGCGGCATTGCCCGCACGCGTCTAATCACAACCGGGCAGAAGCTCAAGGACCGGATTGAGGTGCTCTCCGGCCTCACTGACGGTGAGAAAGTGATCTCCCCCGTTCCGCAAGGTCTCTCGGATGGCGCCAGAGTGGAGGTCCGGCCGTGAAGGCGGAACGCGCCCTCGGGCCGGCCGGAAAGTTCGCCCACGCCTGGATTGGCTCGAAGCTGACGCCGCTGGTGATCGTGGGATCGCTACTGCTGGGCGCCTTTGCGGTGTGGAAGTTGCCCCGCGAAGAAGAGCCTCAGATCATTGTGCCGATGGTCGATGTCTTCGTCCAGATGCCCGGCGCGTCGGCACGTGAAGTGGAGGAGCGAGTCACCAAGCCGATGGAGAAGTTGCTGTGGGAAATCCCGGGTGTGGAGTACATCTACTCGACCTCCAGCCCCGGCATGTCCACGGCGATCGTCCGCTTCCTGGTGGGACAGGACGAGGAGAAGAGCATCGTGCGGCTGAACCAGAAGCTGAACGCGAATCTGGACCTGATCCCGCCGGGCGCTTCCCTCCCATTGGTGAAGCCTCGCTCCATTGACGACGTGCCCATCTTGGGCCTGACGCTCTGGAGCAAGCGGTACGGCGATTACGAGCTGCGGCGCATCGCGGCGCAAGTCGACGACACGATCAAGCAGACGCCGGACGTCTCGGCGGTGGCTCTGATCGGCGGCCAGCGCCGGGAGATTCGCATTGTCCTGGACCCGGCCCGCCTGGACGCTTACAACCTCTCATCATTGCAGGTGGTGAACGCGATGGGGCTTTCCAATCGCAGGATGCGCTCGGGTGAGTTCGCAAGCGGCAACCAGGAGTATCTCCTGGAGACCGGTCAATTCCTCCGCACCGCCGATGACGTTCGCAACGTAGTGGCGGGCGTGGCCAACGACAAGCCGATCTTCGTGCACGACGTCGCCCAGGTGACCGATGGCGGCGAGGAGCCTTCCCAATACGTGCGCTTCTCCGACGGAAAGGGCTTCTACCCGGCGGTGACGATTGCCGTTTCCAAACGCAAGGGGACCAATGCCGTCACCGTGGGCGAGGATGTCCTGGCTCGTCTGGAGCCTCTGCGGGGCGCCGTGATCCCATCCGACGTCGAAATGACCGTCACCCGGAACTACGGCGACACCGCGAAGGAAAAATCCAACGAACTGCTGTGGCACATGCTGATTGCCGTGATCTCGGTGAGCGTCCTGATCGGCATCACGCTGGGCCTTCGCGAATCGCTGATTGTCTTCACGGCCATTCCCGTGACCTTGGCGCTGACTCTCACGGTCTTCTATCTCTACGGCTACACGCTCAACCGCATCACGCTCTTCGCCTTGATCTTCTCCATCGGCATCCTGGTGGACGACGCGATCGTGGTGGTGGAGAACATCGTTCGCCATTGGCGGATGCCGGCCAATCGCGAGCGTCCGCCGTTCGAGGTCGCCATCGAGGCTGTCGACGAAGTCGGAAATCCCACGATTCTGGCCACCCTCGCCGTGGTCGCCGCGATTCTGCCCATGGCGTTCGTGGGCGGGCTGATGGGGCCGTATATGCGTCCCATCCCGATCGGCGCCAGCGCCGCGATGATCTTCTCGCTGCTGGTGGCCTTCATCGTGACGCCCTGGGCCGCGGTCCGGATTCTCAAGCCGGGTGCGCATCATGAGGGCGAAAAAGAGGACTTCGTGACGCGGTTCTATCGGCGCTTCATGGGCGGCCTTCTGCACCGGGCCGTCCTGCGATGGAGTTTTGTCGGCGGCGTCGTGGTCCTGCTGCTCGCCTCCGTATCCCTGTTTTACTTCGGACTGGTCAAAGTCAAGATGCTGCCGTTCGACAACAAGAGCGAATTCCAGGTAATCGTCGACATGCCCACGGGCACAACGCTCGAAGAGACGGCGCGCGTGACTCAGTTGCTCGCCGAGGAAACCGGGAAGCAGCGTGAAGTGGTGAACGTCCAGACCTATGTCGGCACGGCCTCGCCCTACAACTTCAACGGACTGGTGCGCCATTACTACCTGCGGCGCGGTACGAATGTCGCGGATATCCAGGTGAACCTGCTGCCCAAGGGCGCGCGCGACCTGCAAAGTCACGAGATCGCCAAGGAGGTGCGGCAGCGCATTCAGCCTGTCGCCGAGCGTTATGGTGCGCGGATCAAGGTGGCCGAAGTGCCGCCCGGCCCTCCGGTGCTCGAAACGCTGGTGGCGGAGGTGTACGGCCCGAGCGGGGATCGAAGGATCGGGCTGGCGCGGCAAATCAAGGGTCTCTTCCAACAGACCAAGGGCGTGGTCGACGTGGATTGGTATGTCGAGGACGATCAGCCGAAGTACAACCTTTGCGTCGACCAGGAAAAGGCCGCCATCAACGGGATCTCCGAAGACGATATTGCACGCGCCATGCAGGTGGCCTCCGCGGGCTTCCCTGCCGGCCTGCTGCATCAGGACGCGGAGAAGGAAGACATTCCGCTCACCGTGCGACTGGACCGGGCCACCCGCTCCGACATGGAGCGGATCCGGAGCCTCAAAGTGGCCGGGCGCAGCGGGCGGCAGGTCGCACTCGGAGAGTTGGTGCACGTCGAGAAGGCGATCGAGGACAAGAGCATCTACCACAAGAACCTGATGCCCGTGACATACGTGACCGCCGACATCGCGGGGGAGATCGAGAGCCCGGTTTACGCAGTGCTCAAACTCGGGCCGGAGATCGACAAGATCCAGATCCCGGAAGGCTACCAGATCGAGCAGCACATGGCGGCGCTTCCCTCGAATCCCGAGCGTTACTCGATGAAGTGGGATGGCGAGTGGCACATCACGTACGAAGTCTTTCGCGATCTCGGCATCGCCTTCGCCGCGGTGTTGATTCTGATCTATGGACTGGTAGTCGGCTGGTTCCAATCGTTCGTGACGCCCCTGATCATCATGGCCGCGATCCCGTTCTCACTGGTCGGGATTCTGCCGGCGCACGGCCTCCTGCACGCCTTCTTCACGGCGACCTCGATGATCGGCTTCATCGCCGGCGCCGGCATCGTGGTGAGGAACTCCATCATCCTGGTGGATTTTATCGAGTTGCGTTTGGCCGAGGGCATGCCGCTCGACGCCGCGGTGATCGATGCGGGAGCGGTCCGGTTCCGCCCCATGATGCTGACTGCCGCCGCCGTGGTGGTGGGCTCGTCGGTGATTCTGTTCGACCCCATTTTTCAGGGTCTGGCCATCGCGCTGATGGCGGGTGAAATCGCCTCGCTGCTGCTCTCGCGCATGACCGTCCCGGTGCTGTTCTATCTGGTGAACAAGGAAAGGAGAAAGCTCGCATGACTATTGATCGTTACCTGCGTATGATTGCCGGCGCGTTCGTCCTGGCGACGCTCGCGCTGGGGTATTGGGTGAGTCCGTACTGGTATCTGTTCACCGTGTTCGTCGGCCTGAATCTGTTTCAATCGGCCTTTACGAACTGGTGTCCGATGATGACGATTCTCCGGAAGTTGGGGGCTCGTTAACAATCGCTCCCTTACGGTCGCGGNNGGAGCGGTTGCTGCGGTTGAAACGCGAAATCCCCAGAACGGGTACGCACCCTTTCGCCGCACTCCCGTGGCCGTTTCCCGCATGATAGTGTAGTGGAAACCATGATTCGCCACCTCTTGATCCTGTGCCTGTTTCTTTCCTCGCGCGCGGCGGCACAGACCTCAGTGCGGGATGGCGTCTTCACATCCGCACAGGCGCAGCGCGGCCAGACGGCCTACGGTGAGGAGTGCGCGCGGTGCCACGGACAGAACCTCGCCGGCGGCGAAGGCGCTCCGGAACTCGCGGCGATAGCTTCCTCCGCCGCTGGATCGGCAAAAGCGTGGGTGCCTTGATGGAGCGAACCACCAAGACGATGCCCATCGAAAACCCCGGCGGATTGCCCCGGCAGCAGTACGCCGACATCCTGGCGTATATTCTGAGCGTGAACGGCTTCCCGGCGGGCGGACGGGAGCTCAAGGGCGATTCCACCACTCTGGGGGCGGTTCGGATCGAGGCCAAACGCGCCGGGACTCCCGCGCGGTCTCCGGCTTCCTCCGCCCCGGTATC
>PMTT01000241.1:0-4798 GCA_003167275.1 Bryobacterales bacterium | reverse complement strand
CAGAATTTCGGACGGCGTCCCGAGTTCAACTGGGAAGTGACGCCCCTGATGGTCGGCAATACCCTCTACTTCACCGCCGGGACGAGGCGCGACGCCGTGGCCGTGGACGCGGCGACCGGCGAAACGCTGTGGATCTACCGCCTGGATGAAGGCGAGCGCGGCGCGGTCGTAGCCCGCCAGAACAATCGAGGTCTTGCATACTGGACCGATGGGCGCGGCGACGAACGCATCCTCATGATTTCGCCCGGGTATCAGTTGGTAGCGCTCAATGCCCGTACCGGGCGGCCGATTCCGGGCTTCGCCACAGACGGCGTCGCGGATCTGTGGGAAGGGCTCGACCGGCCGGTAGTCAAGCCGGGACAGATCGGCGCCAGTTCCCCTCCGCTCGTGGTCGGCGACGTCGTAGTGGTGGGCGCGGCGCTCCAGGCCGGCATTGCGCCCCCTTCCAAGACCAATGTCCCCGGTTACATCCGTGGATACGATGTGCGGACGGGCAAGCGGATCTGGACCTTCCACACTATCGCCCAGCCGGGCGAATTCGGCCACGAGACGTGGGAAGGGGATTCGTGGAAGTACACCGGCAACACCGGCGCATGGGCCCCCTTGAGCGCCGACCTGGAGTTGGGCTACGTATACCTCCCCGTGGAGACCCCGACGGCCGATTTCTACGGCGGACACCGTCTCGGCGACAATCTCTTCGGGGAGAGCCTGGTTTGCCTGAATGCGCGCACCGGCCAGCGCGTCTGGCATTTTCAATTCGTGCACCATGGCGTGTGGGATTGGGACCTCCCGACGGCTCCCACCCTGCTGGATATTACGGTCGACGGCAAGAAGATCAAGGCGGTCGCGCAGATCACCAAGCAGGCCTGGGTGTACGTATTCGATCGCGTGACCGGAAAGCCGGTGTGGCCGATTGAAGAGCGTCCCGTGCCCCAGTCGATCGTTCCCGGAGAGCGAACCTCGCCGACCCAGCCCTTCCCGACGAAGCCGGCCCCGTTCGACCGCCAGGGCTTCTCGCTCGACGATGTCATCGATCTGACGCCGCAACTTAAGGCCGAGGCGCTCGCCCTCGTGTCGCAGTATCGCATTGGGCCCATTTTTAATCCGCCTTGGGTGGCCAATGCCGAGGGGAAGCGCGCGAGCATCACCTTGCCATCGCCCACCGGCGGCGCCAACTGGCAGGGCGGGGCCGCTGACCCCGAAACGGGAATCCTGTACGTCTCTTCGATTACCTATGCCGCGCCGGTTTCGCTGTCGAAGAACTCGGAAAAAGCGGATATCGATTATGCCGGCCGGTACGGTCTTTCGAACGTCGGGCCGCAGGGGCTGCCCCTGGTGAAGCCGCCATGGGGACGCATCACCGCCATCGACCTGAACACCGGCGAGCATCTCTGGATGGCGCCCAACGGCAGCGCGCCGGAGTACATTCGCAATCACCCCGCGCTGAAGGGTGTGGACCTCAGCAAGGCCGGCAACCCGGAGCACGCTCCGATCCTGGCCACAAAGACGCTCCTCTTCACCGGCGACGGTGCCGGACTCTACGCCGTGCCGCCGGGCGCAGGCGGTCCGATGTTCAGGGCCCTCGACAAGAAGACCGGCGCGGTCCTGCACGAGATGAAGTTGCCGGCCAACATGACGGGAATCCCGATGACCTACATGTCCGGCGGCAAGCAGTACCTCGTCATGGCCATAGGAGCTTCAGGAGTGCCGGCGGAGTTGATCGCGATGACGGTGGAATAAACTCCGCTCTGTTCGCGGGGGGCTCGCGGCGATCGCTGTCTGATCGTACGTACTGGCCGGCCGTTCATTTGGAACTAAGACCAAAACGATTGCCATCGGCGTCCTCGAATGCAGCGGCGGTACCCCAACGGCGGACCTCGGTTGTCGTCTGTTATTCGCTTGGAAATCCGTGAACACCTCGTGGTCCGGCAAAGGTGGTACTTCTGGTGCCCGGAAATCTTGCGATACACGGCTGAACGCTTCACGATGGAGGCGGAAACACACGGCCGTCTACGCCATCGGGCCCCCAACTCGACACTGCCGCCAAGAATTGGGTTCGTCCCGTCAACTTCCGGCAGGCTCCGCCCCCGCGGATCGCTCGCGGTTGCCGGGCGCCGGACTTCCCGGCTTCCTGTCGCACCATGGTGCGGCAATCTCCCCCCATCCGGCCCGTCGGCTTTGCTATAATGTGATGGTTCTGCCCAACAGTCCAGATTGTCCTTTATGTTCCTTAGTGTCAGAGAGATGGAACTGCGGAAGGTTCGTTTCGACGAAACTTTCGAGCCGGGGCGAATTGATTTTGCGGGCGAAGACCTGGTGCAGAGTACCCCTATTCACGCCGTGGGCATAGCGCAGTTATTGGCCCATTCGGACGGGGAACTGCGAATCCAGGGGCGCTACACCGTAGAGATGGCCTCCCAGTGCGATCGTTGTCTGGGGGGAGCGCGGTTTCCGCTGGATGCCGGCTTCGACCTGTTTTATAAGCCCTCTACGGTCATCGCGCGCGACGAAGAAGTGGAGATCGATGAAGGAGAAGCCGAAATCGGCTTCTACGAAGGCAGCGGCATCGAACTGGAGGACATCCTTCGGGAGCAGGTGTTGTTGGCCCTGCCCATGCAGCGGGTCTGCAGTGACGACTGCAAGGGAATTTGCCCGGCCTGTGGCAAGAACCGGAACGAGACCATGTGCGATTGCACGACCGAGAAAGTCGACGATCGCTGGGGAGCGCTCCGTAATTTAGAACTCTCGTGATTCCGGGATGGGAAACCCACGAGCGAATGAGATTTTGTTGAGGTAGCGAAATGCCGAATCCGAAACGTAGACACTCCCAGAAGCGGACCAGTACCCGCCGCGCACACGATGCGCTGAAGGCCTCCGGCCTTTCGGAGTGCCCGAATTGCCATGAGCCCAAGTTGCCGCACCGCGTTTGCCCGCACTGCGGGCAGTACAAAGGCCGGGAAGTGGTAGAAGTCGCGCAGGAGTAGCGCGGCCGAACATGCTGACCATTGCGGTGGATGCAATGGGCGGAGACCACGCCCCGAAATCTGAAGTGGATGGGGCGGTTCGCGCCGCCAGGACCCTCGGAGTCAAAGTCATCCTCGTCGGACGGGAGGATGTCGTCCGGCAGGAACTGGCGCAGCACGAAGGCTACCAGGATCTGCCCATCGAGATTGTTCATGCCAGCGAGCGCATCACGATGGAGGACAGCGCCGCTCGCGCAGTCCGCACCAAGCGCGACAGTTCTCTGCGCGTTGCGTCGCGGCTGGTACGGGATGGCGTAGCCCAGGGATTTGTGTCGGCGGGCAACACCGGCGCCGTTATGGCGACTGCCAAGATGGTGCAGGGCGTAGTCCCCGGCGTCGAGCGTCCGGCACTGGCGGGGGCTTTTCCCACGGTAGTGCAAGGTTCGCCCGTCGTGGTGCTGGATGTGGGAGCCAACGTGGACTGCTCGCCGCAAATGCTGGCGCAGTTCGCCGTCATGGGCGAGATTTACTCCCGCATGATTCTGGGCCGCCCCAACCCACGAGTCGGCATCCTCTCGATCGGGGAGGAAGACCACAAGGGCAATGAAGTGACGCGCTCGGCCGCGCCCCTGATGCGAGGGCTGAACCTGAATTTCATCGGCAATGTGGAGGGCGGCGACCTCTACGGCGGCGGAGTCGACGTGATTGTCTGCGATGGGTTCATCGGCAACGTCGCGCTGAAGGTGAGCGAAGGGCTGGTCGACATGGTGAAGCACGTCTTGCGGGAATCGCTGGAGGCCACCATCTCGGGAAAGATCGGCTACGCGCTTTCGAAGAGCGCCTTCAGCAACTTCCGGAAGCGTCTGGACTATTCCGAATATGGCGGTGGGCCCTTGCTGGGTGTCCGTGGCGTGTGTATCATTACCCATGGCCGGTCGAACGGCAACGCCATCAAGAACTCGATCCGTGTAGCGAAGGAGTTCTCCGACACCAAGGTGAATGCCTTAATCGAAGAACAACTGCGCGGAAAAGCGCGCAAAGCCGGCGATTGACGTTGGCTGCTTGCAGAAACCGCTCCCTCACGGTCGCGGCTCGGTACCTCACGCTCGGTTCGGTACCTCCGCTCCATCGTCACGACCGCAACCGAGCCGCGACCGTGAGGGAGCGGTTTTGAATTGGGCGAAGGTTATCGCCCATCCCAGCGTCAAAGTCTAGGGAGGTAACGTGAGATTGAGAGCGGCCTTCAAGTTCAGTTCGGCAATCGCCTTCCTTCTCCTGCCATTATTCTGTGCGTCCGCCCAGAAGCACGAGTACGTCACCTGGACTGTCTCGCCCGAATCCCTTTCCGCTCCGCCCGGAGGCAAAGCCCTGGTCCGCATAACGGGACGCGTCGAATCGGGATGGCACCTCTATTCCGCGTCCACCGCGGGCGGGATTCCGACGTCCTTCCAGGTAGGCCCCGAGACGGTAGTCGAACACGTCCGCCTGCTCCAAGCTCCTCCGAAACGAGCCTTCGACAAGAATTTCAATCTGGAAACCGAGACCTTCGAAGGCGAAGTCGCGTTCCTGCTGGAGTTGCAGCTTAAGAAGGATGCCCCCGCGGGCGCCGTCGACCTCGCCATCCGATCCCGCTACCAGACATGCAACGACACCCAGTGCGTGCCCGGCAAATGGGCCGGAACCGCCAAACTGACGGTCGATCCCGCCTCCAGTGCTGCGGCAGTCGCCATCCCCGCAGGGTATTCCGAGGCCAAACCGCCGGTTGCCGACGCGTCGACGGGATCCGCATCCAAGGACCAAGGCCTCGCCGCGTTCCTTCTGGTGGCCTTCGGCTT
>PMTT01000460.1 GCA_003167275.1 Bryobacterales bacterium | reverse complement strand
CTTTGCGGCCCGTTCCGCGTGCCCGCGCTCCGAAGGTCCGTGGAACACCTCCTCGGTTCGCTTGATTCGCTGGGACGTATGGCGGGCGCGCCGGCTCTGTTGGATAGCCGGTCGTAACAGGCATGAGCGAAGCGCAAGTCGAGAAGGCGGTTCGGGATCTCGAACGGCACACGCTCGGCGGCATGCCGGGCACGCTGGCGAAATTGGTGTACTTGTCCTCGACACGGGACTACAACACGGGGCAGTACCATCACGAAGGGCTGGCCCTGACCCACACGCCCGAAGTCGCTGAGTCGGCGCTCCGGCGCTGTCATGGCTCCGTTTTCCGCTGTATCGCCGGGGAAGGCCTCGAGGCATTGGTAGAGGAGATCCGCGCGTATCTGGCGGCTACCGAGGAGGACCAAAATCTGATCTTGAAGACTTGGCGCGGGCTCGAGATTTACCGAATTCTCATTCCCGCCGGCTGCGACTCTCACGTCAGGGATCTCTTCATCTCGAATTTCAGCTCTGCGCTGGCCGTGGTGCGTTCGACAATGCCGCAGCATGATTCACCAGACGTGCTGCAACCGCGGTAACCCGGCCCACGACTTCAGCTTCGCGTGGGAATGCGAACTCGCGGGTTTCGCGCGGTGAGTACGGGTGGGGGACACTCACAATCCGGTTTTCTCTGAACTCGCACCAGGAGCACAAGTATCCGTCGTGAAGTTCCAGGAACCAGATCGGCCGATCGAATTCCAAGGCACGTAGATCCTTCGTGGCGTTCGCCGCCAGGGCATCCTTTTGTTCCTCGATCTGAACGAATGAGCCGGGCCGCAGTATTGGGTACATGGTGTAGTCGCCCAAGCCGATGAAGCCGTACATGGTGTGACGCACGTCCAGCAGCCGCAAGAATGCGATTGGGACCTCCCCCCACTCCTGGACCATCCGGGAGAGGAGGTTCGTCTTGTCAGCGGTGAGCCCAGGATCGAATCTCACAGGGAAGCGCAGGGGTCGCTCCTCATGGCATTGAGGGAAATCCATCAGGTGGGTTTTCTCCAGACCGAGGTCGATTTGGTGTTTCACGATTTTCGACAGGTCGGCGAACAGGGAGACGGTGCTATCAAAGGAAATGCCATAAATCGCGCTTAAGGTGAACAGCTTGTATACGCTGGGCGTGGATTCCCCGTTTTCGATTTGGATGAGCCGCCCGTGCGATATCGCATATTCGTCATCCCCTTCGGCCGCCGCGATTCTGTGGCTCAGTTCGGCCACTTGGCGTGCCGTCAGTCCGGCACGCGTCCGCAACCGCCGAAGACCCTCACCCGCGCGAACTTCAGAAATACGATGGCCTCCTCGTACCGTGACTGCCGGGACCGTCCGCCGACACGGAGAGATCACCGCTCTCGGATATTGTAACCTGATTACCGCATTCTTTGGTTAGCGGGTTAACCAGTGGGAACCTTACACTTGGCTGCCGGAACTCTCGGATCAGGGCCCCATACAGGCATATCCCATTGCAACATCTGCCAATTCAGGTCGGAACCGACCTGTGCGTCGGGTGCCTGGAAAGGATTTTAACCAGAGGCAAGAATACTGTAAACGGTTCGTCCTTCCGGGTATACAGTGGGGACGATTCGGTCGAAGCCCAGCCGGACTAGCCGATGTGGAACCTGTATTATGGTTCGCGAACAGCAACGGGTCGCGGTCTTTGAGCGCAAAGTAAACAAGGGACCGCTCTGTGATCGTAAGCCACGGGCTCAGCCGGAGAACATGGATCACGCAGAGCACCCGGCAGTGCCCGAAGTTCGGCGCCTTCCGATCACGTCCATCAGGACGGATGGGGACACGCAACACCGCATCGCGCCCAACCCAAACATCGTGCGCGAATACGCGGAACTGATGCGGGCGGGCGTTGCATTCCCACCGGTCGCCGTCTTTTGGGACGGCACAGACCACTGGATATCGGACGGCTTCCAGCGGGTCGCAGCGGCAAAGCTCGCGGACCTCTCGGAGATCCGTGCGGAAATCCGGTTCGGAACTCGGAGCGATGCCCAGTGGAACAGCTTCGCGGCCAACGCCACCCATGGCCTGCGCCGGAGTTCGGCCGAAACGGAAAAGGTCATACAGCTCGCGTTGCAGCACCCCAAAGCTGCCAAGCTGAGCAATGTGCAAATTGCCAAGCACTTGCAGGTCTCTGAACCCACGGTGCGCCGTTGGAGGGAAAAGATATCTTCGTCACGTGACGAAGATAGCATCAGAATCGTGACCCGAGGCGAAACGACGTACGAGCTAAATGCAAGAAACATAGGCAAAAACGGCGGCAGTCGGCGACCACAATCCCGCCGAAGTCTACGGGTTGATCTCGCCGCCATGAAAGAAACCTCGTCCCCCGCAGCTCGCCCTCTGTTGGTCATCATCGAGCATTGGGTACTCGGCCTATCTGAATCCACACGATGCCTCGACGCTATCGAGCGATTTGTGCAGGGAACGCACGCCGAATCCCTTGAAAACCCGTTCAAGGGGTGCAGACACTCCGAAGGTGATTCTTCGATACACCGGTCGCCCTAGCGCGCCGCGCGGCCAATCCGAGCCCGCACGATCCCGACACAGTCTTCGGGCGGGCGCCCGTGTTGTTCACTCGCCACGTACCCGGAGTAGGCCAAGCCTGGTTCCGGTGCCAGACGCTTCTCCAACACGATTTGATGCTCCTATAGACTTGTGCTGAGTCCTAATTCAAAGCGCATGACCTGATAGCAAGAAGCATGCTTTGATATATTTTGCCAATGATCTTGACCCGCAATTACGCCGATCTTATACTTCCCATAAAGGAGCTATTCATGAGAAAGCACCTTATTCTTCCGGTCCTTTGCCTGGCGTCCATAATCTATGGCGGGCTGGCGCTGTTCAGCCCAAAGGCTGCGCAGGCTGCGGCTGCGGCCTGCTGTGCCTGGCCGGACGATCCATCGGCCTGCGGTTCCGACCCCAACTGGTACTGCTGCCTATACAACAACAACCCCTGCTATGGAGACGACTACCCAGGCTGGTGCTTCATGAACAACTGTCCGCCGAATCCCAATTAGGTATCGGCCAATCGGAGGCCGCCCACGGGGGCGGCTCTCCGACGTATATCTAATTCGTCTAAGTCGGTCCGACCTGCTTAAAATAGGAGGAGTTGATTCCATGAAGAGCGTCCAATCGAAAATCTTCACAGTATTGTTCTTAGTGTCAGCTAGCATGAATTTTGCCCTTGGGCGGATTGTGATGAAGGCGCGGGCCAGACCCCCAGCCTCGGCCGTGCCTGCGAGAACAGTAATGCCGGCTCTTAGAGTCGTCGACCATTCGTCCAGCCAATCAGTCACGATAGTGTACACTGACGTGCCGGTGCCGACCGTGGTGTATCTCTTCAGCCCGCATTGTAAATTTTGTCGACAGAACGCCAAGAACATGTCTAGCTTGGTCTCTCAGGTTGCCGGTAAATACCGGATCATTGGGGTGTCGCTTGCTACGGACGGCCTCGACGAATTCATCGGAGAGACCATGATCAAGTTCCCGGTCTATACGAACCTCGACCCCAAGGTAGCGACGGCGTATAAGGCGGGAGCTACGCCTCAGACGTTTGTTGTCGGACACGATGGGCGGCTCCTGTCCATGTGGACTGGCGAGTACGTGGGCACAACGCGGAAGAGCGTAGAGTCCTTCTTTGGTGTGCGGTTCCCGGGGTAGTGGCAGGCAATGATCTGATACAATGGGCTTCACGGGGGGAAAATGCTGAAATGCATACTCATCTGTGTCGGCGCAGCGACTGTTGGGTCAGGCGAAATGCCTGCTCAGACAGCAGCCGCGGCGCCTGCCTTCGAGGTCGCTTCGATCAAGCCGACGCCACCCCCGCCCGAGGGTGGCGTGTCTCTGGCACGCCTTCGGCGGACGCCGGGCGGCATAGACTATAAGTCCGTTAGCCTATACTCGCTGATTCTGGAAGCGTACGGGATAGTGGGTTATCAGCTCTCCGGGCCGTCGTGGCTTAGCGACCTGAGATGGGACGTTGTGGCCCACGCTCCCACCAACACGACCCCGGAGCAGTTCCCGCTGATGCTGCAGACGTTGTTAGCTGATCGGTTCAAGTTACAAGCTCATCGCGCCTCGAAGGAGGCCTCAGGATACGTGTTGATTGTGGCAAAGGGCGGTGCGAAGTTGGTGCAGGTCCCGCCACCAGCTGGTCCGCTGGGCGGGTCGGCTTCCCCCTCAGGCGGCGTCCGGTTGAGCGGCAATGTGGAGATGTCGTTCTTAGCTCAAGCTTTGTCTCTTCGTTATCGGTGTCCGGTGATAGACATGACCGGGATGCCCGGAATCTATCATATCTCGATCGATTATTTGCCCGACCAGTCGGTGCGGCCTGGCGGCGCAGCGTCTGCCGGAGCGGCGGGCGATGGTAGCATGATGGTGGCAACGATGCCTGGCTTTGCGATCGCGGATGCCATGGAAAGACAACTCGGGCTGAAGTTGGAGCCGCGGAAGGTTCCGATCGAGATGTTGATCGTCGATCACGTGGAAAAGACTCCCACCGGGAATTAGTCTCGCGTCTCTGAAGTTTCTTTGTATTTGTTGACCTTTCGGATGATTTGGTTTGCACTGACGACCACTGAAAGGGTCGGGGACTCCTGTTGTAGTGGCGGATGTAGTCTTTGATGGCGTTGGTCAAGTCTCGAACGCTGCAAAATGTGCCCCGACGAATTCGTTTCCGGGTGATTTCGGCAAACCAGCGTTCGATCTGATTGGGCACGTGATAGCGCAAAAGAGTTGGCCAATGTCCGGTATTCTGCTGCAATGCCGAGCGTTCCCGGCGCCGTTCAAAGGCCGCTTTCCAAGAGATCCTATTCTTATGCTGTCGTCCGGTGCGCGGTAGCCCCGCCGCCAGGTTGCCTTCAGTGGGGGCATACCGTGCGGCGGAATGAGCTGTATCCGCAGGCTATGATACTTGCCGTCGCGTGGGATTTCATCCGCCGGGAATCCCAGAACGTAACGATTGCGCAATTCGAGTCCGACCTTGGCGGCGATGTCCGCCAGCTCCTGCGGCCTCGCCGGAATGACCCGGCCGCCCGATAGCTCCGCCATCCAGTTCAGAACCGAGAAATTGGCGTCCCAGGTGACAAAGCTAATGGCATAGATGAGGGCGTCGGTCTCCTCCACGATCTTCCTTACTTCGCCCCGGCTGTAACGGCTGTTGTTCTCGCCCCCGTCAGAGACCACCAGCAGGGCTTTGCGAGCCAGGCTGGACTTCTTCAGCTCGTTCAGCCCCAGAACCACGGCGTCGTACAGCGCGGTAGAGCCGGTCGATTTGCTGGTGAAGACGCGGTATTGAATTGCATTGGCATCTCGCGTCATGGGAACCGCCAACTCGGGTCTGCTGGCGAACACCACCAGAAAGTACTCATCCGAGGGATTCGAAGTCTGCAGGAACAGCCTGGAGGCTTCCAATTCGTTTCCGACGACGCCTGCCACACTGCTGCTGTGGTCGAAGATCAGGCCGGCCGCGATTGGCTCGTCCTCCATGGCGAAGGTGGTAATGGTCCGTTCGACGCCGTCGTCAAAGACGCGGAAGTTTTCCTTGGTGAGACCCGTGACGGGGTGGTTGCGCCGGTCGACCACCGCTACCGGAACCAAAACCAGGTTGGAGTCGACGCGCAGATTGGGCCTGCGCTGCGCGGTTTTGGCGGGAGTCGGGCGCGGTTCGATGGCCACTTGCGCCTGGCACATGGGAGTGGCGGCAGCGACGCAAATCGCCAGCGCCGGCAGGAGCCGCGAGTGGGCTGAGGCGGTGACGATCATTTCTTCTTGTCCTTCAAGGCCGCCAGATCGATAACGAGAAGGCCGTCAAACATCGTGGGCCATGAGGTAATTGCGGGAGCGGGAATGAGCCGCGCGGCCAGGGGTTGCCGGAGCCAGTGATTCTGGGGAAGGCTTCGGAAATCCACGAAAGAATAGGGTTTGCCAACGGCGTGCAGCAGGCTTTCGAGATCGCCTTCCACCGGCGCTAGAGACGGTTGCGGGCCGGCCGGCAGGACTTCCAGCACGCCATTGTCATCCTTGATTTCGCTAAATGCGATGGTATAAACGGCGTTGCCGAATTCCCGGCAAACGGGCGCCATTCTTGTGGCTATCTGGTTACTCGACCACACCACGATCTTGCTCTGCGGGCGCCACGTCTTTGCCGTCCAGGCGAGCGGATCTTTGGGCTGCACCTGTAGCGGGCGTCCGGCTTTGATTGAGGCATAAAAACCGAGGCTTGCGAGTGTATAGCGGTAGAAGGAAATTTCCGGAGCATCGGGGGAGTTTGGCGGCAAGCGGCCGAGTCCATCGTACAACCTTGTGATCGCCTCCAGCCCGGGTGGCAGCAGCTTGTCCCATTGCGTGGACCCGGCAGGGCCTGCGCGCGTTATGAAATTCAACAGCGACTGAATCGCCTTGCGGTCCGCGGGCAAGGCGAGATGCGGGTCGATCCGGTCGACGAGCTGGAACAGTCGCCTGGCATAGTCGGTGCGCAGGAAGGCGGAAACAAGCGACCCGAGGTAAGCTATGTGAAGCGGCCGGCCAGTCTTATGGGTGGCGAGGGCATAGTCCAGGATATCGGGCTGGGTGGGCATGCGGTTCACCCAGCGGGCCGGCCCTTGGGGAAGGCTGCTGGGGAGCTGGATCCCAAACCCCTGCTCGATATCCGCGCGCGGCGAAACTCGTCCATCCACCAGGGCCCGATAGAACTCTTCTGCGTCGAAAAGATTCGTGCTGGATGCCAGGACGTCGAAGCCCATCTCCTGGTGGAGGAAGCGCACCAGGCGGTCTTTGGCGTTGACTGCGGCGGCCTCGCGCGACCCTCCTAGCAGGACGATGCGAGCGTCGCCGATGGATCGCGCGAGAGGACGCAAGTCCGCAAAGTCTTCGTCGTGCGGATTAATCGAGCGGAGCGTGACTGAGTTCCCGGCAAGCCACGCCACCTTATCGGCAACCGATACGTCCGCCGTCGTGGTGGGGGCTGTGGGAGGTTGCGCGGTCAAGACAGCCGACGCGATCATCAGCGCGAGGGTGGCGATGGTGATACCGGCCCGGTAGGACTTATCGCCCGCATCCCGCATAGAACGGCCTCCGTTCGAATTATACCCTCGGCGAGACCTATATGCTGCACGGCAGCGCCACCCTGCAAGGGGCGCGCCCTTCACCATCGGGGGGACTTGCGGCGCGTGTGGAGTCTCCGAGGAGCCGCTGACGGCATTCGCAGCTCAAATTGGAGCGTACAGCTTCGCCGATTTTGGCCGGTTTTACCACCGGCCAGATCCAACGCCACGGGCTTGGGAGATGCCTTCGCCCCGGGGCTTCCCCGATGTTTTCGCCGCCCACATTCGCATGAGTTCCCTGTGCGCTTATGCGCAAGATGAATGGAAAGTTCGCTCAGGTCACTTTGACTTGGCGAGAATGACGTCGTAAGCGTAGCGGTCGCCCTTGGGGTTATCGCCGCCGAGGGTAATCCTGGTGCGGTAGATGAACTGGTTTCCATAGGCGTCCGTCAGCTTCGAACGCTCGTAATGCAGCGATATAGACTGGACCCCGGCCTGCTGCATCGTCAGTAGCTCACCCGGGTCCGAGACCCCATTGTGATTCTTGTCCACCCAGACCAGCAATCGGGAGAACACTGCGTCCCGCCGGTCGATCTGGCCGTCGCCGTTTCCGCCGTACTCCGGCTGATCAAAGACGGCCAAGGCGGCAAACCCGTTCCCGAGTCCGTGACTTGAACGCGGCTGCGGTGTAAGGTTGCCAAACAACTCGGTAGCGTCGTCGATGCGCCAGTTGCCGTTCCGGTCCAGGGCGAGCCAGCCGTCATCAGACCCCGGGCGGGTCCAACTCCTTACCGCGGTTTCTCCCCTGCCAAGGAAGTCGAACGTGACTCCGTTCTGGGCACCGGTGAGCCGCACGGCCCCACCGTTCAAGCCAACGATTACCGCGTCTCCTCCCCCTCCCGGGAAGCAGGAGCCGTTGTCGACGATTTGGGGGGAGGGGGAACTGGAGCGAGTACCGCCCGCGACGACATCGTCGCTCTCGCAGACGTAGCCGGGGCAGCAGTCGTCGGGGTAATTGCAGGCTTGGCCGTAGCAACCATCACCACCACCGCCGCCACCGCATGGGTCGGCGCAGGTGCCGTCGCACTGGACGATTCCACAGACGCCGCAGCTATTCGTCACCGACGGGTCGCAGCAGTAGCCGTAGCCGTTTGCGAAGCACACGAGGCCGGGGCAGCAGTCGTCGCTGCTGTCGCACGCATCCCACGCAGCCAAACACGCAAAGCAGGTCCCCGCAGAGCAAACCAGCCCGGGACAGCAGATTCCGGAGGCGCAGTTAGCGCCCACGCCGTGGCAGGCGGAGCAGTCCGCTGGATCCTGCCCCCAATAGGTATATTCGTAGCTGGCAGGGCAACTATATCCGGTCGTGCATGAATTGACACCACTCTGGTCGCAGTCTTCGGGGCCGCCGTCATAAATGGTCCAAGCGCCCCCCGCCTGGCCCTCGCACGATGTGGCTAGCCAAATGTCGGCCGCACCAAAGGAACAACTACCATCGCCGACGTCACCACCCGAATCGGTGCAGTTGCCGCACGAAGTTTCGGTCGACCCTAGTTCTCCATCGGGGCAGCAGGCTGTTTGAGCCGTTGCGCGGGTCCGCACTCCGAGGAGGAGAAACAGGACCCCTCCTGCTAGCACCAAAACTCTCAGAAGCTTCCTCATCGTTTTTCTCCTGTGGGCTCATTACTCTTCAACCCATCCGGGTTGCCCAGGCCAGAGCCGATTGCGGTTGCCCGGGAAGTACCAAGATTCCATGCGCCGCCAAGTCGAGCTTTGCTGATCGAAGGCCCGGTACCCCGTATTCCATTGCGTTCCGTCCGCGAGGAAGACGGCGGCCGCGTTTACATTCATCGTCGTTAGCGCCGCGATCGGTCGGGCAGGCTCAATGCGGGCCTTGATCGTGTCGATGTAATCGCCCAGGTGGAGCATCATCGTCTGGCCCGGCCTGAACACTATCGGTTGCGACACCAGCCGTTGCGGTAGACGCGCATTGTCCGGTCCGCCGGGGGCCGATACGGGCACGTGGCCTAGGGCCAGCGGGAAGGCAGCGCGGAAGCGGGTGGCGTAGTTCGTGGTCTCCGGAAAACTCCCCCCGACCCGGTCACACCGTTCGCGGCGGACGACAACTGGGTTCAGAACCTTAGTGCGGCCAACGGCACTTTGCGGCACGAGTTCCTCATTGGCCCGTCCATCGATGCGACCGCATTGTCCGCGCTGCAATCCATCTTTGCCAAAGCGAAGTCGAATTAGTCCACCACAACCAATAGGAGACATCCCGATGATCGCAGGCTCTCTGAACTTACAATCCTCCGACGATGTATTACCAAGACGGTATCCGTGTGTGCTCAAGAGAGGACGCAACCGGGGAAGTGGGACCATCCAATTTGATATTCTTAGAGAAGCCTGGATCAAAGCACCGTCGCAGGCGAAGGCCCTCAATAGAACGTCGGCGAAGGACGGCCCGATTCCTCCAGATGTTCTGGAATTCGCAACTGTTTGGCAGGCCTTACGGCCTTACTGGGAAAGGTATCTTCGTCACGTGACGAAGATAGCGTCAGGATCGTGACCCGAGGCGAAACGACGTATGAGCTAAATGCAAGAAATATCGGCAAGAACGCCAGCAGTCGGCGAACAAAATCCCGCCGAAGTCTACGGGGTGATCTCGCCGCCATGAAAGAAAACTCGTCCCCCGCGGTTCGCCCTCTGTTAGTCATCATCGAGCACTGGGTGCTCGGCCAATCTGAATCAGCACGATGCCTCGACGCTATCGAGAGGTTTGTGCGTGGGCAGCACCCTCAATCCTGAATCCAGTGTGCCGTACCGATTGTCCCTGACCTCAGGCCGGAATTGAATTTCCTGAGGCGGAATGCACGATCCCTGAAGTCTTCCGGATGCTCGCCAGAACGGGTTACTGACAACCACCTCTGCTTGCTGACAGCACTCGCAAACACCCGAAAGCTTGCCGCCGAATATTTCTCATCGGGTCGTTCGCGGACGAATCTCGGCTGCGGCGTCTGGATCTCCAACCGGTCTCGCCCGCCTCGAGTCCATCAATAGCTGCGCCTCGTCCACGCCCTCGAACGAGACGGTCGCGTCCAGTCGATGTGGACCGGATATTACGCCGACGCGCATTGCGTCCTGGCTGGAGCGCGGTGCTATACTCCCACTGGGACCCGTGCAAATTGCTGGTTCGGCCAGTTGCAGACGGCAGGAAGGAGGTGAACTAGGATGGTACGGAGACTCAGCAAGGCGGCGATACTTACTGCCTTGGCGATAGCCTTCACGGTAAGCCTGTTGGCTGGGGCGCACCCTAACACGGCTGCGCTCTGTTTACAGGACGACTACTGCACCGACAGTGGATGCTCAGGAAGGGGCGGGGCCTGCGGAGCGTTCACTGACCAAGGGGCATGCATCTGTTTCTTCCCCTCTGGAGGCGGATAAGCCCTGGGTGGTATCGGAGCCCAGATCCGTGCTTTCGGACGAGAAAGGTGTACACGCGGCTCTGGGCTCGCCTAGCCTACTGTATTAGCACAGCATCTGTCGGTGGCGGAGGCAGCCCCGCATCGGGGGCAGTTTCCGACGCGACCTCGGGAGCAATGGTACTTTTCCTAGCTATGAGGGTGATTAGATGAGTTCGCAACGACGCTGGATTTTTGTAGCAGGGGTCTTGGCCGCCTTCGCGCAGCGGATTGCCGTGCAAGCACAGATGCCCACACCGGAGATTGATGTTGTATCTGTAAAGCCGACGCCCGCCGAAAGCGCACGGATCTTTCGGCGCGAATGCAAGGGCGACCGGTTCTCGGCGGCTGGCATGCCGCTATCGTTTATCATCCAATGGAGCTATCAACTTACTGCAGCACGAATCGTTGGCTTGCCAGAGTGGACGACCGATCGAGCGACCGCCTACAACATCGACGCAAAAGCGACCGGACCGATGACAGAAGCCCAGTGCAGACTGCTTGTACAATCCCTTCTCCAAACCCGGTTTGAGATGAAGACCCACCGTGAAGAAAGGGAGATGAAAGTGTATGCCCTAACTCTCAGCAAGAAAGGGCTTAAGCTCCGCGAGGCCGTTCCCGGGAATAAGGAGGGCGTTACGATTAACGGGGCCCCGTATCGCAGCGCAACGCCAAGTGAGGGTCCCGCGGTGGGGCTGACCACGGCCAAGCTGGCGGACTATCTTAGCGGCATACCTGTTATTGGTGCCCCGGTGGTTGACCGGACGGGACTGTCAGCCACCTACACCTTCGATCTGACTTTCTCTATCGACGAAGATAACGAAGCTAACGAGGCATCGATCTGGGCGGCCCTAGAGGAGCAACTCGGCCTCAAACTAGTGCCGACCAAGGCCCCAGTAGCGGTTCTAGTAGTCGATCATATTCAGAAGGCTGGCCCCAATTAGACACGTCACAGGAGGGCAAAGGGAGCGGAAGACATCTTAAAGGCATATACCCAACGGTGGTCGTTTGCGAAACGGTCCCAACCTGTGTTTGCTACTCCGGTGGGTAAACCCGCTGGATGTTTTGCGCGTTGTCTGCTGAGGCTTAGTCCATCTATGATAACTCGTTCCTCGCGAATAAACGCTCTGCTCAATCTGCTCTTGGGGGTCTTCGCGATTGGCGTACTCGTTATGAATGTTGTGTTACTGCGGCAGAACTCCTCCCTGCGTACGGTTAGGGCCGGACCCAGCCTGAACAAGCAGATACACGAAGGGCGACACTTGGGGCGACAGTTGATCGCTGCGAATCTCGATGGTAGGCTGCAGATAGTCCCGGTATCTGCCGACGGCTTGCAAAGAACACTTATTATCACGTTTTCACCTCTCTGTCCCCACTGCCAGGCGAATCAAAGGACTTGGTTGGTTCTGGCTGCCGAGTTGCGGCGGAGAGGTGGTTGGCGCGTCGTTTGGATAAGTAGAGATGCGGTCGATGTGACGAAGGATTACTGCGACGATCATGATATCCCCCCTATCGAGACCTTCGCGGACCCTACATACCGCACATACCTCGGCTTCGATCTATGGGAGGTTCCCAACACCCTTGTTGTTGATGGCAGGGGGACGGTTGAAAAGGTATTCGGCGGCGAGCTTCAGCCCGCCCGACGAAGAGAACTCTTCAGCTACCTCGGCGTCTCGCTCTCTCTCCTTCCGCCTTCCTGATTCGGTATGTTTTGGCGCCCCGTCGGCTTCCAAGTCCAGATCGGTGATCGGGACGATGAAGTCCCTGCGGCGACCGCCGGTTTGCCGCCATCACCTCGCGGCCAGCATGACCCCGACGATCATCGCCGCCGTGCCCGCCAACACGTGTGGCGCGGTTGGCTTTACGGCATACAACATGCCGGCCAGCACGCGCCCCCGCGGCCGCCGATCCGCCCAGACCGGCCGTCACTCCCGCCACGCCTAGAGAGCCAACATCTCCCGCGTGAACATGGCCAAAATGGTGGACGGCCTTGCGCCCACCACCATGCGGATACCGATTTCATTGGTCAGCCGCGCCACCGCATAGGAGACCATCCCGATCACGCCCACCATAGCCAGGCCCAGAGCGAGCGGCGCGGAAATCGCGACTTCCGTACTTCCGACACCGGATCTATTGAGCGAGTACAAGGCGTCATTGGTGCCTTTGTCTCCGCGACTCCGTAAGCTCGCACGCTGGCGCTCGGCGTGTTGACGGAGCAGTACAAAAAGTGGATCGCCAGCCTCAAGCGACGCGGGCCCAATGATTGGGTCTTCCCGCAGGATGTGGACCTGACGCAGCCCCGGTGGGACTCTGGCGTCCGCAAGGCGCTCAAGGACGCTGCGCGCTCGATCAAACAGAATCCCAACGATCCGAAGGACCTCGGCCTCGACTTCCCCGGTTTTGGGCCGCATTCCCTGCGCCGCGCCAACATCACGAGGCGGCAGGACGTGGGCGGCAGCGCTATCGAGGCCAGCAAGATCGCTGGCCACCCCAAGGTGGACACCACGCTGGAGTACACGATCATCGGCATGAAGCCTCACGACACGCTCACACGGCGCAT
>PMTT01000080.1 GCA_003167275.1 Bryobacterales bacterium | reverse complement strand
TCCTCAGCGACGCCGCGTGGTACATCTACATGGGCTGGCTAGCCAAGTACCTCTACGATGTCCGCGGCTTCGACACCGCGCACGTGGGCTACTTCGCCTGGATCCCCTTTGCCGCATCCGGCGTGGGCAGCCTCACGGGCGGCTGGTTCTCCAGCCGCCTGATCGGCGCGGGCTACTCCCTGAACACCTCTCGCAAAGTCGCGCTCGGAGCCAGCGCGGCGCTCATGCCGTTCATCTACTTCGTCACGCACGCGCCCGTGGAACTGGCCATCGTGCTCTTCAGCCTGGCATTCTTCGGACAGCAATCCTGGTCTACCCTGGTGATGACGCTCCCGGCCGACATCTTTCCGCAAGGTGCGGTGGGCTCGGTGGCCGGCCTGGTCGGAATGGGCGGCGCGCTCGGCGGCGCCATCTTCAATGTGCTGATAGGATACATGCTCGACCACGGATTCGGTTACGCTACAGTGTTCGCCATGCTCAGTACGTTTCACGTCATCGCCTTCTGCATCATCCTGGTGGGCGTACGCCAGGTGCGCCCGCTCGATTGGAAAGGAGCCTCATGAAAATCACGGAAATTCGCACCCGCGTGGTGGAGTGGCGCGGCAAGACCGTGCCGCCCCAACCCCACTTCTGCACCAACCCCATGGACATTCTGGACCTGCCCTCGGACTCGATGGGCAGCTTCCGCTTCCACGGCTGGCTGATCGTCGAGGTGTTCACCGACGCCGGACTCGTGGGCATCGGCAATGCCGCGCTCGCTCCGCGCGTCACCAAGCAGGTGATCGATCTCTACCTGAAGCCGCTGCTCCTCGGCAAAGACCCCTTCGACTACGAATTCCTCTGGCAGCACATGTATCGCCAGACCATGGCGTTCGGCCGCAAAGGCATCGCCATGGTGGCCATCAGCGCCGTCGATATAGCCCTTTGGGACGTCATGGGCAAGGCCACCAAACAGCCCGTATTCAAGTTGCTGGGCGGGCGCACCAAGCCCAAGATCCCGGTCTACGCCAGCCGCCTCTACAGCCAGCCGCTAGCGGAACTGGCCATGGAAGCTGCGCAGTACAAGGCCCAGGGCTATCGCGCCATGAAACTGCGCTTCGGCTGGGGACCGCTCGATGGCGCGGCCGGCATGCAGCGCAACGTGGCGCTGGTGGGCGCCGTCCGCCAAGTGATCGGCGATGAGATCGACCTCATGGCCGACGCCTACATGGGTTGGACCTTGGACTACGCCCGCCGCATGCTGCCGCTGCTCGAGCCCTACCAGTTGCGTTGGCTGGAGGAGCCCGTGATCCCCGACGATATCGGCGGTTACGCCGCGCTGAAGGCGCTCGGCCGTATCCCCATCGCCGGCGGCGAGCACGAGCACACCATCTACGGCTTCCGCCAACTGCTGGAAGCCAAGGCCGTGGACTACATCCAGTTCGATACCAACCGCGTAGGCGGCATCACGCAGGCGCGCAAGGTGCAGGCACTGGCCGAATCCTTCTCGGTGCCGGTAGTCCCGCATGCCGGCCAGATGCACAACTTCCATGTGGTCATGTCGAGCCTCAACTCACCTATGGCGGAGTTTTTTCCGGTGGTGGATGTAGAGATCGGCAACGAGTTGTTCTGGTACATTTTCGATGGCGAGCCCACTCCGGTAGATGGCTATGTCGACTTACGGGATGACGTCCCCGGCCTGGGAATCACCATCAAAGAAGATGCCCTGGAGCAGTTTTCGGTGACCTAGCGTGGCACAGGCATTCTTGCCTGTGTTGGTTTTCCGGTTGACGTCTTGAAGACCAAACCCACACAGGCAAGAATGCCCGTGCCACAAAGAAGCAGTGAACCCATATGCGACTAATCCAACTAAAAGGACCCCAAGGCCGCCGCATCGGCATGGTAGAAGACGACCGCATCCGACTCATCGCCGGCCCGGAGTCGATCCACGGCCTAGCCACCGCAGCCCTGGCAGACGAAATCCCCCTGTCCGCAGCCGTCACCAGCCGCCTTAACACCGATTTCCTAAACTACGACGCCATCTATCAGGGTGTTTCCGAATGGCAAATCCTGACCCCCATCGACCATCCGGAGCCCTCGCGGTGTCTCGTCAGCGGCACTGGCCTTAGCCACATTCGCAGCGCTCACAACCGCCAGGCGATGCACGCCGCCGATGAACACCCCACCGACAGCATGCGCATGTACCAGTGGGGCCTGGAGGGTGGCAGACCGGCGCCCGGCGAGGTAGGGGTATCGCCCGAGTGGTTCTACAAAGGCACGGGCACCTCCCTCAGGGCGCACAACCAGCCGCTCGAAGTGCCGCCCTACGCCAATGCCGGCGGCGAAGAACCCGAGATTGCGGGCGTTTATATCGTGGATGGCGCGGGCGCGCCTCGCCGCATCGCCATGGTCACCGGCAACGAGTTCTCCGATCATGAGTTCGAAAAGAAGAACTACCTATACCTGGCCGCATCCAAGCTACGCACCTGCGCCATCGGCCCGGAGTTGGTGGTCGATCCGGATTTCAGCCTGGTGTCCGGCGAAGTGGCGATCGAACGCGGCGGGGAGACCGTCTGGTCCAAGCAGATCCATACTGGAGAGTCGGTGATGTGTCACAGCCTGGCGAACCTGGAGCATCATCATTTCAAGTTCGAGCCGCACCGCCGTCCCGGCGATCTCCACGTGCATTTCTTCGGCGCCGACGCCTTCAGCTTCGGCGAAGGCGTGCGCCTGCAGGATGGCGACATCATGCAAGTGCAATTCGCCGCCTTCGGACGCCCCTTGCGGAACCCCGTACACGTGGCGCATTCCGCCGTCGAGTTGGTAGCAGTGCGGCCGGTGTAGTAGGACGATCGTTTTTTGTCGTCTGTCAGCCGGCTGAAAGCCAAGGCTGAAAGCCGGCCGTTGAAATTGGCCATTTTCAGCATAGCCCGCTGCCGGTGCTGGTCCCT
>PMTT01000555.1 GCA_003167275.1 Bryobacterales bacterium | reverse complement strand
GTACCGATTGCGCGGCGCCATACCGCGCTCTTGTCCGTCGCCAGGGCCAGCGACCATCTCTTCGACCTGCTGAACATCTCGGTTTCGTCGCCGCCCCATCCGGACCTGCGCGAGAATCGGGCATCGTTGATCCTCAGCCGCCCGGCATGGCGCAAGTATTTCGATAGCGATCCTCGAATTGTGGGTCACGTCCTCGACATAGACGGTCAACCCGCCGTAGTGTCCGGCGTTTTGGAGGACGGCTCGTGGCGTCTTCCAGTTCGGGTGGACGCCTGGCTGATCGAGGACGAGCAGCACCTCGAACGGCTTCCGGCGCAATCCCGGGGATTCGTGCTCGCCCATCTCCGGACCTCGGGGCCGAGCGTGCGGCCCCAGGGGCCATGGCACCTGGCGTTGCCCAATCAGGAGGGAGGTTTCAGCAACTACGACTGCGTCTCGCTGGCCGATCGCATGCAAAACCCCTTCGGCAACCTTCTGCTGATGGCCGTCGGTACCTGGTTGGTTCTACGGGCCTTTCCATCCATGGCCTTGGGCGGATACCCATCCAGCCGCGATTCCGCCCGTTGGGCAATCAGACTGCGCCGATGGGCCTTTTTCTCGACCAAGGTGGCGCTGCTCCTGCCGAATGTGATTCTCGGGGCGCTCGATCTGGAGTATCTCCTCGGGTCGATCGCCGGTGTCCATCTCGANNCCGTGGGAATCGGGCAAGCCTCGCAGACCTTCCTGGGTTGGTACGGCACCGAGCTGATGTGCGCGAAGGGCCACGGATTGCTGCACGTCGCGGAAATCCCCACGAGCTCGTCGAGCACAACCCGTTGGATCCAGCTCGATCCCTCCTGGAGCGGGTTGTTTTAGTGGACGAGTGGAACTGCGACGCTGGCGGGGGGAATAACGCGCCCACCTCAGGCGATGCTCCGCGACACGCTCTCCGGGCTTTCTGCCGCCAACCGCGCTCGCCAGGGCAAATTCAAGTAGTTCGCTCCGGCAAATCCGGTAGCTGCGGCGCGATGCGGCGGAGAATCACGGTCGCCGGACCGCGGATTTCCACGGCGATGCGCTTCAAGTACCCGGCTGACCCGGCTTCGACCGCTCGCAAAGCCTCATAGATGGGTCGCCATGCATCCTTCCAATCCTTCTTATCGATCAGTTCGAGACAATCGCGCACGCGCTCGCATTTCACTGCGGCCGCCAGGGATGTCTCAAGGGCCCTTTGTCCGATTGAAAGCAGTTCAATCGGATCGCCGGTCAGCGCGTCCTCCAGTGCCACTGAAGCGCGCGGGAAGTCGCGGAGTTGGGCGAGCGCGACAGCACGGTACAGCCTGACGAAACGGTTAGACTTGTCTTGCTCCTGAACCAGATCGCAGATGCCGAGGAGAATCTTCCCGAAGGGGGGATAGTTTTGGCAGAGGTCGAGCAGCTCATTCCAGAACGTATCCTTGCGAGCAGCATCAAGGGAGATCGGGACCTGCTCGTGCGCTGTGTCTGACTCTCGGAGCGTTGCCGCGAAGATCGCCGCTGAGGTGGGGTTCTCAGGATCGAGCTGATGGGCTCGACGCAGGTATCCGGCCGCCTCGTTTAGCTCGGCCAGTTCGCAGTAGAGCAGCACGCCCAAGTCCCTAATATTAGCGGAATTGTCAGGTCCGAACTTAATAGAGTTACGGAAGGCAACTTCAGCATCCTTGGGTCGGCCAGCCTGACACGCTAGAAAGAATCCGAACTGACCCCATACGTGGCCGTCACTTGGGTTCAGTTCGATCGCCTTCCGGATGGCCATCTCCGCATCCGCCGCGCGTTCGGGTAAGTTGCAGAGAAGGTGGCCAAAGTTACCCCAGAAGGTGGCATCCTTCGGGTCCAGTTCGATCGCCTTCCGGAACGCCGCCTCCGCCTCTGCAACTCGTGGTGTCTCCGCGAGAAGAACGCCGAGGTTATTCCAGAAGATGGCATACTTCGGGTCCAGTTCGATCGCCTTCCGGTACGCCGCCTCCGCCTCTGCAACTCGTTCGGGTGTATAGGTGAGAAGATCGCCAAGATCATTCCAGAAGCTGCCGAACTTCGGATCCAGTTCGATCGCCTTGCGGTAGGCTATCTCCGCTTCCGCTCTTCGTTCTGGTGTCTCAGCGAGAAGACGACCAAGGTTATCCCAAAAACCAGAATACTTCGGATCCAAGTTGATCGACGCCCGATATGCCGCCTCCGCTTCTGCGATTCGTTCGGGTCTCTTTGCGAGTAGATTACCAAGGTCGTTCCAGAACCCGGCATAATTCGGGTCCAGCTCGATCGCTTTCCGATACGCAGCCTCTGCTTCCAACATTCGTTCGGGCGTCGCTGCAAGAATGTCGCCGAGGTTATCCCACAGGCTCGCAAACTTCGGGTCGAGTTCAATCGCCTTCCGATACGCTGCCTCCGCTTCCGGAGTTCGTTCGGGTATCTTCGCGAGAAGGTAGCCAAGATCATTCCAGATACCTGCAGACTCCGGATCCAATTCGATCGCCATGCGGTAGGCCGCCTCAGCATCCGAGGTTCGTTCGGGTGTCTTCGCAAGGAGGTCGCCAAGGTTATTCCAAAAACCAGCAAACTTCGCGTCCAGTTCGATGGCCTTGCGGTAGGCTCTCTCCGCATCGGCAGCTCGTTCCGGAGTGTCTGCAAGAAGATTGCCAAGGTCATTCCAGACCTCGGAGCACTTCGGGTCTAGTTCAATCGACTTGTCGTAGGCCGTTTCCGCTTCTACCCTGTGCTTTCGCTCCACACTTCTTCCGAGGAGACCACCAAGTTCGTGCCAGGCTACCGCCGATTTGGGATCTAGATCAATCACCTTCCTATACGCTGCCTCAGCCTCGACGGCGCATTCCCGCTTTTCCGCAAGAAAACGACCCAGATTTCTCCAATACGTCCCGTTCCCAGGATCAGCTTCGATTGCCCTTCGAAGTTCAGACTCCGTATCGACCTGACGGTCCGTCCCGATCCCCGCGTCCGCCGAAATCTCGCCAGCGCGCTTTCCATCGACCAACGAGTACCCAATCAAATCAAGGTACGGCCGCCACATCTCCTCGCTATCCGCGCACTTCTGCCGAAGGTATTCTTCGAACCGGTTACGTCGTGCTCTCGATGCAAGAACATAAGCGAAAGCAGTTTCGATTTCCTCGGGGTGCCTGCGCCAAGTGCCTTGATAGCGTTCGATCCGTTCCCACGCCATCTGCTCCAATTCGCCGGACTCAAAGAACACCCGCAGGAACTCCACAAACCAGCGAAGCTTCGCCCGCACTCGCCGGCTAGCCCGCATGAGATACCAAATGTTGAAGAAGCGCTCGGCGACCTGATACAGGGCCTTCTTGCTATCGCCAGGATCGGCTTTCTCCAAGACCCCCTGGCGTACCAGGCGAGTCAGATGGGTAGAGACGGCGCCCGTCTCCAGCCCCGTGTCCTCCGCCACTTCCATCGCGGTCACCGGGTCCCATCGAAGTGCGACGGCGTCCAGCACTTGCTGCGACTGGGCTGGCAATTCGTCCACGCGGCCCTTATAGGTTGGCGTGACCTGATCGAGCAGTTGTTCCAGGTACTCACGGGCGCCACCCGCCAAGCCGTCCAGTACCAGGTGGAAGAGAAGGACCGTCGTGCGCGGATTGCCTCCGGTCAATTGCACCAGGGTACGCAAGCGCGCCGCGTCGGCGTCGAGCCATTCCGCCACGCGCCGTTTCGCAGTGCCCTTCTCGCTCTCCTTCTCTTCTACGGATTCACTCAGCCGGAGCAGCAGGTTTCGTACTTCGGTTAACGTCAGCGGTGTGAGGCGATGAATCTGGAAGAATTCGAAGAAGGCGCGCTCGGGTCCATAGATTCCGTCGCTCGCCTGGGTCGTCGCGCCGAAGAAAGTCAGGTCGCGGCGTGAAGATAGCAACTCGCGGAGCCGCCATTGCTGCCGGTCTTCGATCATCTCAAAAAGCCGGTCAGCATTGTCCACCAGCAAAAGGAAGTTCCTCCGCATCTGCTGGCCGATCTCGGCCAGGAACCCTGGCACCTTTTCTTCGATTTCCTCTGCCGGTCGTTTGCCCATGAGATCGGCATACGCTTCGGCCCGCGCCAACATCGGCTGATTCTTCAGGCGCTCCATGGCGTCGGCCACCGCGTCCACGGTGTTGAGTAGGAAATGGTGCAGGCGGTTGACGTTATATTGCTCTTCCGGGAAGGCCAACACCAGATAGCGGCTGTTCAACTCGGCGTCGTCCTCGACGCCGTAGCGCACACGCTGCAGCAGAGTTGTTTTGCCCATACCGCGCGTGCCGATAATCAGAACGTGGGAGGGTCGCTCTTCGCGGAGGAGGTCCATCAGGCTACCGTAGGCGGCTTCTCGCGCGTGGAACTGTGCTAGCGCCTCGGTTTTGCTCAGGGATTGCGGATTGTAGACAGGGACGCCGCCGAAGGGGAACCGCCTCTGTTCGATCATGCCTGCACCTCCCGCCAATAGCGGCGTAAAAGGGCAGAGCGGAAGCGAACAACGCCCTCCTGGCGCACCAGATAGCCGTCGCTGATCAGGAGATCGAGCAACTGACGCAGCATCTCTGTCCGCTCGTGGTCATCCTTCAATTCCTGACTCAAACGGAGATCGATGCTAGCGACGGTAACGCCGCCGGCTTGAACGCAGACCAAGGCCAGGATGATCTCACAGAACTGCTGGACGCGACCGTCGAGCAGTTTGGCCAGGCGCTCATCCCAATGATCGAAGTGCGTCCGGCCGTGCGCGATCAGTCTCCGCAACGCCATTTCCACGAGCGCGGGCGACGGTGGACCGTGCCCTTCGCTGACTACTACGCGAAGTTCCTCGAAGACGAGATTGAGGTGAAAGGGGATCGGCCATTCAACGACCCCCAGGATCGCCTCTATGGTTTCCGCGTTCAGCGTCCACTGGTAGAATTGGCCTCGGCCCATCAGATAGGCGCGGGCCTTCTCGGGGCTGAATTCTCCGAGTTCGATCGGCTGAAGGTCGTGAATGGTACCGGATAGCTTGAGCCGTCGGGCGACCGAATCGAGACCAATCGACCCAGCGAAGAACCAGCGGGGCCGGTACTGCTCCCGGAGTCGCTTGAGCCAGAGCAGGAAACGTTCCGCCCGGTTTCCGGTTGGATCTTGATGGACGATGCTGGCGATCAGCAATGGCAACTCGTCGATGAGCAACAGCGTCTCCGAGTCGCTCGATTTCAGAAGTGCCTCCAAGTCTTCCGCCGGGCGGCGCCAATCGAACTTCTTCGCTTTCAGTTCGACCAGGCCGGTTTTGAGGACGATCTCCAGGTCTTCCGGGATTTTGTCCTTGAACGCAGCGACCCAGCCTCCCGAGGCCCATTCGGCATCCCGGAAGGCGCGGACCAGGCGCTTGATGAAGTCCAGCTCATCTTCGGCATCCGGGATTGAGAGATACAGCGTGTTGTAGCCCTTCGCCACGCCTTCCTCATTCATTCGGTTGAGAAGGGAACTCTTGCCCACGCGACGGGGGGCGAGAAGAAGCAAGTTGCTTGTTTTCAGGAGGTCCCATGCGCGAGCCATGATCTCCTGTCGATCAAAGAATGCAGGACCGTCTGCCAGACGACCCATACTGCCGGGGATGCCGCCAAGACTCATACAACATTACGTTAGCATAACAATATAGTTGCGAAACAAGTTTGTTGCGCAACACAACTGGAAATGGTCTGGCCGGGCTCAGGCGTTTCGGCGGCTGAGCCCTGAGCTGCTGCCTATTGCCCAAACACTTGCACTTCGGCCAGGCTCAAATAGTTCGCGCCCGTGAGTTGCACGCGCACGTACCGGCCTTGGGCGCCGGCCGGAATCGTTGCGCTTGGACTGGGTGCGGTTGTCTGATGACTGCTAAACGTTCCCGCCCGGAACGCCAGGGTAGAGGGCGTGTCCGTGATGAGGAACGGGGTGTTGGAGATGAACACCCAAAAATCGTTCAACCGATTGCCGCAACAATCCGTACGATTAAAGATGACCACGGAACTGACATTCACCGATGCACCCAGGTCGACCTGCCACCAGGCGTTCTGATCCAGGTTCGTCGCGGTCACGGAGCCGTCGAAGTAGCTCCCATCCGTGTTGCCATCCACCGCCGCGCCGGGGCTCGGGATGGGGTATCCCGGAAGCGTGCTGCTTTGCGAGGCCGTCTTGCCCAACGCCAGATCCGAGGTCGACGCAGCGGGTATGCCAAATACCTGCACCTCGGCAAGGCTCAAATAGTTTGCGCCGGTGAGCTGCACGCGTACATAGCGGCCTTGCGCGACAGGAGCAATCGTGGTGGACAAACTGGGTGCGGTGGTCTGATGGCTGCTAAAAGTCCCCGCGCGGTTCTGCAGGGTAAAGGGTGTATCCGTGGGAAGGAACGGCGTATCGGAAACAAATACCCAATAGTCACTCAGCCGGGAACTGCAACAATCCGTGCGGTTCCAGACCACGATGGAACTGACGATTGACGAAGCGCCCAGGTCGACTTGCCACCAGGCGTTCGGATCGAGATTGGTGGCGGTCACGGAGCCGTCGAAGAAACTCCCATCCGTGTTGCCATCCACGGCTGAGGCAGCGACTGCGGTTGGATATCCCGCAAAAGAGCTGCTTTGGGTGGCGAGTTTGCCGATTGCCAGATTCGAGATCGCCGGGGCCAGCATACCGAACACCTGCACCTCGGCGAGGCTCAGATAGTTGGCGCTGGTGAGCTGCACGCGCACATAGCGGCCTTCCGCGCCGGCGGCAATCGTGGTGGATGGAGTGGGAGCGGTGGTCTGGTGGCTGCTGAACGTCCCGGGGCGGCCTTGTAGCGTGGAGGGCGTGTCCGTGGGGAGGAACGGAGTGTCCGAAATGAAGACCCAATAATCGTTCAGCCGAGAGCCGCAGCAATCTGTGCGGTTCCAGATGACGACGGAGCTGACGGCCGCCGAAGCACCTAAGTCGACCTGCCACCAGGGGTTCGGATCCAGGTTAGTGGCCGTCACGGAGCCGTCGAAGAAGCTTCCATCGGTGTTGCCATCCACTGCCGCGGAGGCCCCCGAGGTGAGATAACCAGGCAGCGTGCTGCTTTGGGTGGCCGCCTTGCCCTGAGCCAGGTTTGTGCCCCCGGTTACCATCAGGGTCAAACTGATGGTCGTCGTATCGCTCGAGTTGAAGGGGTTGGTTAGCGTAACGGCGCCGCTGTACGACCCCGGCGCCAACGTAGACACCACCGAAGGATCGACGCGCAAAAGGAATGATCCGAACTGCAGCCCGAGGTAGGTTCCGGACGGAGAGTTTGCGAAGAGCAGCCAGTTCGATTGACTGGTTACATTCGCGTTGAACGTAGTCACGGAGGGGTTGCCGCTGCCGATCGCAACCAGGGCCGACGTGCTGTTGGCGCTGGGGTAGGCGAATTGCAACGAAGATGGGATGGCCGTGATGGTTCCGCCTCCACCGCCATTTGCAGGCTGCACCAGGAACGTCACCATGATCACGGTCGGGGAGCCCGAACTCGGGTTGATGGTAAGGTGCCCAACGTAGAAACCGTTCGAGAGACTGGCCGCGCTGGCCGCCACTGACAGAGTTGCCGGGACCGTGAGGCTGCTCACGGAGATCGACAGCCAGCTCACATCGGGCACGATCCCGAGAATCGAAACGGCACTGCCGCTCGTCAGGCTGACAGTCTGCACCGCCGCGGTCTGGCCGGAAGGCGCGAGGAACATCAGACTCGCCGGGTTAGCGACGATCGTCCCGGTAGTACTCCCCGAGACTACGTTGAGAGTCACAGTAATTGTAGTGACCCCGGTGCTCGTTGCCACCGTGATATGCCCAACGAAGGGGCCGATCGGAAGCCCGGTCGCGGTAGCCGTCACGGTCAGGGTCGCTGGGCTGGTGGAACTAACGGTGAAACTGCCGCCGGTCACGGCTGCCGACAGAAAGTTGGGCGAATCGGTTGATACTCCTAAGATCGTAATCGCGGCTGAACTGGTGGTCGACAGCGTAACGTTCTGCGACCCTGCGCTCTGCCCGGAGGCCGCGGTGAATGTGAGGGCGGAAGGATTCGCCACCAGGCCGCCGCCTCCCGCCGCGCCCACGATCAGCGTGACCGGCACCGTTTGCAGCACGCCGTTGGTGTTCAGCGAAATCGTTCCGTTATACGTTCCCGACGCAAGACCCGCCACATTCACGGAAATCAGCAAGGTCTGGGTTCCCGTAAGGACGCCGCTGGGCTGCACACTCAACCAGTTGGGCTGGCCGCCCTGAACACTGGCGCTGACCGTGTAGGTGGTGGAAGGGGATGGAGCGATCACCAGGAGACTCTGTGAGACTGGTGAAGGCCCGTTCGCCGGCGCGTTGAAAGTCAGTGAGGAGGTCCCCAGTATGAGCGGACCGCCGCCGCTGCCGGAGCAGTTCGTGGTCGTGCTGCCGCTGACCATCGCGACCACCGGAACGGCAAATCCATTATCGGCCGCGTTGGGTGCGGAAACCGTGACCGAGCCCGTGTTCAACCCGTTGCACAGCCCGGACGGATTCAACGTCAACGGGAAGGATGCCGGCGTGGTAGTCGCCGTTGGCGCCCCCACGGTGATCCAGGGTGTCGGCGTTGAGACGGCCACTGGGGTAGCCGAATTGTCGCTAGCCGAAAGCAACACAGGTAGTTGCACCGGCGCGGAGCCGGTCGCAAAGTTGAAGGAAATGACCCCCGGATTCGCCTCGACCACCACGCTGGCCGTCACGGTCAGGATGACGGGGATGGCCATCGTTCCGCTGGCCGAGGTGACCGTGACCGTCCCGGGGTACGTTCCCAGCGCAAGCCCCTGCGGGATCACCGACACAACCACAAACCCCGGACCCGTGATGCCCACTGCGCTGGCAGCGAGCCATTGCTGGGCTCCAGACACGCTGGCAGCGGCTGTAAATGCCCCCACCGCCCCCACGGAGATCACTTGCTGGGGGACGATACCCGGCGAATTCGTCTGGTAGAAAAATGTCAGCGCCGGGGGAGCCGCGATGGCGCTGGTGCTTCCGCCTCCGGTGCCCGAGCTGCCGAGGGTCAGAGTGACCGTGACATTGACCGTCACGCCCCCCGATTGAAGCTGGATCGCGCCGTTATAGGTGCCCGCGTTTGTTAAATTGACCGGGTTCACTGTGACGTTCAGCGTTTGGCTTCCGTTAAAAGTGCATGTGGTGTTCGTGGTGGGATTCGCATTGCACGCGGCAGACGTCACACTGAAGAAGTTCCCGTTGTAACTGGTGAGGCTGGCCTGGACCTGGGCGCTTCCGGGGACGCTTACCGACAGGCTCTGGGTCTGAGCGGGGCCACCAGCGGTCGCCGTGAACGACATCGCAGCCGGGGTCGCGGTCAGCGTGGTCACGGGAGCGGTGAGGTTCAAAGTCGCGGAAACCGTGGCCGTCGCGCCGCCCGATTGAAACACGATGGCCCCGTTGTACGTGCCTAATGCTGTAAGACTGCCAGGATTCACCGTGATGACTAGGGTCTGGCTACCCGTAAACACGCAATTGAAAGCGGAGTTCGGCGTCCCGCTGCACGACGGGGAAGACACGCTGAAAAAGGGCCCGTTGTAACTGAGGATGTTGGCCTGAACAAGGGCATTACCAGGCGGGGTAACGGTCAGGTTCTGCGACTGCGCCGCGCCGCCCGGCGACGCCGTGAACGCCAGGGCCGTCGGGCTCACGGGGAGTGCGCCACCCGTGCCCGTCCCGCCGTTCACCGTCAGGGTCAGGTTGATCGTCGTCGTGTCGTTCAGGTTTTGAGGATTAGTCAGGGTCATCGTGCCGCTATATGTCCCCGTTGCCAAAGTAGCCGCCACCGCCGAATTAACCGTAAGACTGAAGCTGCCCAATGCCACGTTGGAAAACGCTCCCGAGACTCCTTGGAAAAGCAGCCAGTTCGACTGGCTGGCGACGTTCAGGTTGAAGGTGGTCACCGAGGGATTGCTGGTGCCTATCGTGATCTGGGCGGGCTGGGGATTGGGGTATGCGAATTGAAACGAAGTCTGGCTGGCAGTGATGGTCCCGGCGCCGCCCACGGTGCCCACGTTGAAGGTAACCGTGATCACGATCGCCGGGCCGGTGCTCGGAGTGATCGTAATGTGGCCCGTGTACGTGCCCGTCGCGAGATTGGCGGCGTTCGCCGACACGCTGACGGTTGCCGCACTGGTGGAACCGATCGTGAAACTGCCGCTGGTCACGGCTGCCGACAGCCAGATGGTCTGATCGCTGGCGATTCCGGCAATATTAATCGCGGTCGTGCTGGTGGTCGTCAGGGCGACGTTCTGCGAGAGCGGACTCTGGCCGGGCACCGCGCCGAACGTCAGGTTCAAAGGACTGGCGACCAGCGTGGAACCGCTGCCGCCTCCCCCGCTGCCCGGCGTGTAGGTCACCGTGACCGCTACGGGCGTACCGTTTCCCGTCCCGACCGGACTCAGCGTCACCATCGCCGTACAAGTGCCGCAGCTCGTATTGGCAAGCTGGAAGAACAATGTGTCCGGGGTCGTAAAGTTCCCCGCGCTAAACGTGGTCAGCCAGAAAGGCACGCCGGAGAGCGTGTAGGACAGCGCGGCTGTGCCCGACGCCGTCACCTGGATCGTCCGCGCCTGATTGTCATTCAGGGTAACGGTACCTGAGCTTACAAGCAGTTGCGATTGCGCGCGTGCGGGTGCCGCCACGATCAGCGCCGTCGCCAGAAACAGGGCCATCTTCGTCAGTAGTCCGTGAGCAGCGTCCATGGGTATTCCTCGGCCAACTGGATGATAACAATATTGTCCCGCCCAAGTTGCGCTCCACGACTGCGTTTCTTCGGTCGGGTGTGATGCCCTGTACGCTTGCTGTGCGTTTCCGGACGAGTTCCTCCGGGAGGGTACCATGGCTCGCCTGGTGGAGCAGCAGTCTTGCCGGCACTCTTGAAAACCGTGGCACAGGCAAGAATGCCTGTGCCACGGGTGTTCTCAGAACCTCACGCGCAGCGACAACTGAATGTTGCGCGGGTCGTTGACCTGCGTCAGAGTCACGACGCCTGCCGAGGTCGCGTTCAGACTCGTGCTCGGATTGTTGAATTGCGGCGAATTGGTGGCGTTGAAAGCTTCCGCGCGGAACTGCACGTTGAAGCGCTCGTGTACTGTGACCGCCTTGAACAGCGAGAAATCCACGTTCGGCACCTTGGGGGGACGGATGGAGGGGAACTCGCCGCTCAGAGTCCGCGCCGTGTTGGAATACTGCTGGATGAACGCAAACGGCAATGTCTGGCCGTTAAAGGTACAGTTCTCTGCGGTGCCGTTGGTGAGCAGCGTACACGTATTGAAGGCCTTCGTCTCGTTTGCCCCGGAGAGCGCAGGGTTGATGCCCGTCGACCAGTAGCCGGCCGGCGCGGGCAGCGGGAAGCCGTCTTCGCGCACAAAGACGCCGTTGGCCTGCCAACCGTGCAAGAACACGCCCGCGATCCCTTTCGTTTTTGTGAAGATCGGGAGCGACCAGTTGCCGCTGATTACGATGCGGTTCGGCGTATCGGTGCCATTGAGGGTGCGATCCGGCGTCGCGGTGATGCCCTCCTGGGAATTCAGGTACGAAGTGGCATTCAGCCACTTCTCGCGTGTGTAGCTAACCAGCACGTTCAGCCCGTGTGTCACCCGTTTTTCATAGCGCACCTGCAGGGAGTTGTACCAGCTTTTCCCCACCGGAAGATTGCTTTCGGTGAGCCCCGTAAACTGCGGATAGGGCAGCAGCAACTGCTGCCGCGTGGTGGTCGCGCCGTTCAGGTTGGTGGCGGGCAGCAGACCGGCGAATGGATTGGGCTGGCTATCGGTCAAGTTGGGCGAGGCATTGGCTCCGTACTGCTGCAACTGCGCCCAGTTCACGGCGTTGAGGTTTTGCGAGACGGCCAGTTCCTGGCTGCGGCTGCCCACATAGGAAACCTCCACCACCGAGCGCCACGGCAACTCGCGCTGCACGCTGACGGAGAACTGGTGCACTCTGGGAATTACGCGGTTGGGGTCCACGAAGGTGACGGATTGCCCCAGGAATGTCGAGAGCCCCAGTTTGCTGCCCGTGGGCGTCAGGATTCCTTGCGGATATGGATTGTTGAGAAAGTTGCCCGAGAACGAAATGTTGCCGTCGTTGCTGGCCACGAAGGGGGTCGAAATCTGGAATCCCGACCCTATCGGCGGGGTGTAGGTGGCAAAGTAGCTTAAGCCATAGCCCGCGCGGATCACGGTCTTGCTCAACGGCTGCCAGGCAATCCCCACGCGCGGCTGGAAGTTGTTCGAGTCGCGGCTGTAGGGTAGCCGGTTGCCGGATCCGGTGAAGGTGATCCCGCCTTTCTCGGTGAGACCCGGCTGCAACGGATCCACGACCTGTATGGGGCTGGCGGCGCTGAGGTTGAAGGGTCCGTCCGCCTGGTTGTTGCGCTCCGTGATGGGCGATTCATAGTCCCACCGCAGCCCCAGGCTCAGGGTCAGCTTACCGGTGAGGCGCCAATCGTCCTGCACGAATCCGCCGTAGTAGTGATTTCCATAGGCGTACGCCGGATTGATGGGCACGCTGCCGCTTGCCGGCATGCCCAGAAGCAGCGAGGCGATCGAGTTGCCCGCGGCGGCGTTCGAAGTCAACGCGTTCTGTTGCGTCCAACCGGCACTGAAGGTGTAACTGCCGAAGTTGGTGGTGGGTGAATTGATATTGTCCAGGTTCACGCGAAATTCACCGCCAAACTTGATCTGGTGTCTGCCGATAGTCTTGTTCACGATCTCCGACCACGACCAGGTGGCGCTGTCGGTGAACTGGTTCCCGCCGCTCCGTGCGGCCCCAAATTGCGTGTAGGTGCCGGTTACGATGGTGGGGAAGTAAGCTGGCTGCGTGTTCAGGAGCGATGCCGGGAAACCCAGCGTGGTCGGGTCGAAGCCGCTGGCGTACAGGGTGATCCACAGGTCGTGCCGGAGGTACCCGAGGCGCGAGGTCAGCACGGTGGAAGGCGACAGTATGGATGTCAGGTCGGCGTTGCCCCCTTGGTTCAGGCGCCCGTCAGAGTAGGAGTTGCCCGGGGCAGCCGCTTGCGCAAAGCCGTAGTCGCCGTTCACTTCGGTGCGGAAGCCGCGGACAAAGCGCGAAAAGAATCGTTCCTTCTCGTTGATCGTCTGGTCTATGCGTAATACATGGGAGTCGTAGGCATCCGTCCGCTGGTTGGGCGCGACTACCAGGTTGTTGGTGGCGCCGGAAAGGTTCGGAGGGGGAATGAAGCTGGCGAGCTTGGCTCCCACCGGGTTCATTCGGCTGGTGGGAATGATGTCGCCGGGAAACGGCTGCCGCGTGTACGTAGTCCCCGTCTGCGTGGTTGTGTTGGGGTCGTAGATGGTGATCGGCTGGCCATTGCTTTGCAGCGTGGTATTGAAATTCCCCTGCAGGGCCGCTGGTAACGGCACCGTCAACGTGGTAGGCGTCGGAATGGAATCGCGCCAGATCTCGTACCCATACATGAAAAAGGTCTTGTTCTTGCCGTTGTACACGTGTGGAATATAGATCGGCCCGTCGAACTCGAAACCCGGATTGTTCTCGTGATACGCCGCACGCGCTGCGCCGATCCGGTTCTGATCGAAACTGTTGGCGGTGAGGACCGTGTTCTTGTCCAACCAGTAGACGGCCCCATGAAGTTGGTTAGTCCCGTTCTTAATGCTCACGGTCATGGTGCCGCCCGAAGTGCGCCCGTACTGTGCATCGTAGTTGTTGCTGGCGATGCGGAACTCCGACACTGACTCGGGAGTCGGCACGAAGCCCATGTTGGCGGCGCTGCCGCCTTCCGTACTGGTGTTGGGAACGCCGTCCAGCAGGAGATCGCTCGAGCCCGTGACGCCTCCGTTGATCGACATGCTCTCGGCCACGTTGTTGCCGGCATCGAATGGCCGCGCCGAGCGGCTCAACGCGTTGGCGCCGATATCGAATTGCACGCCGGTGGCTATGACACCGAGCAGGAACGGGTTGCGGGCCTGCGAAGGCAGGTCGTGCACATTCTCTTCGCTCACCACCTGACCCTTGTCGGTGACGATCGTCTGCAGCAACTCGGTTCCGGCCGTAACCGTGACCTGCTCGCTGACCACCCCGATGTCCAGCTTGAAATCCTGCTGCACCTGGTCGCCCACGCGCAGTTCCAGATTCTCCCGAACAGCTTTCTTGAATCCCGAAGCCTGGACCGTCACCCGGTAGGTTCCGATCGGCAACACCGGGAACGCGTATTCCCCGGCATCATTTGTGGTGGTTCGGCTGATATCGTTCGTGCCGACGTTCTGTGCCTCGATGGGGACCTTCGGCATCGATGCACCCTGCGAGTCTTTGACAATGCCGCTGATTCCGGCACGAAACTCCTGGGCGAAGAGCGGCAAGCAAGCCGTCAGGGCCCAAACCCAAACTTGACGACGCAGCCAATTCGGCATGGC
>PMTT01000396.1 GCA_003167275.1 Bryobacterales bacterium | reverse complement strand
AGCAGGTTCCGTCGCCTTCCCTGGACGGCGCTCCGGGACAGCGCATCGTGCTCCACGTTCACGGCAGCACCGCGGCGATCGACTCCAACCTGGCGCCAGTTCCGGGCCCGTCGGGCTTCCCGCATGCGCTGAATGGCATCTCCATCGACCTGATTCAGGGCAAGGCTGCCACCACTACCAGCCTGGAACTCCGGGCCGCCTACCAGACGCACTGCCTTTACCCGTGCAGCCCTGTGACCGCCATCACCCTGCAGATCCCCTTCGAACTCGAGACGAACGCCGGAGTCAATGGCGATTTCAACCCCTGGCTGCGAATCAGTCAGAATGGCACACCCGTGGGCGGAGTGTCGCTCAACCCTGTCTCCGACAATCTGCACGTGATGAACACCTGCGACGACTCCCAGGTCTACATCAGCGCGGCCTATACCGTGCCGCAGAGTGTCTGCACCGACGTCGTGATGGTGGGCAACGCCTTGAACAGCCTCTACAACCTGGCCCACGGGGGCGATGAACTGGCGGTCTGGGTCTATGGTATGGGGGCCATTACACCGCAAGCACCCAACTGCTGCAACTCTCCCGATCAACTCTCCAAGCCCGTGCAGAACTTTGCGCTGAATTTCGACTTTCGCCCGAACGCACCGGCGGTTCCCGTAGTGCCGGGCTTCGGCCTGACCGCCGCGCCGTTGTTCGTCGCCTACGCGGGCACTCCCTACCAGGTGAACTTCGCCGTCCCGCCCGTACCCGCCGGCCTGCCCGCGTGCGACGGGGTAAAGATCAAATCCAACTTGACGATAACGATCACGGGACCGAATTCTTCCGCCGCGGCGCAGATCTGCGTGGCGCCGTAGAAGCTCTGTGGGGTATGCTTTAGCTTGCCAATAATCGGCAGTGTTATTGCTCGAGGGGCAAGCTAAAGCATGCCCCACACGCGTAAAGAGAACCCGAGGGTGACATCAATTATCGGATGGCCGGTGTGCCTGGTCGATAACGATGACCTCGACGGGGACCTTTCGGGCTTCGAGTTTCAGCCCCAGCTTTTCCTGCAGGGCGGTAAAGATCGAGGGGCCCGACACCGCGTTTGTCGGGGGCCGGGGCGCCGGCATACCGGATTTCGTGACCAATGGCTCGCTGGTTGGATCCGGGGTCCACTGTAGCGAGACATCGAACCGACCCTCAATCCCGGTCTGGTCAACCACCGTTGTGTTGAGCCTCGACGACAGAGCTTCCGCCAACTGGCTCATTGATGCGCTGGTGGCTTTGAGGATCGTGTCCCCGGAAGGGGTCCGGCTGAACATAATGTCCGGGTCTTCTGTTGGCGGCGGCAGTTTCGGACCGTTTCGTGCCTTGATCAGAACGTATCCCGCTTTGTCCTGTGTCTCGCGATGGATCACCAGGCCAAAGCGGTCGGCAACCAGTGCCTGAAGCATCGTCCGAAATTCCCCCTTTTGGAAAGGGCTGGCTGCCACCGCGTCGATGTCGTATCGGTCGGTGTCCGCCCAACGCGGCCCGCCGGAAACCTGGAACTCCTTAACGTCCCATGCCATCTGCACGCAGAACTTCAACGATGAATTCACAATCCGGATCCGGGCAGGAGAAAGATTGAGTCCGCCACCGATCTTGCCCGGAGTGCTCGATTTGATGGTTGCGGCTTCAAACGCGGGCGCTGCCGGAGGCTGACCCCGCGTGACGCTCAGAGTGGTGGCGAGTAAGGCGGCAAGGAGAGGGCGTTTCATTTTTTTCCGATAGCCAAGAATGTCCGGTGGGCAAGCTAAAGCATACCCTACAGGCACCGGTGTAGACGATGGAAACGGCCCCCGGGTTTAGTCAACCTCAAATGGAAGTTCGATTGACGGTTGCCGTGCACCCTAATCCAGCCACGCCTCCCTCAGACGGACGGGCGCCTCCGGTACTGCGCCGAATCGCCGTTCCCTTCCCCGGAATTCCCGCACCGCCGCGGCCAGGTCCTGGGCCCCGAAGTCGGGCCACATGGTCCGCGTGAATACCAGTTCGGCGTAGGCGCACTCCCAGAGCAGGAAGTCGCTCAAACGGCGCTCTCCACCGGTGCGGATCAGCAGATCCACGGGCGGGCCCAACGCCGTTCCCAGCGAATCCAGCGAAAGCTCAGACGCGCCGCGCGCCGCGGCCAGAATCGCGTCGCGCGCCGAGTAGTCCACCGCGATCCGCAGACGGAGCCTGGAGCCGTGCGCGGTCGCGGCCTCCACACGCGAGATCGCCGCACACAACCCGGTAGCCAGCCGGTCCCTGCGCCCGATGACTTCCAATCGGACGCCCTGCTCGACGCATCGCGGCGTTTCCTTCGCCATGTATATCGCCAACAGGCGCATCAGCGCCTCCACCTCCGCCGCCGGCCGCCGCCAGTTGTCCGAGGAGAATGCGAAGAGCGTCAGGATGCCGATTCCGGCTGGAGGGGCCGCCTCTACGATGCGCCCCACGGTCTCCACGCCGGCACGGTGCCCTGCCGCCCGCGGCAACCCGCGCGCGAGGGCCCAGCGGCCGTTGCCGTCCATGATGATTCCCACATGTAGAGTACTTTGACTTGTAAAGTATACCGACATAAAAAAAGGCCCTCACTTTTCGCGCATGGCCTGGATCAATGCTTCCATATGATCCAGGTACCGGTCCAAGGCTCGCCGTCCAGCCTGCGCCAGGCGGTAATCCGATTTGGGGATGCGTCCCTCGAACGTCTTGGTGCAGGTTACGTAGCCCGCCTCCTCCAGCTTCCGCGCGTGCACGCTGAGGTTCCCGTCCGTGGCATCCAACAGCTTTTTGAGCTCGGCGAAGCTCAGGGACTCATTGACCGAGAGAGCGCTGAGGATTCCCAGCCGCAAGCGCTCGTGGATGAGGCGGTCGAGCTTCGGAGCGGTCAGCTCCGGAGGCAGCGGAGTGGGCTCCAACTGGGGCTTCTTCTCCCTTTCCCGCCTGACAGTATTCTGTTTACCCGCCATATTTCACCGCTATGATCGTACCGAAGATGATGTGCAACCCGCCAAAACCCGCAGCCAGCGCCACGTTGCCGGAGGCTTGCGGCAATAGCAGCGCAACTGTCCCAAGCGCCATAAAACAGGCGCCCATCACAGGGACCACCCGTACCGAGGCGCCGCCTCCCGAAACCACGCCGGCGCCGTAGAGCAGCAGCCAGGTGCCAGGTAGAAACGCGGCCAGCCCGGCAGGATATAAGACTGCGGTCAGCACCGCCCCGGCCAGCATGGCAGGCGCGAACCCCGCCACGAACTTGCGCCCTGGTCCCGATCGCAGTGGCATTTTGACACGCCGCGATTTCACCGCCGCACCGGCAAGCCCGATCAGGAACGCTACCACGGCCTCAAGGACCCAGACCGCCAGCCAACGCTGGCTTCCGGTCGGCCGGTCGGCAATCCAGGCGGCAAGCAACGCCGTCGACCCCATCAGCATTCCGCCGATTCCAGGGACGGCGGTGAACGAGCCGGCCTGTTCCATGGTCCTGCGGATATACCGCAGGTTGTCCATCGCGTGCGCATGTAATTCCACGGGTTCCGGCCGCGGTGTCGCCATGGGAATATCATACGCCTCGATTTGACGTTTTTCAAGTACTTTTCTACGCAAAGTTTGCAATGCGCCTGCGCGCCCTGACAATGCCACGGCGACGGTGGACCCAACCGAGCCGCGACCGTAAGTGAGCGGTCTTCCCGCCGAGCCTCTTCCCCGCCCTGCTAGAGCTGTTTGGCCGGTTCGGGCCGGGTCGTCAGGCGCTTCTCTTCGCCGGCATGCGGCTCCGCCGCGGAGTCTGTTTTCGGATGTGGATGGAAGACACGTTGAAAGGTGCGCACTACAACGTTCCGGCGCTTGGCGGCTGATGCGTCCGTGGAATCGGGCTTGCCGTCGGGAGGGCTTCCAGGCGCCTTGACCGGCGTCGCCGCGGTTTGCTGCGCCGGAGCGGGTTGTTCCGACAGCGTGGCGGCCGGTGCCTCCGGTGTTGCCGTTCCCGGCATCTCAGCCGGCCGGGCGGCCGGAATCACTGGACGTGGCGGCGGGTCTGGCTCGTCTGGCAACGAACCTGTGATGCGAAGGTCCTTCGGCGGTGGAGGAGCGGCTGTTCGCGCTCTGCCCGACGGCTTGGACTGGGGTGACATGGCACGCGGCAGATCGGAAGCCGGTGCCGCCGGCGCGGGATCGGGGGCCTGCGCAACATCGGTGGGCCCGGGAGCCGGCGGACTGGGGTCGCTGTTGGGCGGTGCTGCCACGGCTGCGACCGGCACGGCCTCCTTCGCGGGCTCGCTCTGGACTACCGCCCGAATGGCCGGCCGATGGCGAACCACGGCATACAAGCCCGCCGCCGCGAGTAGCGAACCGACCGCGCCCGCCAGCAGAATCCGCCTGCGAAAGGGATGGACCGGCGCGATCCGTGGCGCCGGAGCAGTGGACGCCACCAGATTCTGGAGCGCGGCGTGAAAGGCGGCAGCCGTTTGAAACCGCTTCGTCAGGTCCTTCTCGAGCGACGTCAGGATCACCTGGTTGAGCTCGGCCCCGATCGTCGGGTCCAACTCAATCGGAGGACGCGGCGTGGAGCTTTGGTGCTCCAACATGACCGCAAATGCACTCTCCCCCGTGAAAGGCAGCCGCCCCGTGACCACCTCATAGAGCACCACCCCGGCTGAGTACGTGTCGCTGCGCGAATCGACCACGCCGACGCCCAGCCCCTGCTCCGGCGACATGTAGGAAGGAGAGCCGGCGAACACACCCGATTGTGAGAGCCGCGGGCTTGAGAGGGAGCGGGCCAGCCCGAAATCGGTCAATTTCACCGATCCATCGTGCCTGACGATGATGTTCTCCGGCTTGATATCCCGATGCACGACGCCATGGGCGTGTGCGTGCGACAGTCCGTCCAGCATCCCCAGCATCAGGCCGATCCCCAGGTGTACGGGAATGCGGCCGCGCGCCAGAATGGCGCTCAGCGGCTCCCCACGGACCAGTTCCATGACCAGCGCCAGGCCGTGCGGCGTCGGGAACGCGTTGTAAACGGCGGCGATATTGGGGTGCTGCAGGCTGGCCTGAACCTGGATTTCGCGCAGGAAGCGCTGTTCTTCCTCTTCTATGTGGAGGTGCCCTTCCACCAGCACCTTGATGGCGTCCCGGCGGCGCGTGATGAGGTGTTCGGCCTCAAATACCTCGCCGTAAGCCCCCACGCCGATCCTGGAAAGGATCCGGTACTCTCCGAGTTGGGCGCCCACTTCAAGGCTCATGCGGACCTCATAACGCTACGGGCGTACATCCCGCCTTTCATTTGGCGAAAAGCCAGAGAACCACCAGCATCACGCCCAAACAGGTGCCGGCGGCGACGCCGACCGTGAGCTGTTGCTTCGAAAGGGCTGTCCCGCTGGCAGCCGCCAGGAACGCCGGCAGGGCCATGGATGGCGCCGGATCGGGCACGATCCTAGGCGGAACACTGGGTTCCGTTGCGGCCGGCGCAGGCAACCCGGCGATGGGCTTCGGTAGAACGCTGCCTGAAACTCCCAGGACCGCCGGAATGGCCGGTTCCCGCGCCAGGACCGGGGTCGTGGATGAAGCGGCATAGGTCGGCAACGGTTGGAACTTTGGCCTGTCAACGGGCGGGAGAACTTCCGGGTAAGCGGCGATGGCGGGCCTGGCGCCGTTGGCGGCGGGTGCTTTTGCCAAGGCATGCGTCTGAGGGAACTGGAGCTCCTCGCATACTTGGACGAGGGCTTCATCGAAGTCCGCCGCGGTCTGATAACGGCCGGACGGGTCCTTCGCGATCGCCTTCAAGACGACCGTGGCGATTTCGGTGGGAACGGCGGCGTTCACCTGGTTGGGGGGAACGGGCGTCTGGACCACCTGGGCGGCCATCAGTTCAAAGAGGCTTGGACAATTGAAGGCCGGACGGCCGCAAAGCATCTCATACAAGACCATGCCGACCGCGTAGAGGTCGGTCCGGGCGTCCAGTTCGGCGTTTCCTTTGATCTGTTCCGGAGAGATGTATTTCAAGTTCCCGATCATGAAGCCGACCTGCGTCAGCTTCGGGCTGGTCTCGGCCTTTGCCAGGGCAAAGTTGGCCAGCTTCACGATCCCGCCGGCGCTCATCACGATGTTCTCGGGATTGATGTCGCGATGTACGATTTTCTCCTGGTGCGCATAGGCCAACGCGGCGAGAACCTGCCGGATCCAGGTGACGGCTTCGGTCCAGGAGAGCGGTCCCAGGAGCAACCGGTCGGCCAACGTGGGGCCGTCGACCAGTTCGGTGGTCATGATCAGGTGATCTTGCAGCTCGATGGCACTGAACAGAGTGACGATATTGGGGTGGAGCAGGCTGGCGTGTACCCGCATTTCCCGCAAGAAACGCTCGGACCGCTCCTGATCGTCTTTCGCACTTTCGGAAAGGGAGCGCAGACACTCCACCCGCCCGGCCCGAATATTCCGAACACGAAACTCGATTCCAGTTCTGGAGCGCTTCAAGATATCGAGAAATTCGTACCCGGAATAGGTCTGGCCGATTTGAAATTCCATTAGATCTCCTGCCCGGCAGGGATTCTAAGCCACATGCCGTTCCGATTCTAGGGGGGCGGCAGCGAGGAGATCAATGTGCGGAACGTTAGCAGGCCTACGCCAACCAAAGTGGTAGAAGAAAGTTCATGGCCGCGGACAAACGCAGATGAACGCTGATAAAACCTTTGTTTTCATCTTCGTTGAGCCGTGTTCACTCGCGGCTCGTGTTTCTTTTCTCACGTTCTGACCTGACTTTTGAACACTCTTACTTCGTGAAGATCGTTACATCCACGTTCATTCCGGGGCGCAGAACCAGGTCGTCCTGCCGATCCACCAGGATCTTCACCGGAATCCGCTGCACCACCTTGACGAAGTTGCCGGTGGCATTTTCGGGCGGAAGCAGGCTCAACCTCGATCCGGTCGCGCCGGAAAGCGAGTCCACGTGGCCGATCACGCTCCTACCGTACATATCGACCTTAATCTCCACTCGTTGGCCGGGATGCACGTTGGCTAGCTGGGTCTCCTTGAAATTGGCCGTGATCCAAACGTCGGTGAGAGGAATGATCGTCATCAGCCCTTGCCCCGGCGAAACGATCTGGCCGACTTCGACGTTCTTGTGGGTGACCACGCCATCCACCGGCGCGACGATAGTGGCATAGCTGAGCTGCAGTTCGGCGGCTTCGAGATTGGCGCGGGCGGCAGCCACCGCCGCGGAGAAGCTGCCGACGTCGGCCGTGCGGATCTCCACCTGTTTGCGGTTGGCGACCGAGGTCTCCACCTGAGCCTTTGCCTGGTTCACGTGCGACAGCGCCGCGTCCAGTGCGGCCTTGCGCATGGCCGCTTCCTTCTCCGCCGACCCCAACTTCTCCTGGGCCGCCTGCAGTTCGCTTTCGGCCACGCGGGCGGCGGCCACATATGAATCGTACTGCTGCCGCGAAATCTCGGCCTTGTCCACCAGCGGCTTCATGCGCGCCAAGTCCGCCTGTGCGCGCTCGTCGTTGGCCTGTTTGGCGCCCACGTTGGCCTTGGCGTAGAGGAGGTCCGATCCGGATGCCTGCTCGTACCCGATGCGCGCCCGCTCCACTTCGGCCTCCATGCCGGTCAGCCCCGCGGAGGCTGCCGAAGTCCCGGACTGGGTGGTCTCATTGGTCCACGGCACTGTCACCTGCGCGGAACGCAACTGGCTCTCGGCCAACAGCATTGCGGCCTTGTTCATGTCGACCTTGGCCTGGAAGTCGCGTGGATCGATGCGGACCAGGACCTCGCCGGCCTTCACCGCCTGGTTCTCAAGCACCAGCACTTCCGACACGCTGCCCGAGACCTTGGGGGCGATGGCGCTGATATGGCCATCCACGTTGGCGTCGTCCGAGGACACACGATCCTGAAAGTGCAGGTAAGCCGCGACGCCCACGCCAACCACAATCAAAATGATCAGGAAGGCGAGCACCCTCATGGGCGAGCGTTGCCGGGGGGCCCGGGCAGGCGCCGGAGCGATCTCCGGCTTCAATCGATCTTCCACCAGATTTGCCATCGGTTAACGAACCTTCCTTCTCTTACACTACTCCGACATGGAGGCATGGCAAGTACCAAATGCAACGCTCTCTCCCAAACTCTTTAATTGAAAACCCTTTGTCGCTCCCAGGCGGGTCCGTTCTGCCCATGCGAACTGCCCATATTTTGGCAGTTTTGTGGCGCAGGTTGGAAACCTGCGGCCGATTGCCAATCGGCCTGTTGGATGCGTGCGCGGCTTTCCCTCAAGGGGCGCTCAAGGCGGGCAGGCGGATTACCAATCCGCCG
>PMTT01000326.1 GCA_003167275.1 Bryobacterales bacterium | reverse complement strand
GAGAAGCCCCCGCAGGTGGCGGACAATTCCGTTCTGGTCCTGCGGATCGAGGGCGAGATCCCCGAGAAGGCGCCGGTGGAGTTGCCGGACTTCCTAGGGGGCGGCCGCCCTGCGCTTACGGTCTCCAATGTCTGGATGACGCTGCGGATGGCCGCCGCCGATTCCCACATCAAGGCAGTCGTGTTGGAGCCCGAGGGGCTCTCGGCCGGCTGGGCCAAGCTGGAAGAAATCCGCGCGGACGTGGAGCAGTTCCGGAAATCCGGCAAGCCCGTGTTCGCCTACCTGCATACCCCGACGGCGCGGGACTACTATGTCGCGCTGGCCGCGGACCGCATTTTTTCCGGGCCGGAAGAACCGTTAATGCTCAAAGGGCTGCGCGCCGAGATGATGTACTTCAAGAAGACGCTCGACAAGCTCGGTGTCGGAATGGACATCGAGCATGCCGGCAAGTACAAGGACTTCGGCGACATGTTCACGCGCAGCGACATGAGCCCCGAGACCCGCGAAGTCATGACCAGCGTGGTCGACGACCTGTATGACAACCTGGTGGCGCGCATCGCCGAATCGCGCAAGAAATCTCCCGACGAGGTGCGGGCCATCATCGATCAGGGTCCATTCACTGCCCGGCAAGCCCTGAAGGCCGGGCTGTTGGACCAACTCTGCTTCGAAGACGAGATGTGGACGGCGCTCAAGGACAAGCTCAACTCAGGCGACCCTATCAAGCTGTCCGCGGATAAGTACGTGAAAGTGTCCCCGGATACGGTCGGGCTTCAGGGCAAGAGCCACATCGCGCTGGTGATTGGCGAAGGCGACATCGTCCGCGGAGGGTCCGACGACAACGGCGCCGACGAGGGTAGTCTGACCTCCAACGGTTTCGACAAGCTGTTGATGCAGGTGGCCGGCGACTCCACGATCAAAGGTGTGGTGGTGCGAATCGACTCTCCCGGCGGCGAGGTCACGGCTTCAGACGATATCTGGCGACAGATGAGCCTGTTGAGCAAGAAAAAGCCCACCGTGATTTCGATGTCCGACCTGGCGGCTTCGGGCGGCTACTATATGGCCATGACGGGCGACTCGATTGTCGCCGAACCCGGCACGCTCACCGGGTCGATTGGCGTGGTATTCGGTAAGCCCAATCTGCACGGTCTCTACGACAAGCTCGGCATCACCAAGGACGCCATCCAGCGCGGCAAGCATGCCGATATCGATTCCGATTACACCTCCCTCACGCCCGACGAGCGGGATAAACTGCGGCAAGGCATCGACGAGAGCTACCAGGAGTTTCTGTCCAAGGTAGCGGAGGCGCGCCATCATACCGTCGCCGAGATTGACGCGGTGGCGCAGGGGCGAGTATGGCTGGGTTCCCAGGCCAAGACGCGCGGCCTCGTGGACGAACTGGGCGGGCTGGACACGGCCATCGACCTTCTGAAGAAGAAGGCGAATATTCCCGCGGGCGAGCAGGTGACCTTGATCACGTATCCGCCGCGCCGGAGCATCATCGACGTGCTCATGAAACGGTCGCAGGAGGACATGCTGGAATCCAAGCTGGCGCAGGCATTCGGCCGCATGCCCTTCCACGCCTGGATGAAAGGCGGCTATCTGCGATTGATGCCCAACTGGTTTGAGGTGAGGTAGAGGCCTTCCAACCCACCGCGGAGACGCTAGTCGCCGCCGTGGCAGCGTCTCTGCGGTGAGTTTGTGCTTGGCGGCGTCTATCCTGCCAGTACCTCGCGTACCTTACTCTGCAGCGCGGCGGACGTGAAGGGCTTCTGGATGAAGGGCATCTCGGCTGTCAGCAGGCCCTGCTGCACCACCGCGTTGTCCGTATAGCCCGACATGAACAGGACCTTGATCCCCGGACGCGCGGCCTTCATTTCCTTCGCCAATTCCAATCCGTTCATCTGGGGCATCACGATGTCCGTCAGTAGCATGTCGATTGGCCCCTCCATCTCACGGGCCAGCGCCAGTGCATCCGCGGCCGAAGAAGCGTCCAAAATCCGATAGCCTTGCCGCGACAGCATGGAACGCGTCAGATTCCGGACCTGCAGTTCGTCCTCCACCAGCAGGATGGTCTCCGTGGCCGGCACCGCCTCCGTTTCTCCGTTGCCTATGCGGTTGTCTTCGGCGGCTTCCGACGCGACGGGAAGGTAGATCTTGAACACCGTTCCCTGGTCCGGCTCGCTGTAGACCAGAATCTCGCCGCCGCTCTGCTTCACGATCCCATACACGATGGACAGCCCCAACCCTGTGCCCTTCCCCTTTTCCTTGGTGGTGAAAAAAGGCTCGAAGATCCGCGATTTGGTGAGCGCGTCCATGCCGGTTCCGGTGTCGCTGACCGCCAGCAAGACGTACCGGCCGGCCGCGGTACCCAGATGAGTCCCGGCATACTCCTCGGTCAGTTCCACGTCGGCAGTTTCGATGGTGAGACTTCCGCCGTTGGGCATCGCGTCCCGGGAGTTCACCGCCAGGTTCATGATTACCTGATCGATGTGAGAGGGATCCGCTTTCACCGCTGAAAGCCCGTAAGCCAGCTTAAGCTGAAGCTCCACATCCTCGCCGATGATCCGGCGCAGCATCTTGTCGATATTCTGTACCACCTGGTTCAAATCGAGTACCCGCGGTATCGCGACCTGACGGCGGCTGAAGGCCAGCAGTTGGTTGGTAAGAGCGGAGGCCCTCTCCGCCGCCTGGAGCACTTCCAGAGTGTAATCGAGCCCTATCGGGTCCTCGTTGACGTGCTCTCGCAGCATTTCGTTGTAGCCCAGGATGACGGTCAAAAGGTTGTTGAAGTCGTGGGCGACGCCTCCCGCAAGCCTGCCAACGGCCTCCATCTTCTGCGACTGGAGCAGTTGGCCTTCCAGGTCGTGCCGATGCTTCATCTCCCGCTGCAGGTCCTGGTTCGTCGCCGACAGGGAGGCTGCGGCGAGTTCCTGCTCTTCGGCCAGCTTCCGATACATCGATTCGCTCTGGACCAGTTCGGCGGTGCGGCTGGCTACCCGGCCTTCGAGTTCCGCGTTTATCCTCAGAATCTCGGCTTCGGCGGCGCGCCGCTCTTCGATTTCAACGGCCAGTTGCGAGGGGCTGGGGATGCGGATGAGTGTCGGCATGATCTGCCCCAGCATCAAAAACGTGGCGATGGAAGCAATCGCGGTTACCGCCTTGACCACGCCGTCCAACCGGTAGACCGGGTTCCAGACGGTGACCGCGCCCAGCACGTGAGTGGTGCCACAGGCCAGGATGAACAGCCCAAAAGCCGCGAGAATCCAGTGGAAGGCGATATCGCGGCGTTTCCTGATGAAGTAAAAGAGCAGGAAGGGAATCAGATAGTACGCCAGCGCGATGAGCGAATCCGAAATGACGTTGAGCCAAAGGACGGCCGAATCCTCCAGATAGCACATCTTGTGCGGCATGAAGTCGTTGGCGAAGAGCTTACTGAAGAATTCGAGCACTAAGGGTCTCCCGATTCATTATGTTCACACGAATGCGCCAGGTCACATCTGTAGGGCGTGCTTAGCTGGNNGCACACGCACACACACAGCCATAACGGAGCTACGGGTAGCGTCTTGCAGTGGTCGCTCGCGGCCACATTGGTGTTTGTAGCCGTTGAGGTAGTGGCGGGGCTCAAGTCTCACTCCCTGGCCTTACTTTCCGATGCCGGGCATAACTTCACCGACGCGTTGGCTCTGTTCCTGGCCTGGTTCGGCTTCTACCTGCAGTCGAAACCCCCAGACGAAACCAAGACGTACGGCTACCACCGGGCTGGAGTGCTATCCGCCTTCGTCAATGCCTTGACCCTGGTCGTACTGGCGGCCTGGATTCTCTATGAGAGCGTCGACCGCCTGCGCCAGCCGCAGGCCGTGCAAGAGATCATCATGATCGCGGTAGCAGCCCTCGGACTGCTCCTGAACGGCGGCATCATGCTGGCCCTGCGCGGAGCCAGCCATAACGATATCAATATCCGCAGCGCGTTCGTGCACTTCCTGGGGGATGCCCTGGGATCGGTGGCCATCATTGCCGGCGCCATCGCCATCCAATACACCGGCTGGCTGCGGGTCGACCCGATTCTGTCGATCCTGATCGGCGTCCTGATCGTGTGGACGGCCTGGGACATCATCCGGGAGTCGCTCAACATCTTGCTGGAGGGTTTGCCGCGCGGGATCCGACTGGGAGAGGTGACCTCGGGGATGCGCGCGGTGGAAGGCGTCCTGGACGTTCACGATCTGCACATCTGGAGCCTGGGATCGAGCACGCACGCACTGAGCTGCCACGTGCTCATCGAGGATGTCCCGCCCTCGGCCAGCGACACCATCCTGCGGCGCCTGAACGCCATGCTGGCGGAGCATTTCCATATCTCCCACACCACCGTTCAGTTCGAGCATGTGAGTTGCGCTATATCCGAGAGCGGCTGCGCCATTCCCGTACACATAGACGACCATCACGACCACGAAGGACACCACCACCATTGACGGTCGTAGGGTATGCTTTAGCTTGCCAAAGCACTTGGTTGCAGCGGTGGGATCGCGGTAGGGATACC
>PMTT01000120.1 GCA_003167275.1 Bryobacterales bacterium | reverse complement strand
GAGCACCGCATGTTCGAAGGCTCCCCCGAGATCGACCGCATGCTGCAGTTCCGCGACTGGCTGCGAAGCCATGCAGCCGATCGCGACCTGTACGCCCGCTCCAAGCGTGCTTTAGCGCTCGGAGACTGGAAGTTTACTCAGAACTACGCAGATGCCAAGACTGCCGTCGTGGAAGAGATTCTTTCGAGAGCCCGGAACTTCACGAAGAGCGCCAAGCGTCCCGATGAGTCGNNCACGAGTGCTTGCGCCACGAAGATGCGTGCTAACCTCAAATGTATTCCTATATTTGAGGCCTGATATGTCCTATCTATCCATACGCGATCTCGACCTGAACGGGAAGCGCGTTTTCATTCGTGTGGATTTCAATGTGCCGCTGCAGAAGAATGATCGGGGCGACATGGAAATCTCGAGCGACAAGCGCATCAAGGCGTCGCTCTCCACCATTCGATATGCGCTCGATCACGGCGCAGGCGTGATCCTGGCATCGCATCTCGGCCGTCCCAAGGGCAAACCGAATCCGGAAATGAGTCTCAAGCCGGCGGCCAACCGGCTCGCAGAACTGCTGGGCCGCCCCGTCAAGATGGCGCCCGATTGCATCGGTCCCGAAGTGGAGGTTCTGCTTCCTGCGCCGGGCGAAGTGCTGTTGCTCGAAAACCTGCGCTTCCACGCCGAGGAAGAGAAGAACGATCCGGAGTTCGCCCGGAAGTTGGCCGCTTTGTGCGACGTCTATGTCAACGACGCGTTCGGGTCGGCGCACCGCGCGCACGCTTCCACCGAAGGCATGATCCGGTTCGTCCCCAAGGCTGCCGCCGGCCTGCTGATGGAGCAGGAACTGAAGTACCTGGGGATGGCCACGACCCACCCGGAGCGGCCGTGCGTGGCGATTCTGGGCGGCGCGAAGGTCTCCGACAAGATCGAAGTCATCGAAAACCTGGGGAAAGTGGTGGACCGTCTGCTCATCGGCGGCGCCATGGCCTACACCTTCCTGAAGGCGCAAGGGCTGCCCACCGGCAGGTCGCTGGTGGAAGAGGATAAAGTAGATCTCGCCAAAAAGTTGTTGGCCGAGTTAGGCGCAAAACTCCTGCTGCCGGTGGACCACGTGGTGGTCTCCGAAATCGCCGCGGGCGCCGCCTACGAGATCGTGGAACAGATCCCGGAAGGCAAGATCGGCGTGGACATCGGGCCCAAGACCATCGAGCAGTATGCGCAAGTGATCGCCGGCGCCAAAACGGTGATCTGGAACGGCCCCATGGGGATCTTCGAGAAGCCTCCCTTCGACAAGGGAACGGTCGCGCTGGCCAAGGCGGTGGCCGAATCGGGCGCCGTCTCAGTGGTGGGTGGCGGCGATTCCGAAAAGGCCATCAAGGCCGCGGGGGTAACCGGGAAAATCAGTCACGTTTCGACAGGGGGTGGGGCGTCCCTGGAGTTTCTGGCGGGTATTCAGTTGCCGGGAGTGGCCGCTCTGGAGATCCATTAGGACGCCGCGCCGCGACGTCGCAGGTATTCGACATTCAAGTGGATACGCCGAAGCGGGGCAACACCCACTTCATGATAACGATGTAGGCAAGCGGTAAAAGAACGATCGGCAGCCAATCCGGCATGGTGTTCTCCTCTATTGTCGCAGGTAGGGTATGCTTTAGCTTGCCGAATATTCCATCAAGGGTTGGCAAGCTAAAGCACACCCCACGATGGCTACTTCCTGCCGATCCAGTCGGGGAACTGCTTCTTTAGTTGCTCCAGCTTGGGGAGGTCGTTGTAGACCACGTAGGGGTAGTCGGGGTTGTGATCGATGAAGTGCTGATGATACGCCTCCGCGGCGTAGAATCCGGTCAGCGGCACCACTTGGGTCACGATCGGACGCGAGAAGACCTTGGCCTCGTTGAGTTGCTTGACGTACGCCTCGGCAACGCGCTTCTGCTCGTCGTTCGAATAGAAAATGGCGGAGCGGTATTGCGTACCGGAATCGGGTCCCTGGCGGTTCAGTGTCGTTGGATCGTGCGCCACGGCAAAGAACACCTGCAATAGCTTGCCGTAAGTGATCTGCGACGGATCGTAGGTGATTTCGACCGATTCCGCATGCCCGGTGGTGCCGGTGCTGACCATCTCGTAGTGGGCTGTGCCCTTCGCGCCTCCCGCGAATCCGGATACCACGTTAGACACGCCCTTGAGGCGCTCGAACACGGCTTCCACGCCCCAGAAGCATCCGCCGGCCATCACCGCAGTGGCGGATTGTTTACCCATTACGGGCGCGGTGTCGATGGCGGGGGCTGGGAAGCCAGCCGCTGACAGGCTCAAGGCTGCCAGGGACAGAGCCAGCGAAACGAACAGAAATCTACGGTAGGAAGGCGTCATGGTCTTCAGCATATAGCAAAACTCCACAGTTCTATTCGCTTGGATGCGGCGAAAAGTTACAAGATTCTCCCCAAACCAGTCGTCAGGTACATCGTCATACGCTATAGTTGAACGCGACGTAGGAATTACGGTGGCGGAATTATAGTGGCAGTCACCGCAATCCCCAAACTCCCGGCGGGTTGGTAACCCGCCTTCTGGCAAGGGCGAAACACTGCCAGTAGGCGCCGGTTGCCAACTGGCTCGCAGGATGACTTCCTGCCCCCACGAAGGCGCAAGCCCACTTTCCGACGACCAGGGCATGGAAGGCAGCACCTGCGGCTTCACAAAGCTTATTGTCTGCCGGCCGCTTTAGTAACCTGCGCCCGCCCCACGAACTTGCGTGCCTCGTCGATCTGCCACGCTCCGGGAGGCATCAATTCTGTCCGAATCCGCAGGGCTTCCAACGCCAGGGGTTGACCTTCCCCGCCCTGCCCGCAAGCTTCGAGCGCGCCTGCCAGGCCGAGCGCGGCCGTGGCGGTGCGCGCGTGGCGCTCGGGGAGAAACTGGCGGGTCATAGCAAGCGCCTCGCGTGACAGCGACACGCCCTCGTCACAACGTTTTTGATCGATGCGAAGAGCGGCGAGGTTCAAAAGCGATTCGGCTGTGGCTGGATGAGATTTCCCGAACTGTGCCTGGCGGAGGGCCAGGGATTCGGTAAACAGGGGCTCGGCCTGCCGCCATGCGCCCCTGGCGGCCAGCAGTCGTCCGGAGGCTGCCAGCACGGCGGCGGTGTTTCGCGTGGGAACGCGGGACTGACGGCAGATGGCAAGGCTGTCGCGGATCAGCGGTTCGGCAGCGCTCAGATCGCCTCTCTCCATGAGCACGACGCCCAGGCTGGTCTGGTAGGAGGCGATCGCGGCGTGTGTGGGGCCGAGCGTGCGGCGTCCTATTTCCAATGCCGAGCGGAAGCGGTCCTCGGCCTCCCGGGCGCGCCCAGTCTCCAGATCGATGCGCCCGAGAATGTTCATCGTGGCGATGACATCGAAGTGCTCAGGTCCGAGCGTCCGCCGCAAGCCCTCCAGCGCGGAGAGGCAGAGGGCCTCACCCTCGGCGTAATCGCCCTTTTGCGCGAGGACCCACCCAAGCTTCATCATGGCGCGGGGCACTTGAGGATGATTGTCGCCAAGAAGCTCGTGCCGCCGCTTCACGACCTCGCGCAGGATTTGCTCGGCCTGGGGATAGAGGGCAAGATCGCCGAGTACGTCTCCCAAATTGCTCATCAGCGTCAGCGTTCGAGGTTCGTCGGGAAGTTTGCGGGACGCCGCCACCGCCCGTTCCAGAAACTGGCGCGCCTCACCGATCTTGCCCTCCGCTTGTAACACCAAACCGAGATTGTTGATGGCATCCGGCATTTCGCGTTGGTTCGCGGCTGGGTTCTTATCCAGAAGAGCAAGCGAAATCCGCAGATCGGCCTCCGCCTCAGCGAGTTCGCCGCGCTGGCGCCGGACGTCGCCGCGTTCGCGCCAGGCCTGAGCGGCCAGGACGCTGCCGGCTCCGTAGACACTCTCGCGGACGGGAATCAGAGCACCGAACATCTGTTCGGCCCGGTCCAGAATCCCGAGGCGTTGGTAGGCGTTGCCCATCACTTCCAGGAGCCTTGCGCGGACCTCGGGCTGAGTCTTGAGGTCCTTTTCGATGCGGGCGGCGGCCGAATCCAGCAGGTCGCGGGCGGTGACGGTGCGCCCCTGGGCATAGAAGGGATCGGAGCCTTTGAACAAGTTCGAGAGGAAGCCCGAGACCTGCTCGGCGCTGGCGCGCTCGCTTTCCGCAGCGTCGCGCTGCCGGGCATATTTGCCGGCCAGGATCGCCATGCTCACACCGAACCCGAGAATCAGCAGGATCATCAAACTGGCAGCCACGACGGCGGCGCGATGGCGGCGGATGAATTTGCCGGCGCGATAGGACGCGGTTACGGCGCGGGCGACAATCGGCTCATCCGCCAAATGCCGCCGGATATCGCCGGCCACTTCCGCGGCGGAGGCATAGCGGCGCTCCCGATTCTTCTCCAGCATCTTGCCGGCGATGATTTCGATGTCGCCGCGATAGCCGGAGCGCACCGCGCCGAGTGGCTGCGGATCCTGTTCCCGGATGATGCGTACCACTTCAGGCAGCGCGCGCCGCCTGGTTTCGTAGGGCAGCTTGCCGGCCAGCAGTTCATATAGGATGACCCCGAGGGAGTAGATGTCGCTGCGGACGTCCATGTCGAGCGGATCGCCCAGCGTCTGCTCGGGGCTCATGTAGTCGAGGCTGCCGATGAGTTGACCCAAATCCGTCTGGCGCGTTGCCTGCGAATCGCTGTCCATGATCCGAGCTACGCCGAAATCGAGGATTTTAGGCTGGCCGGCGCCGTCCACCAGGATGTTGCCGGGCTTGAGATCGCGATGGAGAATCCCGCGCTGGTGGGCGTGATGGACAGCATCGCAGATTTCGCCATGAGTTCCAGCCGGACTCGGGTGTCGAGAGAATGCTCTTCGGCGTACGCCATCAGCGGGCGCCCCTCGATGAATTCCATGGCGAAATAGGGTTGGGGTCCGGAGCTTCCTTCGGCAGTTCCGGCGTCATAGATTTGCGCGATCCCGGGATGCTGCAAACGGCCGAGCGCCTCCGACTCCAGTTCGAAGCGGCGCAGAACCTGGCCGCCGATCATGCCCGCTCTGATGACCTTGAGGGCCACCAGCCGCTGTGGGGTTTGTTGCTCGGCCCGATAGACCGTGCCCATTCCACCTTCTCCCAGGACTCCAAGGACCTGATAGCGGCCAATGGACGCCGGCCTCTCCGGGTGTCTCTTCATCAGGTCGGCAGCCAGACGCGAAGGTGGGAATTCGAGGAAGTCGCCGCTTGCGAGATCGGCTTCCAGCAGGCTCTCCACTTCCGAGCGGAGCCCGGGATCTCCTCCGCATGTGCGATCGAGGAAAGAGGCTCGATCGGATGGCTCAAGGGTGGAGGCTTCGAGGTATAGGCTCTCGGCCTGGCGCCACTGGTCAGAGGTCATGGCTGGCTTCCGAAAAGGCCGGGCCGGCGAGATCCGACCCCGAGCTCGCGAGCGAGCCAGGCGCGGGCGGCCTGCCAGTCCCGCGTGACCGTGACTGGAGAGACAGACAGAGCTTCGGCGGTCTCCTCGATGCTCAG
>PMTT01000399.1 GCA_003167275.1 Bryobacterales bacterium | reverse complement strand
CCCTCGTCGGCCATCGCGAAATAGGTGCGCGGTCCCGCCAGGATGACACCGTTCAGGACGCCGATAGCGGAGAGGATCACCAGTGCGGAAATGCCGGCCGCGCCCCGTGGCCCGGCCATAGCTTGAGCGGCATCGGCCGCCACGCGTGTGGAGGAAGTTACCTTCTCCAGCGGAAGCAGGTGGAGATAGGCGGCGTTCAGGGCGACGTAACAGGCAGTAACGGTGAGAGAGCCAATCAATAGCGCTTTTGGAATGGTCTTTCGCGGGTCGCGAGTCTCCCCCGCCGTGTAAGTCACCATGTGCCAGCCTCCGAAGGTGAATAGCGCGGCGCTGATTGCCAAAACGAACTCGCTGAACGACACGGGGACAGTGTTGGCGCTGGAAGCCTGCCTCTGCGTCATCGGGCTGAAGCAGAGGACCATGCCGAGCAGGAGAACAATCACGACGACCTTCGAGATGGTGACCAGCGTTTGCAGTCCACTCCCCTGCCGGACACCCAGGTAATTGACGAACGAGAGCGCCAGGATTCCGGCGATGGCCACGGCCTTGATCCCCAGATCGCCCAGTGGAACGAAGAAATCGACATAGCGGGCGAAGATCACCGAACTGGCCGCGATGATACCCGAATGGGCAACCCAGAACATGGCCCATCCCCAAAGAAATCCGCACGCCGGCGAGAGGGTTTCCTTCAGAAAGACGTACACGCCTCCCGTGCGGGGAAAGGCCGACGACAGCTCCGCGCAGACCAGCGAGCCGAACAACGTCAAAACTCCCGCCACCACCCACACCGAGAGCACACCCGGAACACTTGGCACGTGCCGGTTGATCTCGGAAGGCTGGACGAAAATCGAGGCGCCAATGATGATCCCGACCACCATTGCCGTGGCTTGCAGCAAGCCGATGGGCCGGTCGAGCGTGGGCCGGTTTGGAGGAGTTGCCAAGATGGGTCAGTGTACCACAGCGTTTTGACGCAAATTGTGGGGGGGCAATCTTGCCAACAGCCGCCTTTCGAGGCGGCTTTTCGGCCTGAAGCGGCAACCTCGCAACCAAGTAATTCCCCTCAACCATTCCAGCGTGGCAGGTCCGGAATCTCGCCCAGCGATGCTACGTCGTCGACGCACTCGGCCAAGGAAGCCAAGGCTTCCTCCCAACGCTGGCCGACGGTTCGCTCCGGCTGGTTGATGAGGTGGTCTTCGCCCGTCAGCACCTTCACCCCATCCTTAAGCCCGATGAGCCCCCGCCGCCCCGCCGGAATACGGATGCCGCACGAGTAGGCCACACGAATGAGCATGGTCAGCATGACAATCTCCAATCCCGCAATCCTGGTTCAGGCGAATACCGTCTCCGGAAGCCGGATCACCTTCTTCTGGATCGCATACTGCACCAACTGCGCCTTGTTGTGAATGTCGAGCTTCCGCATCAGGTTGAACTTATGGGCCTCTACGGTCTTGACACTCAGTTCGAAGCTGGTGGCGATCTCTTTCACCGACCTGCCCTCAGCCAGCATCTTGAGGATTTCGAGCTCGCGCTTGGTCAAGGTGCCGAACCGCGGCTGCCGTGCGGGGCCGCGGCCCTGCATCCGGAAACCGTCCACCAGACGGGTCAGTAGCCGCGGGCTCAGATAGCTGCCGCCGCGATGCACTTCCCGGATTGCCGTCACCAATTGATCGGCCGGCCCTTCTTTGAGAATGTAGCCGCTGGCGCCCATATCGACGCATTCGGCCAGATAGTCCTCATCATCGTACATGGAGAGAAACACTACCCGGGTCTCGGGGCGTTCCTTTCGGATCACGCGGGTAGCCTCGAAGCTGCTCATCCCCGCCATGCCGATATCCATCAGAACGACGTCCGGATGCACTTGCCGCGCCAACGAGACTGCGTCGGATGCATTTCCGGCCTCGCCCGCGACTTCCAGGTCCGGCTCCGCCGAGAGGAGCGTCCGGAGTCCCTGCCGGAACAGAGTGTGATCGTCAGTCAAGAGTACGCGAATCTTTGCCATTAGATGCCACCCGTGCGGAGGTTCGGGGTAACTCCAGGGCGACGGTGGTACCCTTTCCGGGCTTGCTCCGTACCGCGAGAGTTCCGCCAAGGAGCGCGGCGCGCTCCCGCATGCCAGCCAGTCCGAATGACATCGGCTTGCTCCCCACCGTTTCCGCACTAAAGCCGGCGCCGTTATCCGTGACGCTCAGCCTGATATTCTTATCGGCAGATTTTAGCGAAAGGTTTACATGAGTTGCCTGGGAATGCTTGGCGACATTTTGCAGACACTCCTGCGCAACCCGGTAAATCACCTCCTGAATCTCGATGGGTAGAGGCTCGGGAGACAATGAGATCCGGAGGCGCACCTCGCCCGGATGCATCTTTCCGAACCGCGCCGCCAATTGCCGCAGAGCGGACTGTAGGCCCAGACGTTCCAGCACAGCCGGGCTGAGGGCAGCCACGATCCGGCGCAACTCCACCACGGTCCGCTCCGCCACCCCGCGCGCCTCCTCCAGGCGCGGCCGAAGGGAAAGTGGAGCCTCGCGTTCGATCATCTCCAATTGCAGACGCAGCAGCATCAGGGATTGGCCTGCCTCATCGTGGAGTTCCCGGCCAATCCGGCGCCGTTCCGCTTCTTCCGCCTGGCGTCCCTGGGCTTCCAGGCGGCGGACTTCCTTTTCCAGGCGGGCGCGTTCCATCGCGGCCCGGCACCGCTCGCCGGCAGCGTCGAGCAATGCAAGCTCGCGCGGCAGCCAAGGATACGCTACCGGAAAACCGAATTGGACCAGAGCTCCCGAACCCAGTGGATAGGACCAGTACGATTGGTAGCTCCCCCGCATTGCTGGATCCGCGATGAGACTCTCGTCCGGCTTGCCGCATTCAATGTAAAGTGGCTGCGACAGCTTTCCTGCCAGTGATTGATCGAGCAACAGGGACCCGGCGCGCGCGTGAAACGTCTGGGTCAGGATCCCGACGAAGCGCCTCAGCAGATCTTCGAGATCCTGGGCCTCCACCTCGGCCCGGTAGAGACCGAAAAATGCCTGGGTTTCCGCTTCCCTTACACGATAGAACGAATTCTCAAGAGTCAGGATTGTGGCCAGATGGAGCTGTTCGCGCGCAGGTTGGTATTGGCCGCCGAGCACCGGGTCGAGGATCGCTCCAAACTCGCGCAGTACTTCGCTGACCTCGGCCGGTGGCACGTTCAACTTGGCCAGCCGGCGGCCGTTGTAGTCCACTTGTTCCAGAAACTGGGGAAGCGTCCTGAGCCGCGACCGGGCAGCGGGAGTGATGGCCAGGAAGGCCCGGATTTGTGCGTCATCGTAAGCGCGCTTTCGAAGCTGCGTCAGAAAGTCGCGATCCAGGCGTTCCGCGGACGGGCGGATCGCGCGTGCCATCGACGCGGCATGGCGTCGGGCAGCGGGCGTGAGAAGTGCGGCAGTCATGTTGGGGCCGTTTGGACAGACATAGAACGTCGCGTTTGGGAATCCTTCATTTTGGGTTGGCAGGTCGGCGCTCCGGTCGCGGGCCGCGCCGCTTCCCCACGATGCTACTTCTTTGGCTGGGCAGGCCGGTGACCTGCCCCAAAGTCTCTCAAAACGTGAGCGGCCTCCGGAAAACCATTCTTCTCGGCCGCTTCGAGCGGGGTAACGCCCGCTTTGTCTTTTGCGTTCCAATCCGCGCCGCGGGCGATCAGCAGTTCGACCACTGCCGTACGGCCCCATGCGGCCGCATGGTAAACCGGAGTGGCGCCGGAATCCCGATCGCGCGCTTCAATATCCGCACCCTTATCCAGCAACAACGCAACCATCTCCTGATGGCCTCCGATCACCGCGCCCAGCAACGGAGTAGCGCCGTCTCCGTCACGGGCGTCGACCTCCGCACCATGTTCCAGCAACAGCCTCGCAATCGCCAGGTTGCCCTTGAGGGCTGCCTGGTGGAGCGGCGTGGCGCCGGACCGGTCCCGCGCGCTTACCTTCACGCCCCTTGCAATGAGAATATCGGCAATATCGGTCTGTCCCTTTAGAGCGGCATCGAGTAATAAATTGCTGGCCGAATCGGGAACACCCCCAGCCAGCAGCACCCCCGCCGCCCCCGCGTGACGCGCGTGAACCGCATTTTCGAGGGGGCTCGCACCGCTGCGGTCGCGCCGGCTTCGGTCGGCGCCCAGGCTCAGTAGAAGCTGTACTACTTCGCTACTGCCTTTGGCCGCGGCTTCATTCAAAGGCGTGCGGCCGGTCTCCGGATTCTCGTCGTCCAGGTGTGCGCCGCGCAAGATTAGAGTGCGGACGATCCCCGGGTAGCCCCGCGCGGCAGCTTCATCCAGCGGCGCGGAGCCCGCCTCATCGCGCGCATTCACCTCCGCCCCCTTGTCGATCAGAAGATCGAGGAGTTGCTGGTAACCTCGATCTGCAGCCAGGTGCAGCGGGGTGGCGCCCGACTTGTCGGCGCCCTTTACGTCGGCGCCATTGGCCAGCAGCAATTCGACCATGGCGGCGTCGTTTTTCATCACCGCATAGGCCAGCGGCGTCGAACCGCCCTCTGCATGACGTGCCTTCACGTCGGCGCCGTGCTCGATCAGATAGGACGCAATTTGGAGATTGCCGCTCCAAGCCGCGTCGTGCAGCGGGGTGGCGCCCAAACTGTCAGGCTGGTTCACGCCGGCGCCGTGGGCGATCTGGTCTTTTACTTGTTCGATGTTGCCGGACCGCACCGCATCGTGCAGATCCGCGGCTCGGAGCGCCATGGCGCACGAGAGCAGCAGGGCCACGCGCCGTGCCCCACAAAGCGCGCGCCCCGGGGGTCGCGCGCGGCCGCGGGCGTCCGCCCCACATTTTCGACCATCAACCCCCGTAGTGCACCACTTCCTC
>PMTT01000664.1 GCA_003167275.1 Bryobacterales bacterium | reverse complement strand
TTCTGAGGTAAGTTGTTGATGGGGTTGGGGGAAAGTCTTGTGATCGGCGTTTCAGAGTTGGGGCGGTTCCTCCAGGTAAAGGAAGTAGACGCGGCCACCTTCGTCGCCGGCGACGATGCGGCGGTTGTCGGCGAACGCGCAACATTGGGCTGCCGCTTCACAGTGGAACGTGGCGATGAGGCTGCCGGTTTCCAGGTCCCACACCTTCAGTGTCTTGTCCCAGGACGCGGAAACTGCACGCTTCCCATCCGGCGTTACCGCCACGCCACAGACCACATGAGAGTGCCCTTGCAGCGTGCACAGTTCACGGCCGCTCTCGAGGTCCCACACCTTCAGCGTTTTGTCGGCTGACGCGGAAATCGCCCGCTTCCCATCCGGGGTAACCGCCAAGCCAAAGACCGGCTCGGAGTGCCCTTCCAGCGCGCGCACCTCACCACCGCTCTCGAGGTCCCACACCTTCAGCGTATTGTCGGCTGACGCGGAGACCGCCAGTTTCCCATCCGGCGCCACCGCGACGCCATGGACCACGCGAGAATGCCCTTTTAGCGTGCGCAGGCCACGGCCACCCTCCAAGTCCCACACTTTCAGCGTTTGGTCCGAGGACGCGGAGACCGCCCGCTTTCCATCCGGCGTCACTGCCACGCCATTGACCCAACTAGAGTGCCCTTCCAATGCTCGCAGTTCCCGGCCGCTTTCCAGGTCCCACACCATCAGCGTNNAGCGTGTGGTCATTGGATGCGGAGACTGCTTGCTTCCCATCCGGCGTCACTGCCACACCATGGACGGGGCTAGCGTGCCCTGCCAACGTCCGGAGCTCAACACGGTTACTGAGGTCCCACACCTTCAGCGTACCGTCCCAAGACGCGGAAACCGCAAGTTTTCCATCCGGCGTCACGGCCACGCCAGCGACCCCGTTGGAGTGGCCTTCCATAGTCCACAGCTCGCGGCCGCTCTCCAGGTCCCACACCCTCAACGTTAGGTCAGCTGACACGGAAATCGCCCGCTTCCCATCCGGCGTTACCGTTACGCCATTGACGTTGTTATAGTGGCCTTTCATAGTCCACAGCTCGCGGCCACTCTCCAGGTCCCACAACTTCAGCGTATCGTCGAAAGACGCGGAGACCGTACGCTTCCCATCCGGCGTCACCGCCACGCCATTGACCCATGTAGAATGCCCTGCCAGCGTGCGCAACTCCCGGCCGGTCTCCAGATCCCATACCTTCAGAGTTCTGTCTCTTGACGCGGAAACTGCGCGCTTCCCATCCGGCGTCACCGCCACGCCATTGACCCAATTAGAGTGCCCTTCCAATGCTCGCAGTTCCCGGCCGCTTTCCAGGTCCCACACCTTCAGCGTGTGGTCATTGGATGCGGAAACCGCAAGTCTCCCATCCGGCGTCACGGCCACGCCATTGACCGGAGAGGAGTGCCCTTCCAGCGTGCGCAGCAGCGCAGTGCCTGGAGGATGAAGGGCAGGGTGCAGCGGTCGGAGCCAGGGCGCCGACTCAGTGGCGGCAAGACTCTGAACAAAATCTGCCATTGGCGCAGAATCCCGATACGCCATAAGACGGCCCACCAATTGGGACGTGAACTGCCCGACGTCAGCCGCCAGCACGTGGGACGAAAGCCGCAACGCACCCTGCAACAACTCCGCACCAAAGGGAACCCTTAGGAGTTCGTAGTCGGCAATAAGCGCGTTGACGTCCGTCGCCCTCAGCTTGGCGCGCATCCACTGCGCGTCCCACAGAATCCGCCGGATGTCCTCGTTCCGCCCCGCCTTTGCCAGGTGCCAGGGCAAGCAGCGCCAGGCGTACTCGCTGGGCAAGGCCGGCAAGTACTGCCAGTTCGGCCACGCGGCCAACAGGCGATTGTGAATGGCGGGTTGGTCTGCGAGATTCCCGGCCAGCCAGCTTCGCATCACGTCGTGCAGTCGGAGGACAGCGCGCTCCAGGCCGAGCTTCACGAGTGACAGCCGCTCCAGGCGGCTCGCCAGGTCTTCGGCATCGAATTCATCCAAGCCCCAAACCGCGGACGCGGCGGCCAGAGGGATAGCGACGTCCTCCGGAAAGATCGAGAGTTCGGCCAGGCGTCGGCGGCCCGAGACATCCAACAGATCCAGACTCACTTCGAGAACGCTGGAGATGGTGCGGTGGCGGAGCGCGGCTGTGGGATCGCCGATCGCCTGCACTCCTTTGCACGCGATGATCTTGAGCAGTCGCTCGGCGGCGTGAGAGGCCGAATCGCCCTGGCGGATGCGCTCGCGCATCATCGCAGCGGCCAGTTCCAATGCCAGCGGCCATTCGCCGAGATGGCTCGCGAGGGCGCGTGCCTGCCCGGCTTCCAGGTTCGGGACGCTGTTGACGAGCAGCGCAAGGGCTTCCGCGGCGCGCATCTCGTCGACGTTGACTGGGCTGGCCGTCGATGCGATGCCGGCATCCCGCGTCGTGAACAGGCGCGCGGAGGATTTGCCGCCTCGCAGAAATGGGCGCAGGTGCTCCTGGTCCCATACGTCGTCGATGACCAGGAGACAGGTGCGCTCTTCGAGTTTCTGTCCGAGTTGAAAGGCAGCATCCTCGACGCCCGAGAAGCCGGGGCGCTCGCCGGTGAGTGCGGCATAGGCCGTGAGCAAGGCGCCCAGGACGTTGGGGGTTTGGCCTAGGGTCACCCAGAGGATGCCGTCGTCGAAGTTCTGGACGATGTCTTCGTCGTGACAGAGCGCGGCGGCGAGGGTGGTCTTGCCGAAGCCGCCAGCGCCGGAGAGGGCGGTCGTGATGGCCACGGGTTCGGTGCGGGCGGGGTTCAGGAGGAGATTCTTCAGGGCGTCGAATTCGGCGGGGCGCTGGACGAAGTGGGGCGGGAGGTCGGGCGCCATGAAGGGGACGCGTCGGCGGTCGCAGCCTTTGCGGAGATGGGCGAGGAAGGTGGGCCATTCCTTGTCGAGGTCGTAGAAATGTTTCTTGCTCATCCAGCGGGGCATTTGGGCGAAGTGGAGGTCGGGGTCGGGCGCGCCTTTGACGGGGTAGACGCAGACGCCTTGCTGGCGGGCGTAGCGCCATTCCTTCTGGACGTTGCCGGAGGCCAAGGCGGCGGGAGTCATGAGCAGGATCAGGAATTCGACGGAGTCGATGGCGTCGGTGAGTTGCTTCCACCAGCCGGTGCCGCCTTCGAGCGAGAGGCGGTCCTGTTTGATGGGGATGTCGGGGGCCTCGCGGGTGAGACGGTCCCGGAGGTCCGCGGCGCGAGTCTCACCGTCTTGGCGGGCGTAGGAGAGGAAGACTCCGGGCATGGCGTTAGTATAGCTGCGTGGGGAGGGCGCGGTCGCCGGGGCCGGAAAGGATCGGAAAAACCAACACAGGCAAGAATGCCTGTGCCACGGACGGACGGGGATGCCAATCTGAAGAAAAGTTAAGGCACGAAAATGCGATTTTCTCTTTACATACTAAATCCGTTCTCGTAGCATAGTTCGTACGACTATTGAACGCTCGACTCGACGGCTTGTCGTGTGGGCGGAACAAAGAGGATCGAAAGGGGATGTGCATGCGCAAATTGATGACTACTGCGGTTTTCGCCGGGATGGCGGCACTTTCGTTGGTGCCTTCGGCGTTTGCCGATGACGCTTTGTATAAGAGTTTGGGCCAAAAGAAGGCGATAGTTCTCGTCGTGGACGAGTTCGTGGGCCGCGTTGCGGGAGATAGCCGGATCAACAGCTTCTTTAAGGCAGACGTTGCGGACCCAGCTAAACTGAAGAAATTCAAAGCGAATCTCGTGGATCAGATCTGCGAGGCCGCCGGTGGCCCCTGCAAGTACAAGGGGAAGAGCATGAAGGACGCCCACAAGGGTATGGGCATTAGCGGGGCGGATTTCAACGCACTGGTGGAAGACCTGGTCGGCGCCCTCGACAAGTACAAGGTCAAGGAAGCGGACAAGAAAGCCCTCCTTGGCGTACTCGGACCCATGCAGAAAGATATCGTCGAGAAGTAACGCTACACCGCAATCAAGATCTAACCATTCAGTCTGTTCCGAGGCCTCAGGGCTTCCGATGGGTAGGGGTTGTCTTCTGATCCCCTACCCGTTTTCTATTTTGGGGCCACATTGTGCGCTCAACACGGTACTTTGGATGGCGGGGCCGCTTCCAGTGCTGGGGCCGCCGTGTCCCTTAAGCGCTGTGATCCATCCTGGCTTTACGATGCCTTGCGCCTCCGCAGGGCAACGACGCCAAGTCCCAGCCATTTCGACTACAAC
>PMTT01000388.1 GCA_003167275.1 Bryobacterales bacterium | reverse complement strand
GGATTGGTCTCCCGCGACCGGCTCTGGGCCGGCGACAAGAACGCCGCTGCCTGCGAAAGCGCCGGCCAAGCGTTGGGAATCCCGGTCAAGCACGATTATCGGGCGTGTGTTCCGACAGCGGACCTGATCCTGATTTGCGTGAAGCCGCTCGACGCCGCGGGGGCTATCACCACGCTGGTGCAGGCGGACCTCCGGCCCGAAACGCTGATCATCTCGATCCTGGCGGGCGTTTCCACCGAGAAGCTGGAGTCTCTGCTGGGCACCCAAAACCCGGTGGTGCGCGCGATGCCCAACACTCCGTGCGTGGTCGGAGAGGGCATGACCGTGGTGTGCGGCGGGAAGAACGCCCGTGGCCACGATCTGTCGAGGGCCCAACAGATCTTCCAAGCCGTAGGAAAATGCCTGGCGCTGGACGAGTCGCATTTCAACGCTGTCACGGCGCTGAGCGCCAGCGGTCCGGCCTATCAGTACCTGATCATGGAAGCTCTGGCGGACGCGGGTGTGCGCGTCGGGCTGCCCCGCCAGCTTGCTCTCACCCTGGTCGCTCAAACCGCACTCGGTGCGGCCAAGATGGTGCTGACGAGCGGCCGCCATCCCGCGGCGCTGCGCGACGATGTTACCACCCCGGCGGGCTGCACCATTGCCGGATTGCTGATTCTGGAAGACGGCCGGGTCCGCTCGGTGCTGGCCCGCGCCGTGGAGGAAGCGACCAAGACAGCGGCCGGACTGGGAACGCCGGTGAGCCGGTAGGCCGCGCACGTGGGGTGCTTTTAAACCGGCAACCGCTTACGGTCGCGGCTCGGTTGCGACTGTTGCCGATTCAGCGTGAGTTACCGAGCCGCGACCGTGAGGAAGCGGTTGCCGCGGATAACCAAGAACCTAAGACGGTTACGCACATACCGCCGGTCACGCCGCATGCACCACATGCTATCCTGAGTCCGGATGTTCAGTCGCCAGCGTAAAGCTCGTGTTTTGTTCGGGCTATCCGACATCCTCCTGGTTGCCCTGGCATTTGAGGCGGCCTATCAGACGCGCTCCATCCTCCAGTTGGAGCACAACTTCTTCCTCACCCTCGAAAAGAAGGCTTTGGTCCTCGGCTTTTCGCTCGTCGCCTGGGTCACCATCGGGCTGTGGCTGGAGGTCTACGAGAAGCTCGATTCCGGACACCCGCGCGTCATCCTGCGCGACTCGGCCCGCCAGTGCGCGTATGGCGCGCTGTGCATGGTGGTTTTCGAATACATCCTGCGCCTCGACCTGAGCCGCTTCTTTCTGGTCCTGTTCGCGGCCTATGCCTGGGTAGTGCTGCTGCTCTTTCGCCTGACTGCCGGCCGGGTGGTCGGCGTGATCCGCCGCGAGTTTGCCGCCCCGCATTACGTGATGGTGGTCGGCACCGGAGAGCGCGCCGTGCGCATGGCGCGGGCCTTGGAACAATCCAGTGAGTACGGCGTCCGGCTGCGCGGGTTCTTCAGCGAGCAGATGGATAGCCCCCTTTCGGAAATCGTACTGGGATCGACATATCCGGTGAATCCGGTCGCGGAACTGCCGTCCATTCTGCGGCGCCACGTGGTGGACGAAATCATCTTTGCGGTGGGCAGTGAGCGCCTGGCCGAGTTGGAGGAGGTCTTCCTGCTCTGCGACGAAGAGGGCGTCCGCACCCGCGTGGCCGTGGACTTCTTCCCGCACGTTAACAGCACCGTCTCGCTCGACCGCTTCGCGGATACGCCGCTGCTGACCTTTTCCGCCGCCCCCTACGACGAAATCCGCCTGCTGGTGAAGCGCATGACCGACGTAGGCATCGCCGCGGCGGGACTAGTCGTGCTCTCGCCTTTCATGGCCTTGGTCGTGCTGCTGATCCGGCTGACTTCTCCCGGGCCCGCCATCTTCCGTCAGGAGCGCTGCGGCTTGAACGGGCGGCGATTCCTGTTTTACAAATTCCGCTCGATGTGCCAGAATGCCGAGGATCTTAAGGGCGCGCTGGCGCATCTCAGCACCCGCGAGACTGCGTTTAAGATTCCGCATGACCCGCGGTTGACCGGCATCGGCCGCTACCTGAGGAAGTTCTCCGTCGACGAGTGGCCCCAGTTATGGAACGTGCTGCGCGGGGATATGTCGCTGGTGGGACCGCGTCCAGCGATTCCGAGCGAAGTGGACCAATACAAGCGCTGGCAGCGCCGCCGCCTCCGGATGCGCCCCGGCCTCACCTGCCTGTGGGCCGTCTCCGGTCGCGACAACGTCGATTTCGAGACCTGGATGAAGCTGGATATGCAGTACATTGATAATTGGTCGCTAGCTCTCGATTGGAAGATTCTGCTGCGAACCATTCCCCGCGTGCTCACAGGCCACGGGGCGAACTAACGGCCCACGAAAGGCTCTTTCCATGCACCTGATTCCGACTCAAGACGAAGTAGTTGCCCTTCTGCGGGAGACCGGCGCGCTCCGTGACGGCCACTTCGAGTACCCCAGTGGCCTGCACTCCAATGAATATCTTCAGGTCCCCCTGGCCCTGCGGCACTACCAGCACCAGAGACTGCTGTCGGTTGGCCTGAGCCGCCTCTTGCGGGCGAACCCCGAGATCCGGGCGATCGTGCCCGAGCTTTCCATCGTGGTGCCCGCCACCGCCGGGCTGCCCGTGGCCTTCGGCGTTTGCGAATCGCTGCGCGCCAAGAAGGTCTATTGGGCGGAGCGCGATCACGACGACCAACCCATGCACTTCCGTCAGTATGTGGAGCCCGAACCGGGTGAGCAGGTCGTCCTGGTCGACGATATTCTGCGCACCGGCACGAAACTCGCGGAGTTGAAGAAACTCCTGGAAGCCAATGGAGCCGTAGTGGTCGGTCTGGCCGTCATCATCTATCAGCCGAACCCCGACATGATCGGTTTTGGCTCTCTACCCTTGTACTATCTCGCCAAACTGGATGCCCGCTACTATGCCGATGCGGCGCATTGTGAGCTGTGCAAACGTGGCGAGCCGGTGGAGAAATCCTGGGTTTAGACGCAAATGGCCTCGAACTACGCCGAGGGACCCGTAAAAATACTGGTGCTGTCAGGCGGAAGGGCTTATATTTTAAGGACTTAAGGACTTAGTAGTACGGTTTGCTGAACCAGAGTGCATAATGTAACAACTCTATGACGGGACGAATAGTTGGGGATGATTCAGGCTCCTTTTCCACAGGTTTTTCCACAAACCCGTGGAAATCGCGCACCATTTCCTTGATGATGTTAGATTGATACCGTGCGATGGGGGGAACAGCAATGCGGAAATTCGGTTGGATCGTCGGCCTGTGCTGCGCTTCACTTTTCGCGCAGACCGGAGCAGACGATAAACTTGCCCCGTACTATCCCACGCCGGCGACCATCGTGGAGAAGATGCTCCAACTCGGTGGCCTGAAGGCCGGCGAGAAGATGTTCGACCTGGGCTCGGGCGATGGCCGGATTGTTATCCTGGCAGCGCAGAAATTCCACGCCGATGCGACCGGTGTGGAACTGGACCGGGATCTCTGTACACAGAGCCTGGCGAAGATCCGGAAACTCGGTCTCGAAAAGAATGCCCATATTCTGAACGGCGATCTCCTAAAGCAAAACTACAGTTCCGCCGATTTGATTACTGTCTATCTTTTGCCGGATTCTATCGACAATAAGGTTCAGCCGCTGCTCGATCAGCAGTTGAAAAAGGGCGCCCGCGTGGTGGCCCACGATTTCGAATTTAAGAACTGGACCCCCGAAAAGGTCGAGAATATCGCCGACGATGGCGAGGGGCGCAGTCACACGCTGTATCTGTATCGGAAGTGAGTCTATTGCTTTTCTGGACGAAGATTCCGTGGCCTAAATATATCGCTTGGGCGCGAGTGCTGTGTGCCGCCGCCGCCCTGGTGATCGCTTATATTTATCTGTCCGATCTCCAACCGCTGATCGGCGTGATGCTGCTGTACCTGGCCTACAGCATCGTCCCCGCAGTGCGGGGCCGGGGAATGAGCGGTCTGCTGGGCCTGCTGGCGCTCTTTGGCGACACAATTTACTTCCTGGTGCTGGCAGCCCTGCCGACCGAGCACCTGCTGTGGACGGCTTCGCTCTTTTACCTGTACGTGCTGGTCGAGGCATTAATCTTCTACAGCTCGCTTGAGACCTGCGTCGTCGCCGGCTCCTGCGTGCTCTTTTGTGGGGTGCTTTCGAGCGGCTCCACGCTCTCCAACGGCTCCATGCGGTTCCTGGAGCCTCTGGTGGTGGTGGCAGGCGTCCTGGCGTGTGCTTTCGCTCTCCAGAGAGACAGGCAGGCGACCCGTATTGTGGAGTTGGACGAAAGACTGAAAGCAGCGCAAAAGGAGGCGGAAAAGGCCCGCGAACAGGAGCGCCAGCGGATCGCCTCCGACTTTCACGATGGACCCTTGCAGAGCTTCATCAGCCTGCAGATGCGCCTGGAAATTCTCCGCAAACTCCTGGACCGCGACTTCCATGCCGGGATGGAAGATCTCCGGCAATTGCAGGCGCTGGCGCAGTCCCAGATCCGGGACCTCCGGGCATTTCTCCACAGCATGCGCCCGGTGGATGTGGATGGCGCGAACCTGGTGGCGACGGCCCGCCGCACCGCCGAGAGCTTCCAAAAGGAAAGCGGCATCCCGGTGACGTTTCTGGGTACTACCACGCCCGTGGGATTGCCTCAGGAAATGACCTCCGAGGTCTTGCAGATGCTGCGGGAATCGCTGCACAACGTGCAAAAGCACGCCGGCGCCACGCGGGTGGCGGTGTCCATGGAGAAGACCGATCGCGGCCTGGAAATCTCGGTGGACGACAACGGCCACGGTTTCAACTTCGCCGGCACCTACACGCTGGAGGAACTGGAGCTTCTGCGGCTCGGCCCGGCCAGTCTCAAGCGCCGCGCGCGATCGTTGAATGCCGACCTGGTTCTGGAATCGCGCCCCGGCCGCGGCGCCGGCGTGAAGTTCCGGATCCCGCTGCAATGAAGCATGAGAAAGACATTAGCCACCGATAAACACCGATGAACACCGATAACCCTTTTATTTTCTTATCCGTGTTCATCGGTGTTCATCGGTGTTTATCGGTGGCTAATGTTCTTTCGTTGCCTTCTGAGGAAGCGGCCTCCGCCGTTGAAGCGCCCAAATCGCGGCAACCCATACGCACCGTGGCTCGGGGCCGGGCGGCCGCGCTCTGCGGTCTACTTGTTCTCCTGACCTGCTCCGGATGCGGACGGTACGCCGAATTCACCCTGCCGAGGGTTTCCGGCGGCGATCGCACCATGACGTTCGCGTTTGAGCAGCGGCCGGAGCCGATACTCTCACCGGAGCCTGGATGGGAGTCACACGACGTCCTCAACCCGTCCGTCATCCCCGACCCCTGGACCCCGGCCCCGGCATCCCAAGCCCCAACCCCTGGCTTTCCACCCCGTCCCCTGCTCAACATCTACTCCGGCTACGACGGCCACACCTGGCACACCGGCCTGGCATCCTCCGGCGACGGCCTCCACTGGCGCAAGCGCGGAAAGATCCTCTCGCCCGACCCCCAGACCTGGGAGGGCTCCTACATCGCAGCCAACGGTTCCGCTCTGTTTCATGCGAAGCAGATCTGGTATTGGTACGTGGCCGGCCCCGAGGAGAGCCCGCGTCTGGGGCTGGCGCGCTCCGCGGAAGACGGCATCTGGCGGAAGGAACCCCAGCCGGTGCTGGAACCCGGACCGTATGCCAGTTGGGACGAGCGGGGAGTGGCGGATCCTTACGTCATCCGCATCGATCCCTATTTCTATCTGTATTACCTCGGCCAGGACCGTGCCCGGCGGCAGCGCCTCGGGGTCGCGCGATCCACCGATGGCATCCACTGGCAGAAGCTCCGCTTCAACCCGATCCTGGAACTCGGCGACATCGGCCAAATCGACGAAGCCGGTCTCGGAGAGCCGGCGGTATGGAATTCCCAAGGCTTCTACTGGATGCTCTACACGGGACTCGATCCCGCGACGAACCGGCGGTTGGGCCTGGCGCGGTCGACCGATGGCGTCCATTGGGAGAAACTCCCGGCCGTCTTCGCGGGTACCGAGGCCTGGGATTCCAAAGTAGTCTGCGATCCGACGGTCTTGGTCGATGGCGCCACCATCCGCGTCTGGTTCGGCGGCGGCGACGTGGCTTCCCGCGACGCCAACCTCCACGGCCAGATCGGCTTCGGAATCCTGCGCCCGGTTAAGTAGCGCACCGCGGAGTTGGCCGCTGGCTTCGTCCCCTATTTCTCCAGAACTTAGTCTCGCTCGTGGCCCTAGCCTAGCTTGCCAATTCCTCGAACTGCGTGATCCGCACTTCTCGATCCTTGAACACCGCGCGGATCTCGAGCCGCCCGCCCATGGCTTCAATGTACTCGGCGAGGGTGCTGACACAGATGTCGGACCGGTGCTCAATCTTCGAGATCTCTCCCTGGTTGATGCCCAGGATTTCGGCCAGTTGCAACTGCGTCATCTGCTGTGCCTTGCGCAATTGATCGAGCGGCATCGCGGCCAGACTTTTCTGGAAGCGCTTCTCGATCCTCCGCTGCCGCTCAGCCGGCATCGCTTCCAGTAATTCACGAAAATTACGAGTGGGCATTTAAATACTTCCCTCCTTCTTGAGCTCAAGCAGGTGTCGTTCAAAAAGCCGGTCCGCGATCGGCACGAACTTCTCATACCAACGATCGTCGCCGGTCTTGTCACCCCCGACCAAGAGGATTGCCGAGCGGAGCGGGTTGAATGCGTAGAGTGTCCGGAGCGGCCTCCCGTCACTCTGGGTCCGCAACTCGCGCATCTGCGGATAACGCGAACTGCCGACTTTTGAGCTGTGCGGGAAGCCGAGGGCTGGGCCGAACTCGATGAGATGCCGAACGGAGTACGCCACATCATCCTGCTGTTCCTTGGAGAGGGCGTCCCACCAATCCCGGAATTCATCGGTGAACTCGACTTCCCAAGCCACACCTAGAGTATGCCATATACAGAATATTCCCTGGTCGATGGCGCAACGATGTACCCCAGTTGACGTAACGGGGCTTTCACCGGAGCGAGCCTCCAGATTGTGCGGGCGCTACCTCTTGCTTGACGCCTCTCGCTCTAAATCGTTCCAGAACGCTCGTACTGCAGGTGGGACGGCGAACATTTGGTCGGCCCCAGCCATAACTTCCTCAGGAAGGAACTGCCTTCGCAAGAACGTCTTGGCTCTTCCACCGGTCGACCTTGTCTGCCGTGTCGCGGTCCCATGCCGTACCAGCGGCACGAAAATCAGCCGGTGAGTAGCTGTGGGCGCCGTGAGACACAAGTGAACAGACTTCGTGTATGACCGTGAAAGCGAGGCCGTAAGACTCTCGCTGCTTCCGGGCTGGAAACTGACACCCAGCGACGGCCCACGGGACGAATTGGAGAACGAATTCTCGGTCCCGCCATTACACGGGGTGCCGCACGTGGACCTGGCTGCTTCTAAGCCAACATTTCCAGCTAGCACAACTAGAGGCGCTCAGCGCGGACAAATCCGAAGGAATAGGCAAACCGTCATATCGAGGTCCCGGATATCCGCATCAGCAACCGGCGCGATGTCGCGGAGAACCGGCGGCTTGGTCTGGCGCGATCGACGGATGGTGTCCGGTGGGAGAAGCTGCCTGCGGTTTTTGCCGGCTCGCAGGCTTGGGACTCAAAGGTGATCTGCGATCCCTCGGTCCAGGGATATGGGGTGTGGTTCGGCGGCGGTGACATCATCGCATCGCCGGACGCCAACCTCCACGGCCAGATCGGCTTCGGGATCCTGCGGGCAGTTAAGTAGAGCCCGAGATGTTGCCCCGGCTTCGTCGCTTGACTAGCGGGGCCCGCCGGCCCCAATTCCGCACAATCACCCCCCCGGGTCAGGGACGACAAACAAAACAAATGCGGTAAACTAAGACCGCTGCCGCCGCCGGAACCCCTCGTTACGAATCGATCTCGACAGCGGGATAGGCTTCAACGTATTCCTCCCCATTGCAGCCGAAATACGCGACCGTTCGCGCCGTGAAATCGACATCGTAACGAACAACGCCTGCGCGCCACGAAGCCGCCAGGAACTCCGGAAACGTGCTTTCCCCAGCCTGATCCTTCCGCAACGCCGAAATCAACGCCCCTCGGTCGAACAGGGGGACGTCCACCGTGCCGGCCGCTAATGGCGTGCCCTGGGTCACGACGGGCCCGTCGTTGGTAAGAAAGAGGCTCTGGCATGCGGGCAGGAACCAGAAGTTCCGAGTTACACCCGCGCGCCGCAACGTCTCGGCGAGGTAGGGAAAACCTCCGACTCTAGGCCGAACAGCCAGAGCACGTTTCTGGGCCGCCTCTAAGTTTTCGATGGCTTTACTCATAGAAAGATTCTCCTTCATGTTCTACCGCCTTCGCCAGGCCCCAACCCCCAACCCTATAAGTGCTACGCTAGCCAAGTGAACGTCGGCATCACGTGCTATCCAACTTATGGCGGCAGCGGGATCGTCGCGACCGAATTGGGTCTGGAATTGGCGCTGCGGGGACACGAGGTCCACTTCATCACCTACGCCAACCCTATCCGGCTCGATCCGGGCACCCCCCGCATTCATTACCACGAAGTCGAAGTCTCCAACTACCCGCTGTTTCAATACCCCCCGTATTGCCTGGCGCTGGCCTCGCGGATGGCCGAGGTGGCCGAGTCGTACGACCTCGACATTCTGCACGTTCACTATGCCATTCCGCACTCCATCTCGGCGATGCTGGCGCAGCAGATGCTGGCGCCTATCCGGCGGCTTCCATTCATCACCACTTTGCACGGCACCGATATCACCCTCGTGGGGACCGACCGCTCCTACTTTCCCATCACCAAGTTCTCCATCGAGAAATCCGACGGCATCACCTCCATCAGCGAGTATTTGCGGACCCAGACCGTGGAGGTCTTCGGCGTCGCCAATGAGATCCGGGTCATCCAGAACTTCGTCAACTGCGACCGGTACCACCCGGACGACGTCAAGACCGGAGCCGCTGCCTACTCGCCATCCGGCGAAAAACTGCTGATCCATCTCTCCAACTTTCGCCCCGTAAAGCGCGTCCAGGATTGCATCCGGATCCTGGCCGAGGTCCGCAAGCGCGTTCCCGCCCACCTGCTGATGGTGGGAGACGGCCCCGAGCGCAGCCCCGCCGAGCACCTGGCGCGCGAGTTGAAGGTAGACCGCCATGTTTCCTTTCTCGGCAAACAGGACCATGTGGAGCGTCTGATCCCGCTGACGCATGTACTGCTCATGCCCAGCGAGCTGGAGTCCTTCGGGCTGGTGGCGTTGGAAGCGATGGCGTGCGGGGTGGTGCCGGTGGCTACCCGCGTGGGCGGAGTGCCCGAGCTGATCACCCATGGAGAAGATGGCTTCCTGGAGGCGGTGGGCGATATCGCGGCCCAGTCGGCGCGCGTGGTGGAACTGCTGAGCGACGAAGATCTGCACTACCGGATGCGGAAGGCGGGACGCTGGGACGCGGCAGAGCGTTTCTGCACCGATAAGATCATCCCGCAATATGAAAAGCACTATGAGGACGTGCTGAATAGCAAGGGGTAGGGTCCGGCAAATTACGGGCAATGGCAACGCCGCCTCGAAAAGTGGCAGCAGCCAGGGTTGGCTGCACATTACCCAGGGCCGGGGCAAACTGAGAGGGTTTGCCCTGCCTGGGAAGGACATTCATTCTATGTTTGATTACTAGTTGGGGCGCGGAAGGAATCTTCTCAGAAATCTTTTACTTCTCCGGCGCCGGCCGAAGGTTCGCAGGGATAAATCGCCGGGACGACCCCAAACTTGCCCTCGTAGGCCTCCGAGATTTGCCGGCGGAAGTGCGGGACGGCGTCCGGCCGGAGCATCGTCACGGTCGAGCCGCCGAAGCCGCCGCCGGTCATGCGAGATCCGAACACTCCTTCGATCTCCAGGGCCCGGTCCACCAGGAAATCGAGCTCGGCGCAGCTCACCTCATAATCGTGTTGCAGGCTGCGGTGGGACTCCACCATCAGCGCCCCCATCCCGTCCAAGGCGCCCTGCTCGCTGGCCGCCACGAACTGGCCGACCCGGGCAGTCTCGGTGACCACGTGGCGGGCGCGCCGCAGGATCACGCCGGGAAGAAGACGCTCCAGCGATCGAAACTGGTCGGGCGGCACGTCCCGCAGGCTTTCTACCAGGGGAAACTGCGCCCTGATCCGTATCACCGCCGCGAGGCACTCCTGCACGCGTTCCTGGTACGCCGACCTCGCCAGAGCGTGCTTCACCATGGTGTTCACAGCCAGAAACGTGACTCCGGCCGGCAGTTGCACGTCGCGGTGCTCCAAACTGCGGCAATCGATTTCCACCGCCGTGCGCTCCCGCCCGAAGATCGAGATGTACTGGTCCATGATGCCGCACGGCATGCCGACGAACTGGACCTCGGCGCGCTGGCACAGGCGCGCCAACTCCAGCGGCGGGAGCGCACGCCCGTTCAGGAACGCCAGTGCCGAGGAGACTTCGAGGGCCGCCGAGGAGCTCAGCCCGGATCCTTCCGGCACCCGGCTGCGGATCAGCAAGTTGGCCGGCTCGATCGCGAAGCCCGCCCCAATCAACTGCTGCGCGACACCCACGGGATAGTCGGTCCAATGGCGGGCGCGCCCCAGGGAGGCGATCCCAGTCACGGGCCATTGGCGCATCTCCCGGCGGTCTTCGGAGTAGATGCGGAGCATGCCGTCTCCGGACGGCGCGGTCGCAATATAGGTGGCCAGGTTGAGCGCCACCGGAAGCACAAATCCGAGGTTATAGTCGGTATGCTCGCCAATCAGGTTGACTCGGCCGGGCGCCCGGTAAACCCGCACGCCTTCGGAGGAACCAAACAGCTTCCGGAAATCTTCCGTCATGAGTGTTCACTGGCCCGCCAGGGCATCGTAACACGGGCATTCTTGCCTGTGTTGGTTTGGGTCGGGCCCGGAAAAGCACAAACCAACACAGGCAAGAATGCCCGTGTTACGGAGTGTTTCGCGCCGCCCGCCATGCCAGCGCCAGTAGAAATCCTCCGAAGGCCACCATCGACAGCCCGCTATAGAGGTTGACGTTGGCGTCGGTCAGCGCGGCGTGCGCATTCGGATCGATGAACGCCATCAGCAGCAGGATGACGCCAACCAGCGAGAAGAAGAAGCCCGTAGGTACTCGTAGATCCAGCATGTCAGGCAAACCAGAAGTTCAAGAATAGAGCCACAGCGCCGATCGCGATTGCCAGCGGCACCGGCTTCTTATACCAGCTTACTCCCTCGTCATGCTTCAGGTCGGTGAGACCGTACACGAGGCCCTCCAGCTCCTTTTCGGGCCGAGGGTTGGTGGCCAGACTGACCAGGATCGTCACGATGAAGCAGGTAGTCCAGGCGGTGATGGCAATCCAGAAATTCTGCGCCATGGAGGAGGGGAAGTGGTGGATCTCGGTGATCCATCCACCCTTGCCTTCGGCCACCGTCATGCCGTGGGCCACAGCCGCCGCGCAAGTGCCGCTCAAGAGGCCGGTGAAGGCGCCATGGCCGGTGGTGCGCTTCCAGAACATCCCCAGCAGGAAGGTGCCGAAGAGCGGCGCATTCACAAAGCTGAAGACCAGTTGGAGCAAGTCGTTAATGCTGTTATATTGCTGCGCCAGGTAGGCCGTACCGATCGACAGCCCCACTCCCACGAAGGTGGTGATTCGCCCCACGGTGAGGTAGTGGTGGTCGGGTGCGCCGGGGCGGATGTAAGTCTGGTAGATGTCGTAGGTCCAAACCGTGTTGAAGGCGGTGACGTTCCCCGCCATGCCCGACATGAACGAGGCCATCAGGCCGGTGAGCCCCACCCCGAGCATGCCGGCGGGGTAGAACTGCCCCATCAGCGTGGTGAGTACCTGGTCGTAATCCGGCCCTCCGTTCTTCATGGGAAGCGAGTAGCCCACGTTCATCTGGGAGAGCGCCAGCGCCGCGATGCCCGGCACGATCACGATGAAGGGCATCATCATTTTGGGAAGCGCGGCAATCACCGGCGTGCGGCGCGAGGCGGACATGGAATTCGCGGCCATGGCGCGCTGGATCACCAGAAAGTCGGTGCACCAGTACCCGAACGACATCACGAAGCCGAGGCCCGCGACCAGGCCGAAGACCTCGATTCCCATGGGATTATCGGCGGTGTGGGCCATGTACTTCCAACTGTGGACCATCACGTCGCCCGTCTGGCCGGTGGGGAGGACCATGGTGTGAAGCCGCGCCGACATGCCGCTCCATCCGCCGGCCTTCGAGACCGCCATGATCGCGAGCGGGGAGAAGCCGACCACGATCAGGAAGAACTGCAGGACCTCGTTATAGATGGCGCTGGTGAGGCCTCCCAGGAAGGTGTAGGCCAGCACGATGGCGGCGGAACAAAGCACCGAACGGGTGAAACTCCAGCCCAGCACCAGCCGCAGCAGCAGGCCGAGCGCGTACATCGAGATGCCCGAGGAAAAGACCGTCATGCCGGCGAAGGTGAAGGCGTTCAGCGCGCGAGTCTTTTCGTCAAACCGCAGCTTGAGGTATTCGGGCACGGAGCGCGCGCGGCTGCCGTAGTAGAACGGCATCATGAAGATGCCCACGAAGATCATGGCCGGCACCGCGCCCACCCAGTAGAAGTGCGCGGTCATGATGCCGTACTTGGCGCCGTTGCCGGACATGCCCACCAGTTCCTGCGCGCCGAGGTTGGCCGCCAGGAAGGCCAGGCTGGTGATCCACACAGGAACCGAGTGGCCGGACGTGAGGAAGTCGCCGCTGGTGGAGATTTTCTTGCGCAGCCTCCACCCGATACCCAGGACGAAGGCGAAATAGAGGAACAGAATGAAGTAGTCGACCGCAGCGAGTTTCAAAAGGAAGCTCCCGAATTCTCCGCAGTTTCAGATTTGAACACTGAGTCTATCACAGAGAAACATGGGGACAGACGGGACGTTTCCTCGTTCCTTGGGGAACGTCCCGTCTGTCCCCATGTTTCTCCGGTTTCTCCGTGTTTCTGTAAAACGGGCCAGCGGTGGTATATTGGGCAAAGAAAAGGCGAATCGGCCTCGCACTACGGTATGGAGGATATCCAGGAACAACTCGCCGCCCTTCGCAAGCGGATCGCGGGTATCGATCGCAAGTACGCCGCGCCGCCGGAAGGGCGGACTGCGGCGGCTGCGCGTCCCGTTTCCTCCGCGGCGCGCTTCATCCAGGACCTGATGAGCGGCGAGGTGGTTCATACCGCGCATGGCGAACACTTCGAGACGGAAAAGCTGTGGGAACGGCACCGGCGCCACGGGAGCGTCGATATCTCGGACCTGGCGGAGCTTCCCGACGACCTCCTCGATCCGCTTTCGGCCGGTGCCATCCCGCGGGCGCATCCGCGGAAGTGGGCGTTCCTCGACACGGAGACCACCGGCCTGGCAGGCGGCACCGGCACCTACGCCTTTCTGATCGGCGTGGGATCGATTGACGCCTCGGGCTTCCGCCTGCGGCAATTTTTCATGCGCGACTATGGCGAAGAGGCCTCGCTGCTCAGCCGGCTGACCGAGTACCTCAAGCCGTTCGACGTCCTGATCACTTACAACGGGAAGGCGTACGATCAGCCTCTGCTGGAAACGCGATTTCGCATGGTGCGCGCGCGGCATCCTTTCGACCGGATGGAGCATTTGGACCTGCTGTTCGGCGCGCGCCGCCTGTGGAAGCTGCGCCTGGAAAGTTGCCGGTTGGTGGACCTGGAGAACCGGATCCTGGGCGTGGAGCGACAGGGCGATCTGCCGGGAGAGATGATCCCCTACATCTACTTCGAGTTCCTGCGGACCCAGCAGGCCTTCCGCCTGGTCCCGATCTTCCACCACAACGCCCTCGACATTCTTTCACTGGCGTGCCTGACGGCCATCGTGCCATTCCATTTCCGTTCGCCCGAAGGGGGCATGGCGGGTTCCGCGCTGCGGCATGGCGCCGACCTGATCGGCCTGGCGCGCTGGCTGCTGCAGGCCGAGCGGCCGGAAGAGGCGCTGCGGCTCTTCCGCCGGGCGGTGGAGATGGGGCTGCCCGATCCGCTCCTGTTCCGGACCTTATGGGATACGGCAGCTACGGAAAAGCGCCTGGGGCACGAAGACGCCGCACTGGCGGTGATCACGGAGCTGGCAGGCTCCCCGAATCCGTACCGTGCGCGCGCGCTCGAAGAACTCGCCAAGCATTACGAGCACCGGGAGCGGAATTACGCCATGGCCCTGGAGATGACGCGCGGCGCGCTGGCCATCGCGGATAGCCCCGAAATCCGTCGGCGGGAGGAACGTTTGAGGGCCAGGATCGCCAAGCCCGGGTCGCGAAGTCTGGCGTTGTAGCGTGGGCGGGTCGAGACTGATGACTGGTAGTGACCAAGCCATGTGGGGATCTCCGCGATGAGGCTGGCGTATGCCCGGCTTCATATTCTGCTGGCGCGGGAGGCGCCCCTGGGACTGGTGATCCGGCATGGGACCGCCAAGTCCATATGCACTTTGCTTTGGGATCGGAAGAAGGATACGTTCACCCTCGGGCAGTGGATGCGCGGGCGGATCGATATCGAGACGTGCGATCTTTCGCCGGACGGTGAGCACTTTCTCTACGAGGCCAGCAAGTATGTCAGCCGGACTTTGGAGATCCGCGGGTGGACGGCTGTCTCGCGGACGCCCTATCTGAAGGCGGTCGCTTACTATCCGCGTCGTTGGGCGGGGTGGTTTGTGAACAATCGCGACTATCTGGCGCCGGGCGGGTCCGATCCGGAGGATCGGGAGAGCCCCGAAGTGCGGCTGGCGGAGTCGGGTTGTGCGCCGCCTTATTTCCAGTACGCCACGCGGCTCGAGCGGAGTGGCTGGGCGATGGAGGACTTGCGGGGGATGGAATTCGTACGCCCTGCCGGGTCAGGTTGGGAGCTTCGGCACGGTCCGCGGCGCGGGTACCGGATGAATAGCGGCGATCTGACGGTGGATACGCACGGCTGGGATTGGGCGGACGTGGACGGCAAGCGGCTGGTGTGGACGGTGAAGGGATGCCTGTGGGCGGGATTGGTCCGCAAGGACGGAATTCATCAAAGCCGGATGCTGCACGATTTCAATGGGATGAAGTTTGAAGCGCTGGCAGCGCCATACGAGGGCGGTCAGAAGGGCAGAGTGATGCTGATGCCCACGTCGCCGCCCGTGAACACCGTGGCCCGGAAGGCGCCGCCGCGGGGGCCGGTGCGCAAGAAGCCGGATCGATCGCGAGTGCGCCCGGAGGAAGACGACGGTTGATTATGTTTTCGCCTGGTGGTTCACCCGTTTGGTGGGGCGGACCCCCTGG
>PMTT01000058.1:5836-7916 GCA_003167275.1 Bryobacterales bacterium | reverse complement strand
TGATCGTGGATCTGCTGGTGCTGTTGCTGCGACGGGAATTGTCGATCGGGTCCGAACAGCGGCTGCGCTGATGACGACCCTAGGTGCCGTCCTTACTCTGGCTGCGTCGCGCCTTCGTTGCGTTCCTGGTGAGTTTGGCGGCAGAGGGGCATCGGTGTCGAGGGACGGGGGCCAGTGGGCAGATCGAGCGCGGTGAAACGGGACTGGAGCAGAGAGAGCCATCCTCGAAACGAAAGGCCACGAGTAATCTTTGAACCCATCAGGATCACCTGGCGAAATCCGATTTGCTGTTACTCGCGAAAACGCTGGAGCTGCTCCGGAAGGTGCTCTTCGGACGACAGGATCTCGACTACGACCCACGGGACTACATTCACGATTTCCCCTTTTCGGCAAGTGTAAAGGACTGAGCATCGGGTCGGGGATGCGTATCGGACGCGTTCGACGATTCGGTGTGCGAGCCTGCATGAGAAGCCGCGTATCAGGACTGCCGGCGTTGGAGACGAAAGTGGACGCCGACGACGGTTAACAGAGGAACAGAATGGCGTGGTCAATGGGGGCGTGTCGTGTCCCACGAGGAGGCGGTCGACGTACTCGCGGTCGGGATGTCCGCTGGAATTGAGTTACTCGTCGACCGGGATTCCACGCAGTTGTTCGTTGTCGAGCAATATGCCAACGCAACTCCTGGCGCGTCTCAAAACTGCGATGGCGGCTCGTACGCGATCGGATTGTCCCGCAGGCTGCCGAAGGTCTTCTGGAAGTAGCCCGCTGGCCAGCCGCCCTCTCCCGCGGCTTCCGCCCCGCTCTTCAAGACCAGCGGCTCCATCACGAGCAGGACTTCCACATCCGTCTCGCGCAGACCGGTCGTCACGTGTAGATCCAGAGTGCCGTCGTCCTTCACTCGTCCGTTGACCACAATCGTGACCATGCCACAGCCTCCTACCCAATCATAACCCGAGCGGAAAGACTTAGCCACGGATGAACACGGATAACGCAAGCAACGCAAGGGTCGGAGTTTTCTTGTCGGTGTTCATCCCTGGCTGGTGATTCTTCCGGCGTTTTAGAGGAGTTTGCGGAATTGTCGGGGCGTAAGGCCGGCAGCTTGGACAATGCCGCCCATAGTGACTGCGTCCACCAGGTCATGCCTTGGGATTGTAAGGATTCGCCTGCCGTCGGTCATGACGATGTGCTTGCCTTTCCTGGCGATTTGGAACCCAGCCTTTTCGAACGCCTTTACGGCTCGAAGATGAGGGATCCCGGGTATCTTCGGCATGCGCTATGCCGGGATTTCCACTTCCCTCAGATTCTCACCGGCCAGTTGTCTGGCGACTTCAAGGTATTCGCGGATCGCATCCTGAATGTTCGTCAAGGCCTCCTCTTCGGTGGCGCCTTGGGACCAGCACCCAGGGAGGCCAGGGCAGGAGACGCTGTATCCTTCCTCGGTTGGCATCAAAGCAACTGGGTACTTCATACCTCTCACTGTAGCATTCCGTTAAAAGCAGTTTGAGCCACGGAATCCTCGTTACATGATCTGGTTCTGCCAAGACTTGGAGGGCGGCGGAAAGTAGCAAGCGCGCGGAATGCGGAACCGGAGTGGCTTCCAGCAGCGACACCTGAAAGGACGGGTGAGGCCCGGCGTTGATGGTCATCACTGTGTAGAGTCCCATTCTTCGCGGGAGACACCGCCCTCCCTGAGGATGCGAGCCAGGAGATCGGGGCTAATGTCCTCTCGGTGCGGGTTTGGAATGGGCAAACGGAGTGTCCCGCGGACAAGAAAGGGGTGACGGCCTTCCTGGTAGGGGCCCTCAAACCCCAACACCCGTAGGCGCCGTACCAGATCGCGCCAGCGAATCGGTCAGAGTTTAGACGTCTGCTGGGACCGGCGCCCCAGATACGATCCGGATGCCGTCAATCTCCGGAGTTCGTCGCGACACTCTTCCAAGGTTCTTCCGGTTGCCCAGACACCGGGGCACTCCGGGATGTGCCCGTAGAAGGGTTCCTCGTCCTCGATCATCTCGTAGCGAGCCTGGCGCATGGCTGCCCGGATATACGCGGTGAGCATGCTTTTATTGTCTCATCGCCC
>PMTT01000058.1:0-5729 GCA_003167275.1 Bryobacterales bacterium | reverse complement strand
AGACCAGGGCAGGAGACGCTGTATCCTTCCTCGGTTGGCATCAAAGCAACTGGGTACTTCATACCTCAACTGTAGCATTCCGGTTAAAGCAAAACCTTTAGCCACGGATGAACACGGATGAACGCGGATATCAACAAACGAGCAAAGGTACCGGCCAGTTCATGCACCTCCTTCGTTACGTTCTTCGGTGAGCTGGCGGAATAGGGCATCGGTGTCGAAGGGGACTGGGCCGGTGGGCAGGTCGAGCGCGGTGAAATGGGACTGGAGCAGGGAGCCATCCTCGAAACGGAAGGCCAGGAGCTCCTCGGGGTCCAGGAGGATCATGTGGCGCACGCCGATCTGCTTGTAGTCGCGGAAACGCTGGATCTGCTCGGGGAGCCTATCATCGGGGGACAGGATCTCGATTACGACCCAGGGGACTACATTCACGATTTTCCCTTTTGGCAAGGGCAGTGGACGGAGCATCAAGTCGGGGACGCGATATCGCGCGCGTTCCGCAATCTGGGTGCGAGGATGCATGAGGGCTGCGTATCCGAACGGTCGGCGCAAAACATGAAAATGTGTGCCGACGATGGTCAACAGAAGACTGTGAGCGATTGTCGGCATGCCATGCTCGACGAGAGCGCCATCGACAAACTCCAGGTCTGGACGATAGCAGGAATTGAGATACTCGTCGGCCGAAATTCGGGGCGTCTTGTCCATGGCCATCGGTTTCAGATTACCGCCGTTCCGACCTGATTCAAAGGTGCCGCGACGGGAAGTGGCGGCTGGGGTCTTGAGACGCTCAAAGATGGAATCGATAGGCGCGACTCCTATTCACTCGGGCAATCGCGGAGTGGGATCCGCTCCGCCGGAAAGCATTTCCTCCACTCTGCAAGTCTGCCGGTACCTCCAGATCTGACGAGTGTCAGATCAGCTTGTCTTGGGAGGGCTCTTCTTTGATGCCGCAGCCTTCTTGTTCGCCGCCTTCTTGGTTCGCACCGCTGCGCTCGCTGCCGCCGCTTTGCGCGCGACGTCTGAGCGCTCTTCCTTGGTCATCTTCTTGAGCCTGGCCTTGCCGCCCCTGCGGCCGATTTCGCGCAGATACTCCGACAAGTTTGGCGGGACGGGACCTTCCTTGCCATCTACCATGGATATTAGCTTAGCGGCTTTGCTCGCTCGCGTCAATTTTCTGTAAACATGGCACATTTTTCTCTTGACAGCTAACCGGCTTAGCTATACGATTGAATCAGGGTAGCTAAGCCGCTTAGTAAAAAGGAAGAGGCTCAAAAATGCGCTATGCCACTGACAAGACGGACATCTGCTGCCACTGCGAAACGCGCTTCACGCTCGATTGCGATGAGGACGGATACACTCAACTTCCCACCACCAAGTGCGCCAACCCCAACTGCCCGGTGGTCCTCTGTCCCTGCTGTCCGCAGTTCGAATGCGACAGTTGTGGCCAAACGTTCTGCATGGAGCATGCGATCGAGGAAGAGCAGAACTACGAGTGCACTTGCCAGCAGATCGACGTGGACGTGAATGACGCCTCCTGGTGCTTCGAGCACAATCCGAGCATCCGCCCGCGGCCGGCAAAATTCTGTGCGGCCTGTCTCGAAGAGGCGGAGGCAAGCGACTGGGGTGGGGAAGAGATCGACAAGTTGGAGCCGGTCTCCATCGGGGTACCAGTCCCCAACATTCCGGAGTTCGCGGACGCTGGGAGGATCGCATGACGATCGAAGTTGCCAACATCATCCTAAACGCGAAGGACGATATGACGGGCATCGAGATCGCCCTCGTGGCGGTCATTCGGAGTCTGGAAAAGCGTGTGGAGGAGTTGGAACGGGTTTTGGAAGAAACGAAGGTGAGGTGCGGCTAGTGGATTTGGTACGAGGTCAGCGCTTACGGCGACGGACCGAGAGAGAGAACAAAAGCAAAGGAGAAATGAACCATGAACGAAGTCGTGAAGTTTCCAATGAACACGCCGGTGGAAGTCACCCTGCAAGGCGAGGCAGGGAAACGGGTCGACGGGCGCTACGGCAATCAGGTGATGTATTCACTCATTGACGATCGCGTGATGTACGTGCCGCTGTACGTCGAACAACGATTGAAAGATCTGGCCATTGGGGCCGGCGAGCCCTTATTGCTCTCGAAGCAAGAGGCGAAGGAGGGTGACCGGAAGCGGGTTGAGTGGAGCGTCAAGAGAGCTCCGAAGCAACCGCACGGGTCGGCAAACGGGACTGCGTCGCAATCCGTCGAGCCGAATGGCCTGGTGGGTCCGCAGGCCACCGAGGGAAAGGAGAACGAAAAGGGATCGACGAAGGGGGAAGGAACACGCGTCGAGCATCAGACCGCGGCGCTCGCACGGGATGAAGGAGGCCTCAAAGGCAGTGAGAAAAAGGGAGGATTTGTGAACGGAGTTGTCAAACAAGAGGAGCAGCCGAGCGGGAACTCGGCTGCTCCGATGGCACAGGAATTAGCTCTTCACACCAATAACCAGTACCAACGACAGGATAGCGCAACAGGCTCGGTCACCGAAGTCGTGCTCGCCGTGGCTTCCGCCCGCCCAGTCGAACTCTCGACGAAGGACAGCGTGTTCCTGCCCGCCATGAGCATGGAGGTGGCACTCGCGCGGCGTTCGGCCATCGTCGAGTTCACGCGGCGCATTATGGTCAAAGACCAGGACTTCGGCGAAATCCCCGGTACCCACAAGCCGACACTGCTGAAGCCCGGCGCCGAGAAGCTGTGCAACTTCTTCGGCCTGGAGCCGGAGTTTACCCCGATTGCGGAAGAGATCGACTGGACGGGCGCGCAGCACGGCGGCGAAGTCTTCTGCTATGCCCGCTACCGCTGCCGGCTTCTGCGTGAGGGGCGAGTGGTCGGAGTGGGGGAAGGTTCCTGCAATTCGTTTGAAGCGAAGTACCGCTATCGTTGGGTGGCGGAGGAGCAAGTTCCCAGTCACCTCGATCGTGCGCGATTGCTCCGGCGCGGCGGCCAACGCACGCTGTGCGAGTTCGACTTCGCGATCGAGCGCGCCGAAACCACCGGCACGTATGGCAAGCCGGCCGAACACTGGCAGAGGTTTCGGGACGCGATCCGCAGCGGGACCGCGCGATCGGCAGAGAAACTCACTCGGGGCGGCAAGGCCGTCGCTTGGGAACTGGATGTGGACATGGCGTCTTACCGCATTCCCAATCCGGATGTGGCGGACATCGTGAACACCATCCAGAAGATGGCGCAGAAGCGCGCCCTCGTAGCTGCCACACTGATTGCCACGAGCGCGTCGGAGTTCTTCACCCAGGACGTGGAGGATTCCGACTCGTTCGGTCAGAACGTCGACACCGGTTCGCATCCGAAAGGGACGCGGGATGCACAGGTGTACGTTCGCGACGCAAACTGGAAGAGCTGAGGCCGAAACCGTCCGCGCCAGTGGAACCAGAAACGGCCGCGAAGCCCTGGAAGAACTTCGGCGAGATGCGCCGGGTGTTCGACCAATTGCGGGAGCAGGTGGGAGAGACGCGCTATCTGGAGGAACTGGAACTGGCTGGGCGTGCAGAACCCCGGGCAGTTCCAATCGGCTAACAAGGCGTTGGCATGTTACACGCGGCTCGCGCGGCTTGCCGCACAACCGGAGGTGGCGTGATGGCCGTCCTGGCTGTAGTCCCTTCGCCCGGCGTTACGGCCGCACCGCTGTACGTGATCGAGGATCACCTCGCGGCGTTGATCGAAACCGCGGAGCTGGTTTCTCCCGAGCAGGAGCAGGAATTCCGGGCGGAGTTCCGAACCGCTCTGACCTCTGCCGTCGAGAAACGGGACCGGGTGGGCCAGTTCCTGGCGCATCTGGAGCGGCAGATCGACTTTGCCAAGTTCGAAATCGACCGGCTGAGGCAACGCAAGGCGACCTACGAACGCACCCTCGCCCGGATGGAAGACTATGTGATCGAGACCATCGAGAACCTGGGAACCGATGCCAAAGGAAAGTATCGCACCTTGGAGGGGAAGACCACGTCCTTCAGCCTCCGTGCTTGTCCGGCATCGGTCGAGGTTACGGACGAGTCCGCGATCCCTTCGGACTACAAGACGCTGACCCTGAAGCTGCCCGCGGTGACGTGGGAGCAGTTGCTGGACGGGCTGGAGATCGAGCAGCGCGCCGCGGTGCTGGGGCAGGTGAAGAGTCCCGAAGTCTCCGTGGACAGACGCTCGATGAAGACTGCTATGGATGGCGGGGCGGACGTTCCCGGAGCCGGCCTGGTGACCGGGCGGCACGCGTTGAGGAGGAAATGATGGTGAAGCCAATTCGCCACCCCGGATACTTGCAATGGATTCGGACCCTCCCCTGCTCGGTCTGCCGCACGACTCGTGCTATTGAGGCCGCTCATACCGGACCGCATGGACTGAGCCAAAAGTCATCGGATTGGTCGGCCATCCCTCTATGCGCCAAGCACCACCGGACCGGGGACGACTCGTATCACAAGCTTGGACCTCGGGAGTTCTCCGAGGTCCATCATCTGAACATCTCGGCAGTCGTCGCTCGGCTGAGCGCGAAACCGTTCATCCGTGTGGAGGCAGGAGCCTTCGTCGGCCGGCTTGGAGATCGGGAGTATGAGCTCGGAACCACGGAGGCCGGGTTGGCTCGGGCGATTCGCAAGATGAGCGAACTGCGGTGGGCGATCCAGGCGGAGGTGGCCTGAGGCCTGAAGCTCTTGGTGAAAGGAGCTCGCGGTGCGGTCGGAGTCACTACGTCCACCTCCCATCGCACCGTGCTTGAAGTGATTTGGTCAGATCGACCTGAGGCAGGATCGCGCAGCGGGGCGAGTAGACACCACGTCCGGCCCAGTGGCTCACCACACAAGGCATTTCCGGTTGTCTGTGCGGATTACACGCGGACACGCGGATTACGCAGGGCCTCTCCAGCATCTAGCAGTACACTGGAGCATGACCTTGCGTTTGATGCTGAAGGAATTGGCCAATCCTCTGGCGTTGTGTCTGATACTGATTCTCCTGGCAGCCCTCTCGCGCCGGCCGAAGGTGTGCCGGCTGCTTTGCATCGCCGCAGGGTGCATACTCCTGTTTCTTAGTACACCAAAAGTATCGGATCTCCTCATGGAGTCTCTTGAGTCGAAGTACAATTCACCTAAGCTCACGGATGTTTCACCTGAGGCCGCGATTGTCGTCCTCGGCGGGATGCTGCGGCTTCCGGGTGGGCGGCATTCCGATGCCGAACTGACGGATGCTTCCGACCGTCTGCGGTGCGCGGCTCAGCTCTATCACCTGGGCAAGGCGCCGCTCATCGTGATTAGCGGCGGAAGCGACACCGCTCAGAGCGAAAGTCAGGTAGCCAAGAGTGTGCTCATCGAATGGGGCATTCCCTCGAATGCCATCCAAACCGAGGAGGCGGCACGCACTACGAATCAGAACGCCTCGTTCAGCTATCAGTTACTGAAGCGGGAGGGAATCGGCCGAGTCATTCTGGTTACTTCGGCTTCTCACATGCCGCGGGCGGTGGCGGCTTTCCGCGGGGTTGGCTTGTCTGTCGTACCTGTGCCTTCCGACTTCCGCACAGGGTGGAGGCAGAGGCCATTCCCTTTAGACTACGTCCCAACCCCGAGCGCATTGGAGACGGCTTCTATCGCCGTCCGAGAGTGGCTCGGTATGAAGTTCTACCAAACCATGGGATGGACATAACGGCCCACGGCGGTGTATCTAATGCCGCCGGCGGGGCGAGGCGGAGCGAGGGGAGTGTCGAGGGT
>PMTT01000377.1 GCA_003167275.1 Bryobacterales bacterium | reverse complement strand
ACGCTGATCGACCGGCCGGGAAACTCGCGCTGCAGGCGTTCGATGTCTTCGAGCGCCGGGTCGTCGGGGTTGTTGAGGCCGAAGAGAATCTCAAATTCGGGATAATCCTGCTCGGCGTGGGAGCGGATGGCTTCGTAGAATTGGGGATCGCGTCCATGAACGGGCTTGAGGATGGAAAGTGGGACGGACGTGGGCCGGCTGACAGACGACGAAAAACGATCGTCTGCGGAACGCACGCGCCGTGTCCCACTTTGCCAACGTACCGCCGCGATGATGGCGAGTAGGTAGTAGGCGCCAGCGGCCAGAGCCGGCAGCGCCAGCCAGATCACAAAGAGACCAGCGCGACGCCGAAGATCACCAATGAGGCGCCCGCCCAACGAAGCCAGTTGACATGTTCTTTCAAAACATACTTGGCAAGAACGGTCTCGGACACGTACGTGACAGCCGTAGCCGGGACCGCAAAGCTGAGGTCCGCGATCGTGAGCAGCCCTATGTTGGCGAAAAATGACACTGCCATGGCTACTACTGAGCCGATCACGAAGCGGTTCTGGGCCATCACCGTCAAGGCGCGGCCGATGGCGCCGGGGCGGAAATCGCGAATCTCGCCGTGCCGGCGCATGCCCATGGCCTGCAGGACTTCGCCCACCGTCGTAGCCGCTACGATGATCGCGATCCACATCCACTTCATCAGACGTCGCCGCCCGCGACCGTACCGGCGGCAAGACCGCCGGCGCTACTGTTGGCCGCCGCCTCGACCGTACCGGCGGCAAGACCGCGGGTGCTACTGTTGGCCGCCGCCTCGACCGTACCGGCAGCCAGACCGCCGGCGCCGCTGTTGGCCCCCGCCGCCGCGGCTTTAGACGGAGCGCTCTGCGGAGCGCTGCCGCCGCTTACCAGCGCCACCCCCGCTACAATCAGGACGATTCCGGCCCAGCGTTTCCCCGTGATCTGTTCATTCAGCAGGACTTTGCCAGCCAGGGCCACCAGCACGTACCCGATGGAGGTGACCGGAAGCACGTAGCTCAAGTCGGCCCAACTCAAGAGCGCCATCCGGGAGAGCATCCACAGAATCAACAGCAGCACTCCGAGCGAAACCCACGGCTGGAACAGAACCGTGATATACGCCAACGGGTTGGGGAGTTCCGACGGCATGCCCCGCTTCATAAAGAAGTTGCCGAACACGTTGCTGAGGACTACAACGGTGGCGCAGATCCAGGTCTTGAGTCTGAGTCGGGCCGATTCTTTGGACATTCGTCGGGTCAGTCGCCGGAGCTAACGGTAACAGGCGCCGACTTGGCCGCCTTATGATCGGCCACAAACCTCTTCCGTTTGGACCGAAGGGCCATATATTCGCGGGCTTCCTTGGTAAGCCGCCGCCGTTCGTCGCCGTTGAACACGGCCTTCCTCACGATCCGCCAGATCACGCGCGGCCGGAAGAAGTACTCGCCATAGAACTTCTCCACCCACTCGACCAGTTCTCCGCGGTCGAGTCCCGGATACACTACGTTGGGCAGTTGGTGGCCGGTCTCATCGGTCATGGAATCGATGGTGATGAGGTTGTTCTTCACCACGTAGTCGTAGAATTCGGTGCCCGGATAGGGGTGCGCGATGGAGACCTGGATGGTCTCATTATCCAGTTTCTTGGCGAAATCGATGGTCTTGCGGATGCTTTCCCGGGTCTCGCCGGGCAGGCCGATGATGAAGTCGCCGTGCACTTTCAGGTCCAGCTTCTTACAGTTGGCCGTGAAACGTTGCGCCATCTCGACGGTGGCGCCCTTCTTGATGTTCTTCAGGATCTGCGGATCGCCCGACTCGTACCCCACGATCAGGAGGCGGCAGCCGGCTTCCTTCATGGCCTTCAGGGTGTCGTAGTCGGTGGTGACGCGCGAGGTGCATGACCAGGTAAACTTTAGCGGCTGCAGCTTCTTGCACAGCTCGATGGTGCGCTCTTTCCGGTAGTTGAAGGTATCGTCGTCGAAGAAGATCTCCTTCATCTGGGGGAAATTCTCCAATGCGTAGCGCGCTTCGTTGGCCACGTCATCGGACGATCGCAGGCGCCAGCGATGCCCGGAGTGGGTCTGGGGCCAGAGGCAAAAAGTGCAAAGCGCCGGACACCCGCGAGAGGTGTAGAGCGACACGAAGGGGTTCAGGAGGAAGGGGACGTTGTAGCGGGTGATGTCGAGATCGCGCTTGTAAACTTTGGTCACCCAAGGCAACTCGTCCAGGTTCTCGATGGCCGGACCTTCCGGATTGTTGATGACGTGCCCATTCTTGCGGAAGCTCACGCCGGGAAGTTCTTCGAGCGGCTTGCCTTTGGCGTAATCGGCGATCTGGTAATCGAATTCCCGGCGGACCACGAAATCGATGGCTTTGGTGTCGCGCAGGGTTTTGTCCGGCTCGACGGTGACGGGCGGCCCCACGAACGCTACCTTGAGCTTGGGGTTGACATCCTTCATCATCTGGGCCATTTTCACGTCGACGTGAAACCCGGGAGTGGAGGTGTAGAGGACGAGCAGTTCGAAGTCCTTGCCCATCTCTACGGTTTGCTCGATCGAGATCTTATGCGGCGGCGCGTCCACCACTTTGCTGTCGGGCAGCATGCCGGCGGGATAGCACAGCCATACCGGGTACCAATAGGATTCGATTTCGCGGGATGCCGGCCAGCGCGAGCTGGCTCCACCGTCAAAACCTTCGAAGGATGGTGGGTTCAGAAAGAGCGTTCTCATGTATTCTCCCCGTCGAGCGCTGTTTGCGGAGCGAGGTTCAGCCGGCTACTGGCCGTCCGTATCGCCCGCCGCACTTTGCTTGCGGCCATCGATCGAAAAATTCGTGTAGTCGATGGTCAGTTCCGCTTTGCCGACCAGCCAGGTGTCGGTCACACTCTGGACTTGCCGGGGCACCGAAATTCCGTCCCGGATCTCGTACTTCCTGACGAATGCGACCTTGCGGATCGCCAGCGATGGGCTCTTGACCAGGTAGCCGGATTCCTGGACACGCAGGTACGTGGCGGCGTCGATCCAGATTTCGCCCTTGAACAGGCCCAGGCGCTTCTGCTTCGGGCTCACTTGGAACATGTGGACATCTCGCCCGTCCAGTTGGCTGTGCCCCTTGTACTTGAACTTGTAATTCTGCGGGGTCACACCGAGGGAGGGATCGTGCTGGGCTTCGGATTCCGCCGTAAGGTAGCGGGCGATGACCTCTCTCTTGACCGTGTTGTCACCTTCAAAGCGGAGCCTCTCGTAGGTGATACGGCCCAAACCGGAGATCCGGCGAAGGGCGCGCAACTTCCCCTGTTTCTTCAACTTGGGAAGAGATCCGGCAATCTCCACATCCATCGAAGCCGCTTTCAGAGCCTCTTCCTGATTCCGGGACGCCACGCAGTAGTTCTCAACGATCGTGTCCGGAAACACGCCCGGCGATTCAGCCGTAATCGAAGAACAAACGATAGCAAGCGACAGGAGGAAGCGGACCTTCACTGGCTGACCCCGAATTTGAGAATAACCCCAGAATCCCTAAGTCTAGCAGGATCAGCCAGTGCGGGCAATTCGAACTTCTCTCCCATCTGGCAGCCGCATGGACATGCGATTGCGTCCCCTGAACCATTCCCCTACACTTCATTCGTGTCACAACCGATCAAAGTAGCGCTGGTGGAAGATGAGGTGGGGACGCGCGAAGGGCTCGGCCTGCTGATCGGCGGCTCACCGGGCTTCGAGGTCTGCGGGGAGTACGGCTCAATGGAGGATGCTTTTCCGGGTATCCAAGCCACCCCCCCGAACGTTCTTCTGGCCGATATCGGGCTCCCCGGAATGTCGGGCATCGAAGGCGTCCGGCGCATTCACGCGCAGTTCCCCGAGTTGCCCATTCTGATGTTGACGGTGCACGAAGACAGCGACTCGGTATTCGACGCGGTCTGTGCCGGAGCCTGCGGCTACCTGCTCAAAGAGACTCCGCCCGATCGCCTGCTTGATAGCATTCGGGAATTGCACAGTGGAGGTGCCCCGATGTCTCCGGGGATTGCGCGTAAGGTGGTCCTCATGTTCCAGAAGATCGCGCCCCCGAAGCAAGAGGACATGCAACTCTCGAACCGGCAACTGGAGATCTTAGGGATGCTGGCGGAGGGCCACAGCTATAAGACCTGCGCGGATTCCCTAAACTTGGGCTTGGACACAGTACGCTCGCATGTGCGCAGGATTTACGAGCGACTGCACGTGCACTCTCGGTCGGAAGCGGTTTGGAAGGCGCTTCACGAAGGACTCCTGCGCCGCGGAAAAGGCAGCTATTCCTAAATTGCCTCTCATGGGCGAGGGCAGCCTCCGGAACTACCCTCCAGGCATCTCTGTGCTAGTCAGCGATCAAGACCAGCGGTCACGCCACCCCCAAGCGTTGATGGCAGCCTTACGGCGTCACAAGATGACCGGAGACCGTTACGGAGAGCGCCGTAGGAAATGTCATGAACGTCGAACTGGTGAACCGTCCACCCAGGCATTGGCAGGTGTCGGCATACGCCTGCACGCGCAGCGAGTTCCCATGGCTACTTCCGCAAGTCCCCAACCTGCCTCTTCAGCACTTCTACTTCGTGGGTCAGCCGTTCCACCATCTCCGCCAGCGTCAGACCGCTCTCAGTGGTAACCGCCTTCCCTACCTCCTCGATGGTGTCCGACCGCCCCTCGTGCACCTCGATGTTGAGCAGGGTGCGCACGCCGGGTTTCACTACCAAACCCATCACGTGCTGCGGGCGATACTGGAGTGCGTCGTCCTGTGTCGAGCTCACAAAGATTTCGTACACACCTGGCTTTAGGTCGCGCATGGTGTAGAAATTCCCAATGGTGTTATCCGGGTGAGTCTCGAGCGTGCTGGGCCCCAGGGCACGCACGGTCACGATATTCGCCTGACGCGCGATGTTCCACACAATCTTGCCCGACTTATTCAACACCGAGCCTTCGATCCAGCCTTTGGCCTCTTGGGCGAGACCCACGCCGGGTAAAATCAGTAGCGCCGCCGCCGCAGCGGGAAACCAGGAGAATCCTCGCGACTTCCGTGCTTGTCTGTTGTTCATGAAACCCCTCCGGTATGCGAGCTTTCCTCACTCTACAGGCGACGTGGAACCGATGGTAGTCGCATAAACATGCGGCTCCCTCCGTGGCCCCGTGAGGCGCACCCCGCCGACGTTGTCGCTACCGATTTGCGTGGCCTGCCGCGGGTTTGCCCCATCGCATGTTTATGCGATTGAACCGAACGGACCGCCAGCCTACTATAAGTCAGCACCAGTGAGGGGTTTACCTGTGCGGAACGGACTTCTCAAATCATGACCAAGCGTTTGTTGACGATTGTTGCGAGCGCATTTGCTGCTTGCGTTGGACAATCCCAGGCAGGGACCATCCAGTCCTTTACCGGCGATCTACGTACCGATGCGACGTTTCTCTCATGCGGAAGCGGGTGCACACTGGGTACCGGCAACTCCGATTCCGATTACGCACAGTGGGCTGCCGTGGAACGTGACTTCATCGTCCCGGTGTCTTCGACGGTCCAAGCCGTCACCTTCAGCTATGGTGGAGGCATCAACGGAAATGGGCTGGCAATCGACCCGGGGGGCTTCGAGCCATACTTGAGCCTGTTCGATGCTTCCGGGGATTTTCTGGCATCCACATTTTTCGGCGTCACCTGCCCGCCTGGCGCAAACACTAACATCGGCTCCGGCCAATGCTTCGATGTCTTGCTCGATGCCGGTATTCTGTCGGCCGGCAACTACGCCATTACCATTAGCGCATTCGAGAACATGTCGTTTGCCGAGAATTCGGGTACGGGTACTCTGGCGGACGGGTTTACCGGGCTCGGCAACCTGCCTGAAGGTGAGGATATGCACTACGCATTCGACGTGATTCTTCAGAACGCGTCTCCCGTCCCGGAGCCCGCCAGTTTGGGACTGATGGGTTGCTCCGTTTTCCTGGCGTTAGGAGTCGGGAGAAAGCTTTCCCGTTCAGTGTGACAATCGACGTTGCGTGGGACGCGCTCAGCCTGCACCGCAACAATCGACAAATAACAATCCAAGGTTTGAACCGAGAGGAAGAAAACTCCAATGAAGAACAGGCTCATGCAACTCGCTGCCGGACTGGCTTTGATGGCCGTGCTTGGCAAATTCTACGCTGTCCCCCTAATCGCACAGGTTCGCGCCGCGGTTGTCAAGAATATCGATGAGCGCGGTCGCATCCCTTACATCGTGCAGGCCCCGTGCGCTGCTCAAGGACCGGGGACTAATTTCTGCTCGGCATCGTTCCCTGCCGTGGCGGCTAACAAGCGGCTTGTTGTCGAATACATCAACAGCCAACTAAATGTTGAGCATCGTCAGTTTTTTGGTGCATTCCTGGGTGTGCCTTCTGCGGGTACACAATACCTTGCTCTCCCCAGCCACTTGGAATTAACCAACGGCAATGATTACTATTCGGTAAGCGTGCCCGCCGTGGTCTATTACGAAGCCGGCCAGATGCCCGCTGCGTACATATACACAATCTCGAATAACAGTCCGCGGGCCGGAGTCATAACGCTTTCGGGATATCTCGTTGACCTGACCCAGTAACTGCAGGGCCATCCAATCGGGAGAAGTGCCCAGGCGGTCGCTTCTGCGTTTGACCTGATTCTTCATGGCGCGTGTCCGGTCCCGGCGCCCGCGAACTTGGGGTCGATCGGCGAAGGAGCGCTGCCGGTTTCCTAATGAGTAGAAAAAATGAATCGGAAATTCAACACAACGGTCAGCTATGAAACTGAACAAAACGATCCTTTGGGCCGCGGGAGGCTTCCTCACTCTAGCCTTCGTCGGCATCTTCGCCGCTCCGAAAGTGTCCGCCGCCATCCGAGGGGCCTTCGTCGAAGTCGTGATTCCGAGCAAGCCGTTCTTCGGCACGCTTACGACTAACTTCTTCCAACCGTCGACCGGTCCCGACACCGGTACGCTTGGCGTAACCAGCCTTACAGTGACGAATTTCGATCCGACCGCGCACCTGATCTCCATCAACGCCCCTGTCTTCTCCAGCGGTAGTTGCAGTACCCAGAGCTCCGAGATACTCGGCCCAGCAGCGCCCAACCTATTAATTTACGCGCAACCTTTGGCCACACAGACCATTACCTTCCCGACCCCCCTGGTGTTTGCGGGCGTACAGGGCCATACATGCGTTGGGATACTGGGCCCCGGTAGTATCCAGGTCTATGTGACCGGGTTCGTGAACTAACCGACCGTGGCGCAGACACTCGTGTCTGCTGCGTCGAGACTCATCTCGACGCTGTTCCGGCCACCCGAAACAAGAAGGATCGAGACGAGTCTCGACCCGGCAGGCATGAGTGCCAGCGCCACGTGGCGTTACCGGCCACCCACAGTGCGGTGTGCGCTCATGTAGAAGAAACCAATGATATTGAGATGAATCAACGGAAGACCTTTGTCTGGGCAGCGGTTGGCCTGGCTGCGCTGTCGGTGGCGGTAGGTGGATTCACCGCCAAACCCCTGTTTGCGCAAATTAGAGCGGCGCTCGTGCAGAACCGGGATGAACCGGCGCGGCAGCCGTTCACCCTTCAGGTGACGAACGGCCTTCCTGCCGCGACCTGGCAAGTCCCACCAGGAAAGCGCTATGTCATCGAACAGTACTCAATGCGCTGTAGCGTCGATAGTGCTAATGGTGGGGCCTTAGGTGACGTGTCCGTGAGTGTCGGCAATCTCATAGAGGCCCATGCATTCGCCCCTCACTCCATAGACCTCAATGGCGCCGGGCAAAATACTGTGGGTGGCGAGCGCAACTACGCGCTTGTATGCGGACCCGGCCGACCTCATCACCCTGCGAGGGAGCGTCAACTTCAATGCCAGTGGCGCGGTTCCCCACGGTTGTTTGGGCAGTGTATCCGGCTACGCGATCGATTTGCCCTAACTGACGACGGCGAACGATTTGCGCCCAAAGGGCAATCACCGTGGCGCCCCCAGGGGTCTGAATATCCGACGCCCCACTGGAGTATCCTGAAGATCTGCGCCGGCCCGTGCCCGCAGCTCGATGCGCCCGCATTTTCGGCTCTTTCTCATCCTCGCGATCGCAACCGCTCACTCGCTTCGCGCGCAACAGCCCGCGTTCCGCATCTTTACCACCCAGGATGGCCTGGTTCGGAATTGGGTGACCAAAATCCACCGGGATTCCAAGGGCTATCTCTGGTTTGGCACGGTCGAGGGCATCTCGCTCTTCGACGGTTACCGGTTCACCAACTTCTCCACCAGGGACGGCCTGCCGAGCCGGCTGGTCTCCGACATGATCGAGACCGCGCAAGGGGACTACTGGTTCGCCACCAGCGCAGGCCTGGCACGATTCCATAAAGACCATGGGAAGGCTCCGGCCTTCGACGCAATTCGCGTCGGCGACACCAGGGAGTCGAATGATGTCCATAACCTGTATGAGGGTCACGACGGAACTATCTGGAGCGGCACGCTCGCGGGCTTCTATAGCTTCCGGCCACAGAATGGAGAAGTTGCTCTACGCCTGACGAAGCTGAATAGTTCGGGTCCCCTGGAGGTGTTGGCGCTGGCGGAGGATTCGCGGCGAAACCTCTGGGTGGCTACACCCCTGGTCCTGTTTCGGCGCCGGCCAAACGGAGAGATTGATTCCCTCCCGGTTCCCAGTCGCCTGACGCGCATCACAGTGCTGCTGGTCGATGGCCATGACCGCTTGTGGGTCGGCGGCTTCGGCCTGGCCGGCGTTGATACCAAAACCGAGCCGCCGCGGGTACTGCCGCCTGAAGAGATTCCCGACAAGACGCAGAGCTTGATTAATACCCTCTACGCGGGCGAGGGGGGCGAGATCTGGATCGGCAGGACCACAGGCTTGGGCCGATTCCGTCCGGACGCCTCGCCGCCGGACGTGTTGGTGTATACGGCTTCCGACGCATTTCCCATTGGGCAGATAGGGGCCATCGGACAAGACGTCCGGCACAATCTCTGGCTGGCAGTTGGAACGCGGGGGGTGGTTCGAATCGCGGCGGGGTCGTTTGAACTCTTTACCCAAGCCGATGGTCTGGAATCGGCCGAGGTGTTTAGCCTTGTGGAGAGCCTCCGGGGGACTCTTTACGCGATCACGGGGCAATGGACACTCAATGAACTCCGTGGCAGCCGGTTCGTTCCGGCCCCGCTCCGAATGCCCATGCCCGGGGCCACATGGGCGATCGGCCAGACAATCGTGCAGGACCGTGAGGGCGCCTGGTGGGCGGCCACTGGCGCCGGGGTGGCACGCTATGCGGCCGCCGCGGACCCCCGCGAGTTGAAGGGGAAACCACCCGAACGGGTCTATTCGGTTCGCGATGGCTTGCCCAGTCAGACGATTCTGCGAATTTTCCGGGACTCACGCGACGACATTTGGGCGGGCACAACCGGTGGCGTGTGCCATTGGAGCCGCGCTACCGGCCTATGGCGAACCTTTCAAACCACAGATCTGGTGCCTGGGTCCACGGGCTCGGCCTTTGTACATTCCTTCGCGGAGGACAGTTCCGGCAACGTCTGGGCCGGCCTGTCCCCGAGCGGCCTGGTTCGTTTTCGCGGACCCGGCTCTGAGCTCATCACCCATGACGTTCCCCGCGGCGCGATCAATTCGCTCCTCTCCGATAGCCAGGGACGATTGTGGATCGGATCGAGCCAGGGTGGTGTCGGGCGGATCGACCATCCCGCGGAAGACGAACCACGGATCCAGCGCTATGGCCTGGAACAGGGACTCTCGAGCGAGCACGTGTTTTCCCTGGCTGACGACGAGGCGGGCCGGATTTATGTGGCGGGCGGGCGTGGCGTGGACCGGTTGGACCTCAAGGCCGCAACCCTGCACCACTTCACCTCTTCGAGCGGTCTGCCCCCGGGGGACACCCAGTTCCTTTACCGCGATCGCACGGGCGCTATCTGGTTCGCATCGTTCTATGGCCTCGCGCGCTACCGGCCCGAACCGGACCAGATTGCGGAAACGCCTGCCCCGCTGCTCCGCGGACTGCGCGTGGGAGGCGACCCGTATCCGATTTCGGAGACCGGAGAACGGGCGGTGACAGGCATGGAACTGACGCCAGGGCACAACAGTCTGGAAGTCGAATTCAGGGCATTACACTTCGATATCGGCGAGGGGCTTCGCTACCAGTACTGGCTGGAGGGAGCCGATACCGATTGGAGCAAGCCCTCGGAGGACCAGACGGTGCGCTTTGCCAACCTGGCTCCAGGCCATTACCACTTCGCGGTTCGCAGCATCACCGAGTCGGGCCAGGTCAGCACTGGGCAGGCGACTCTGTCGTTCCAGGTTTTCCCCGTCTTCTGGCGGAGAAGTTGGTTCCTCGCGCTGGTGATCTCGGGCATCGCGGCGGGCGCGGTGTCGCTGTACCGGTATCGCGTGAATCACCTGCTGGAGTTGGTGCGGGTGCGCACGCGCCTGGCAACGGACCTGCACGACGACCTGGGGGCGGGACTCGCGGAGATCGCGATTCTGGGCGAAGTCGCCAAGCGTCAGGAGCCTCGCAGTATCGAACTTCTCGACCGGATCGCCGAGCGGGCACGCTCGCTGCGGGCAGCCATGGCCGACATCGTTTGGACGGTGGACCCGCGCGAGGATTGCCTGGCCGACCTGGTGCTCCGCATGCGGCAGACGGCCTTCACGATGCTCGAAAACGATGGGCGCCGCGTGGAGTTCCAATCGCCGGACGACGACAAACTCGGCAGGGAAGTTGCCCCGGACGTGCGGCGTCACACCCTGCTCTTCTTCAAGGAGGTGGTCACCAACGTCGCCCGTCATGCCAACGCCACCGCGGTTCAGGTAGAAGTCGCCACCGCTGGACGATTATTTCGAATCTCGATTCGCGACAACGGGCGTGGGTTCGACCCGCTGCACGCCCGGCCAGGCCAGGGACTCAAGAGCCTGCAATACCGCGCCCAGGAATTGCACGCCGGCTTACGCCTGGAGTCCGCCCCGGAGCGTGGGACCGAGATCGAGCTGAGCGTACCGCTGTAGGGTATGCTTTAGCTTGCCCAGACAAAATTCAGACCGTTGACCAAGTAGTCCCTTTCCGCTATCGATACTCCAGAATCAGGTCCGCCCGTTTGTGCAGCCTGGCGGCGTCCTCATAGCGGCGCTGCTTTTCGCGGACCTCCGCGAGGGCCTGCAACGCCGTTGCCATGTCCGAACCGGGCCGGGACAGGTAGCGTTCTTCCGTGGAAACCACGTGGGTCAGCAGACGGTCGGCCTCGGCGTACTTGCCCTGCCGCAGGCGCAGCAGTCCGAGGTTGCTCTCGCTCACGAGCTGTTCAAAGGTGCACGCCGGGCAGGACTTAGCCAGGATGTCGAGAGACTGCACCATGTCCTTCTCGGCCAAGGAGTATTTCTTATCCTGCATGTAGACAAGGCCCTCCTGGCTGAGGATCGACGCCACTCGCGGATGCTCAGGCCCCAGAATCTTCTCGTAGATGGATCGGGATTTACGAAGCAGGGGAAGAGCACGTTCCGTGTGGCCCAGCCACCGGTGGGCCTCTCCGACATTGGCATATGCCAGCGCGGCGTCCGGACTGTTTTCCTTTCCGAACTTCAAAACCAGGGTCAGGGCCTCTTCGGCCATGGGTAAAGCCTGCTCCGGGTTCTTGGCGCGTATACGCAAGAGGCCCAGCCCTGCCAGACTGCGAGCCAATTGCAAATCGTTCGGATAGAGCTCGCGTTCCACCCGGAGTGCCTCGTCGAAAAGGATGGAGGCGCGATCGTCCTCTCCCAGCATCAAGTAGGTGCCGGCCAGCAGGTTCATAATGGTCAGAGTGCGCAGGTTCGTCGTCCCCAGGGTTTGACGATGCGATGCCAGGGACTCCTCGTAGACCTTGGCGCCCTCACGTCTTTTTCCCTCCATGCAAAGAGCCTCCGCGAGGTTCCCTTGCGTGGTGGCGAAATGCGCCTGATACGCCGGTCCCAACCGCTTCCATAGGGTCATGGCTTCGCCGTAGAGCCGTTCGGCTTCGGCATAATCGCCACGCGACGCCGCGGCAAGGCCGAGGTCGTTCAGCCTGAGGCCGTCCCCCTGCTGAGCCCAGGCGGAGGCTAGCGCCGATACTCCCCAGACAGCGATTCTCACCCAGTTCATACAGCAAGGGACGGCGGGTTCGCGGCTTGGTTTTGAGGTTTACAGTAAACGCGGGGTGGGTAAACTTGGGCATTAACCCACTCAACTACGAGACTACGTGGGTTAGGGTACCGTTTGCCCAGGTTTCGGAGGCCTGAGCCCGAAGTGCGAAACCGACCTTCAGGCTCGCCTGCGGAAGCCAAAGTAAATAGTAGGTCCCCGTCACGCCGGAATCGTTCCCGGTAACTGCACCATCGCTCCGGGCGCCGTCTGCGGTCTCGCCATCCAGGCCTGGATTTTGGGCATTGCTGCCAGCGCGGCGGTCTCGCCAGCCTTCAGAAGCTCCGGCCCGCACCCGAACCCATCCCACTCGATCGTGCGCACATCCGGCGTGATCACCAGGTCGCTCGCGGCGCGCCATCTGTCCTCGGTACGGCTCTCCAGAATCTGGAAGCACCGGTTCACTACCTGGAACATGTTGGTGGGCGGCCGTTCGCCACCCTGCGCCGGCAGGTGCACCGAGATGACGTGGGTGGCGCCGAGTTGCCGCGCCATAAGTGCCGGGATCTCCATGCTCATGGCGCCATCCACCAGCAGCCGGCCATGCCGGCGCACCGGCTGGAACAGCCCCGGGTATGAGCAACTCGCGCGGATGGGAAGAAAGACGTCCCCCGAGTCTCGAAAGCCCACCGATTCGCCGGTGCACAAGTCGGTGGCCAGAACCCCCAGCGGAATCTTCATTTCCTCGAAGCGGTAGCGTTTCAGCAGCTTCTCCAGGAACCTCTGCATGCGTTCGCTGACCACGAAACCCATGCGCCCCAGGCTCCATCGAGCCACATCCCCGAGCCGCATGGTGCAGCCGGCCCGCGCGATTTCCGCCGGCGACGCCCCACTGGCGTACGCCGCCGCCGCAATCGAGCCCGCGCTCACCCCGGCGATGCAGTGAATCGGAATCTGGTAGCGCTCCAAAACTTCCAGGACGCCCGCATGCGCGATCCCGCGTGCGAAGCCGCCTCCCAGAGCCAGCCCGATTCGGGGTGTCGAAACCAGCTCGGGAGCCTGAGTCTTGGAGAGCGCCCCTTGACGAAGCGCGGAGAAAAAGCTGCGAACGGCGCGTGCAGCAGCTTTCATAACCCCTCCTTGCCATTCCTGGGAGGCCGCGTCCGACGGCCTCCCGCCGTCGAATGACTTCTGATGTCCCAGACGAGCAAGTTCGTTGCCAGGTTCCTTCAAGTTGCGCGTTTCTGAACGGTTCCCACGAGTGACTACTGCTTTAAACCAACGTCGCAACCGAGTCAGGCGCTACTCCCAGACACGCCTGGCAACTCCGCGATCGCGGTCTTTCACGCGATCGTAGAGGTAAAAGGTGGAGACTGTGCCCAGAGATTCGTTGTAATAGCTTTGCTGCCCCAAGCCTTCTTTCAGATCCTCTTCGAATGCGTGGACGGCATTCAGCTCTTCGGCCAGCGCCGGTTTCTTCTTCCCCGCCGCGGTTTGAAAGAACTTCTGGAATCCGCCGTCCACCAGGAAGCCAATGTCGTCGCCCATTCGAATTCCGGCCGTGCCGACGCTCTGGACGGCGCCGTCCTTCTCGATCAGGTCGATGGCGCAAGTCTCGCGGCTCACCCGCACCTTGCCGCCCACCGGCGCGGACACGGTGAAACCGGCCTTGCGAAGGCTCTCCAGGCGATCCTCGAAGGTAGGATTCTTGGGACGCTCCCTGCGAAAGAACATAAGGTTCATTATAAGCGCTCGGAGAGCAGTGTTTAGTCAACAAAGAGTGGGGCGGACGCCCTCGTNNCTGGTCCGGCTCTTCGCCCGTCCAAAACAGCGCGACCCCGGCCGCGGACCCGGGGGGCCGCCCCACTTGTTGCGGACGGAACTTTTTCGCCCCCCAACGCAACTATAGAAAGAGGCCCGTGTTTTCGGGATTCTATGACCGCAACCGGCATGGCGCGCCCAACGTCGGCGACCTTCCGCGATTATCTCCAATCGCTCCCGGACGAACTCCTCGCGAGCGTCGCGGAGGACTACGCCTGGCTGGCAAGTTTGGCATTCCACGACGGCGCCCGGAGTGCCGATTTTCAACGCCGGCGCGAGTGGTGCCGGGAAGAATGTGCCCGCCGGGGCGTCCCGCTGGCTATCTGACCCCTGAGTCCCAGGTTGAAGCGAGTACCCAATTAACGCCGATTCTCGATCAGAACTGCCTGATCCTTCGCCGGCAGTTCGTCCAGCAGCGCGGTGAAGACGGCGTTGGTCCAGCCGAAGCCTACCTCGTTTGAACGGTAGCCAAAGAGGATGCTATGGCCGAGATCGGAACGGAAGTGGACCACATCGTATTTCTCCACGATCGTCCGGTCCATCGCGCACCTGGTGGAGCTGACCCGGTACCCCTATCAGTTCTGCGCCAATTATCAGAAATTCGCGAAGCATGTTGACCAGTTGCCGGTGGACGCTCATATGCTAGTGGCGCTCATAGCGCCGCGCCCGGTGTTGCTGCAGACCGGGGACACGGACACGTGGTCGGACCCAAAGGGTGAATTCCTAGCCGCGGTGGCGGCTGCGCCGGTCTACCGGCTGTTGGGAAAGCAGGGATTGGACACGGACCAGATGCCGGCGGCCGGAGGGGCCATCCTACACACAATCGGCTACCAGATGCACGCCGGCGGCCACGGCACCATTCCATCCGACTGGGCCCTGTTCCTGAAGTTCATGCAGATGCACCTGTAATGTGGGCAGCCAATCCTGGCTGCAGCCGCCTTTCAGGCGGCGGTTGCCGAGAGCGAGACTTTGCATTTTGGGCGGCGAAGAGCCGCCTGAAAAGGCGGCTGCAGCCAGGATTGGCTGCCCCACGTTACTGGGTCGCTTCGACCGAGACAGGGGGGTTGTAGTAGAGAATCCGCTGGCAGCTCTCGCAGAACAGGATCTGATCGCCCTTCCTCAGGTCCTGATAGTATTGCAGGCGCAGCAGCATGTTGCACACGGTGCAGCGGCCATCCACCGCTTCGGCGACCGCGATGCCCCGCCGGCCCTTGCGGACCCGTTCGTAGGTCTTATACATCCCGGGTGTGATTCCGGTGACAATTGCGGCGCGTTCCTGCTGCAATTCGCTGGCGGCCTTCTGGTCTACAGCCGTTCGCTCGCGCGCCTGCTGCTTCTCGGCATCCACCTCGGCCTTCTCGCCTTTTAAGGACAGTTCCGCCGCCTTAACGTTCTTATCCAAGGGTTCGGATTCGCCCATCAG
>PMTT01000129.1 GCA_003167275.1 Bryobacterales bacterium | reverse complement strand
GACGATGAGGCCGAATCCATCGATGTGGAGCCTGCATCGGGACTCGCCAAGGACGAAGCACTTGAGCAGTTGATCGCGCAGGCGGATCGTCTGGTCAAGGCCAAAGACCCAAAGTTATGTGCCGTTGTTGACCTTCTCAAACCGCTGATCGCCCAGGGAGTGAATCCCGTCGTATTCTGCCGCTTCATCGCTACTGCCGAACACGTCGCGGAGGGACTACGCAAAGCTTTTCCTCATCTCCGCATCGAGGCGGTGACAGGAGTACTTCCCTCCGACGAACGCCGCGCCCGCGTTGACGACATGGGCGCCGCGGCACAGCGACTGCTGGTTGCTACCGACTGCCTGTCGGAAGGCATCAATCTCCAGACTCTCTTCGACGCCGTCGTCCACTACGACCTTTCGTGGAATCCCACGCGTCACCAACAGCGTGAGGGTCGAGTGGACCGCTTCGGCCAGTCGTCGCTCGTCGTTCGTTCCGTTCTCCTCTATTCTCCCGATAGCGCGATCGATGGAGCGGTGCTCGATGTCATTCTGCGCAAGGCCGCGGCCATCCGCAAAGCAACGGGCGTCACGGTTCCACTACCCGAGGAGCGCGGAGCCGTTACCGGCGCTCTGATGAACTCGGTGCTTCTGCGCAAGGGCAAATCACCACAGTTGAGTCTGGATTTTGGCTTCGACCAGGATGCCCGAAGCATGGAGACCCGTTGGCGCGATGCTCAGGAAGGTGAAAGCCGCTCCCGCGCTCGATTCGCCCAGAACGTAATCAAGCCCCAGGAAGTCGCACCCGAATGGCGCCGGTGGCGGGAGCTTCTGGGTGGACCGGCCGAAGTTCGCCGTTTCGTGGAACGGGCCCTGAGCCGGCTGGACGCTCCCCTGGACCTGAGTGGAACTGTGCCACAGGCGCACTTGAGCGCACTGCCCGTGACGCTGAAAGAGCGGCTAGCCGCCCGCGGCCTCGAAGGCACCATTCGTCTCGGCTTTGAGGAGCCAGCCCCGCACAACGCGGAGGTTGTGGTCCGAAGCCATCCGCTCCCGGCGACGCTTGCCGAGGCGCTCCTCGAAGCGGCGCTCGATCCCGGTTCCAGCCCCGTAACGCCGGTCGGCCGCGCCGGCGCGTGGCTGACCCCGGCGGTCCAGACCATCACCACGCTCGCCCTTCTTCGATTGCGCTTCAAACTGGTGATTCGAGGCCGCAAGGAGAGGTTCTTGCTCGTGGAAGAGGCCGCGGCGATCGCATTTCAGGGAGGCGCGGCATCGCCGTACGCCGATGGCGCGGCCGCGTGGAGCCTGCTGGAAGCCAATGCCAGCGGCAATCTTGCGGACGTTGCCCGGGACCGCATGGTAGAACAAGCTCGAGGCCGAGTCGCGGCATGGCTCGAAGGCCCAATCGCGGCATATGCCCAACAACGAGCCGCATCACTCGCGGAAGACCATGGCCGCGTTCGCGCAGCCGGCATCAACGTCCCGCGCGTGACCGTTGAGCCAGTCTTGCCCGCTGATGTGATGGGCGTCTTCGCATTGATTCCGGGGGGCATCTAGTGGCGCAAAAGAAGGCACCGGCAAAGAAAACCGCCGCCAGGCAATCCACCCACGCTAAGACTTCCAGGGCCCGGCGTTCTTCGTCGGTCGTATTCGACACCGTCACGTTAGAAGGCGGCCTCATTTCATCGGCCATGCTCGCGCGAATCGCCGCACGAGGCGCCGGGAATCAGACCGAGGCCGATTACGCGGTCCCCAAAGGGCTCACGCTGCGCGATGAGATCGCCAGGTATTTCCGAATCGGCGCCGCTCTCTTCAAGGACTTCGCTGCCAGCCCCACTCCCTCTGCGGGCGCCGCAGTTACCCTCGTGGAAGGGCTCCTCGGCCAGGTGCTTGGTTTCACGGACCTCGAAGCTCATCGCGACGAAGGTCAACCCGTTGCTCTCGAAGCAAAGAAAGGCCGCGTTCCCGTGGTCATCGTTCCTCCATCTGACGACCTGGACCGCGCTAGCGCCTACCTCTCCGCATCCCATGGAACAGAAGTCGGCCGCAGGCGATCCGCTGCCTCCTCCTTACAAGATTGGCTCAATCAAACGGATCAGGCCCTCTGGGGCTTTTGCACCAACGGCGACCAGCTTCGGCTGATGCGCGACAACGCTAGCCTCACGCGGCCGGCCTTCGTCGAGGTGAACCTCCGCGAGATCTTCGAAAGCGAGAACTTCGCCGACTTCGCCGTTGTCTGGCAACTCTTCCATGCCACACGCTTCGGCGCGCCAGGAACTCCCGTGACAGACTGCGCCCTCGAACGCTGGCGCGAGGCCGGTGCTAGCGAAGGCTTAGTCGCGCGGGACCGCCTTCGTGACGGCGTAGAAACCGCGCTCCTCGCATTCGGCAGTGGATTCCTCGCGCATCCAGAAAACAGCAGCCTCCGCACGCGTGTCACTAGCGGCGAACTCCCATTGACGGAGTTCTTCGGCCAACTGCTTCGCCTAGTTTATCGGCTCATCTTTCTACTCGTTGCCGAAGATCGCGGATTACTCCATCCGCCCGGTGCTTCGCCGAGCGCCGCCAAACTTTACGGTGACGGTTATTCCCTCAGCGCGCTCCGCGAACGTGCCGTCCGCCGCACCGCTTGGGACCAGCATCATGACCGTTGGGAAGGCTTGCTCATTGCCTTTGCCGGGCTCGCCCAGGGACAGGCGAAGCTCGCGCTTCCCGCGCTCGGCGGGTTGTTCGACAACGTCGTTCCCGATCTGGAGAGAGCGCGCCTTTCGAACCGCGCGCTCATGGAAGCCGTCTACCGCTTGGCCTGGCTCAAAGACGACGCGAGCCTGGTCCCCGTTAACTGGAGGGACATGGAGACCGAAGAACTAGGTTCCGTCTACGAAAGTCTCCTCGAACTCACTCCAATCCTGGTGGATGAGGGCCGCGGTGTCAGCTTCGCCGAAGGCGACGAAACCAAGGGCAACCAGCGCAAAACCACGGGCAGCTATTACACGCCGGATAGCCTGGTGCAGACGCTGCTCGATAACGCCCTCGACCCTGTCCTGGATCGCGTGGAGTCGGAGTCGAATGACAGGGTCCAAGGACTCCTCGGCATCACCGTTATCGACCCCGCCTGCGGCTCCGGCCACTTCCTATTGGCTGCCGCCCGGCGGATTGCCGCCCGCGTCGCCCGTGCTCGGACCGGTGGCGTCGCGTCCGCCCAGGACTATCGCCATGCCCTCCGCGATGTCGTGCGGTCTTGCATTCATGGCGTGGACCGCAATCCCATGGCCGTCGAACTCACCAAGGTGGCCTTGTGGATCGAGACCGTCGAACCCGGAAAGCCCCTCGGATTCCTCGACGCCAGCATCCTTTGCGGCGATTCGCTCCTCGGAGTCTTTGACCTGGAAGTGCTTCGCGCCGGCATCCCAGACGCCGCTTACAAGCCTCTGTCTGGAGACGATAAGGACGCCGCCAAATATTTCGACCGCCGCAACAAGGCGGAGCGCGACGGCCAAGGCACATTGGACTTCACCGGCGGCAAAAGCGCGCTACCTGCAGCGCCGCCCTTGGCTGCATCGCTGCGAGCAGTTCGGAGCCTGCCGGAAGACAGCACAGCAGAAATTGCAGAGAAGAAGAAGCGTCTCGCAGCGGCCAAGTCGGAACGTAGGCTCTGGAGTTGGCGCGTCGCGGCCGATCTCTACATTGCCGCATTTTTGCTACCGAAGAAGGATGCACCTCGCGATTCGGGATCGGCGTTGGTGCCAACCACGGACCACGTCTGGCGGACCCTTTCGGGTGGACAGGTGTACGGGCCACTGGTGGGCGCGGCTCGTGAGGTTACGGACAAAGCCCGGGCGTTTCACTGGCCACTCGAATTTCCGGACGTGGTGTCGGCGGGTGGGTTCGATGCAGTGATCGGCAACCCTCCCTGGGAACGGATCAAGCTCCAAGAACAAGAATTCTTTGCAGCACGCGAACCCGAGATCGCTTTGGCTCCCACGGCTGATGTGCGCGGCAAGTT
>PMTT01000414.1 GCA_003167275.1 Bryobacterales bacterium | reverse complement strand
CGTCTCGACGCTTTTCGGATCGCTCCGAAAGTAGCGAGCCAGGGCAGCACAACCCGTCCATGCGTGTTTTCAACGGTGGCTGGCCGCCAAACACGCACGTCTACGCCACGAATCCCCCCTGGCGTCATACAATGATCTGGTGATCCGACCAGTCTTCTGCCTGCTCCTCTCCGTTCCACTCCTCGCCCAGAAGCTTGCTCCCTTCGAAGTCGAGGAAGCCACCATCGCCCAGGTCCACGACGCGATGAAAGCCGGCCGCCTCACTTGCCGCGAACTAGTCGGGCACTACCTGAAGCGTATCGAGGCGTACGACAAGAACGGCCCTGCCATCAACTCGATCGTGATCCTCAACCCCGATGTGGAAAAGCAGGCCGAGGAACTGGACCGCCGTTATGCGCAGTCCGGCCTTACCGGCCCGTTGCATTGCGTGCCGATGATCGTCAAGGATAACTTCGAGACTAAGGGCCTGCAGACCACCGACGGCGCGCTCGCCTTGGCTGGCTACATCCCGGACAAGGACGCTTTCCTGGTCAAGCGCGTCAAGGATGCCGGCGCCATCGTGCTCGCCAAGTCCAACATGGCCGAGTGGGCCTTCAGCCCCTATGAAACCGTGAACTCCATTCTCCCAGGCTACACCAGGAACCCATATGCGCTGGACCGCGTCACCGCCGGTTCGAGCGGCGGAACGGCCGCCGCTATCGCCGCGAGCTTCGGCCTGGTGGGATTCGGCAGCGATACGGGGAACTCGATCCGCGGCCCCTCGTCGCACCAGGCGCTCGTGGGAATTCGCTCGACGATGGGTCTCACCAGCCGCGCCGGCGTCCTGCCGCTTTCTCTCTTGGCCGATATCGCCGGCCCCATGGCACGCACGGTGGAGGATGCGGTCGCAGTCTTCCAGGCAGTCGTCGGCGAGGACCCCAACGACCCGGTCACCGCCGCCGCCCCCGCCCATCTTCCCCAGGACTACTCCAAATCGCTCGACCGCAATGGCCTGCGCGGCGCCGTCATCGGAGTTCTTCACCAGGCGTATGAGCGCGACACCACGGACCCCGAAGTCGTGCGCATTTTCATGGCGGCCGTCGAGGACATGCGGCGCGCCGGAGCGACCATCGTCGACCCCGCCACGGTCGAAGGGCTCGGCGCGATCCGCCGCGAGCAGGGCGGCGGCCCCTGTATGGGCTTCAAGTACGACATCAATCACTACCTGGCTGCCCAGGGAGACCGTGTCCCCGTGAAGAGCCTCGCCGATATCATCGGGTCAAGGCGCTTCCATCCCTCGGCCCAGAGCCGCCTCGAATCGGCCGAGAAAGGGCCCGAAAACGGCCCCGATTCACCGGCCTGTCAGGCCGACAAAGCGTATCGGGATAAAGTTCGGGAAGCGGTCGTGAAGACCATGGACAAGCTCAAGCTGGATGCTTTCGTCTACCCGACGTGGAGCAATCCTCCGCGCCTGATCGGCGACCTCAACACGCCCCACGGGGACAACAGCCAGTTCTATTCGCCAACTACGGGGTTTCCTGCCATCAACGTTCCCATTGGATTCACCCGCGGCGGCACGCTGCCTGCCGGCATGACCATCTACGGCCGCGCCTGGAGCGAGCCGGTCCTCATCAAGTTTGCCTACGCCTACGAGCAGGCGACGCGCCACCGCCGTCCCCCGACCACAACTCCGCCGCTACGCTGAGGACCTTCATTCGTTGTGGGGCGGACCCCCCCTGGTCCGCGGCCGACGCCCTCGTCGGCCTCTCGGAAGCGGGATTGCTTTGGCTGGACGAACGGCGGGTCCAGGGGGACCCACGCGGACCAGGGGGTCCGCCCCACAATTTGAGCAGATCTCAGATCATCCCCACCACGTCTCCCCCGGCGCCAGGTGCGCCTTAGCGACGTCCGGATTCAGTTCGACCCCATAACCCGGCTTGTCCTGGATGGTGAAGTAGCCGTTCTGCCAGAAGGGACCTTCGCGAATCACCAGGTCGGGCCACCAGTCCACCCAATTAGCCAACTCGTGGATCCGGAATTCGCGCATCGCCGCGGCCGCGTGGCAGGAGGCAATCGTTCCTACTGGACTCGCGGGATTGTGACATGCCGTCCAGATGTAATACAGATCCGCCAAATCGGAGATCTTCTTCGACTCCAGCAGGCCGCCGGACTTCGGAATATCGATGTGAACTCCCGAGCATGCCTGCATCTCGATCAGCTTGCGGAAACCTTGCCGGCCATAAAGATTCTCACCCGTGCAAACCGGGATGTCGATCGCGTGGGTGACTCTCGCCATCGCTTCGATGTTATCGGGCGGCACAGGGTCCTCCAGCCACATTGGTCTCACCGGTTCCAGTTCGCGGCCCAGACGAATGACGTCCTCGGTATCGTAGCGCCAATGGCACTCCACCGCGAAATCGGCGTCGGGGCCAAGTGTCTCGCGGACGGTCTCCATGGCCTTCACGATGCGGCGATAGTCTTTGTGGGTCAGGTTGCGGGCGTACGGATCGTGGCCGGGCTCCTTGAATTCGGGGTCGGCCCTGGGAGGAATGCCGTCGCCCTGGAACTTGAAGGCCGTCCAGCCCCACTTTTCCGCCCGTGCCGCGTGCGCCAGATCGCGCCACTGTGCGGGATCTTCGACGTTGCGGACCGCCTGCGTGGTGCGGTAAAAGCGGACGCGATCGCGGAAGCGGCCGCCCAGCAGATTGCAGACGGGCGTGTCCAGGATGCGCCCGCATAAGTCCCACAAGGCGATCTCGATGCCGCTCGCGGCGGTCATGGTGACCCCGCCGATGGCCCCTGCGCCGGCGCTCTGCATCAACATCTTGGTATAGAGCTTGTCGACATTCAGGGGATCTTCGCCCACTACGATCCCTTTCATCTTGTTGAGCACCAGGTCCTTGACGCCCCACCCCCAGTAGGCCTCGCCGATCCCGTAGAGGCCCGAATCGGTTTCGACCTTGATGAGATTCCAATCCCAGGTTCCCCGGACGATCATGCATTTGACGTCGGTGATTTTGATCTTCTTGCTCAACGCAGCGGCGCGCCGGGCCAGTGCGCCGGAGAAAAGCCCGGCAGCGCCCGCGGAACAAAGGAATTGACGACGATTCATACGCGATTCACTCCTGACGGTAGTTTCCAACTTACCACCGCCTGGGGCACTGCTTCAGCGGTCCGGCAATTCTTGAACGATTTCCTCTTGACACGCACCGCTCCTCTGGCATATAAGTGAATGAACGCTCGTTCTGTAGCGAATGATCGATCGTTTGCTGAGAGGGGATGAGGGAAATCGGCCGTTCGGTATACTGTGTCCATGCCGACTACCAAGAACAAAGAGGTCGACCGCAGCCGCGAGAAGATCGAAGCTGCGGCGATGAAGACCTTCACCAGGCAGGGGTACCACGGAACATCGATGCGCGAGATCGCCAAGGCGTCTGGTTTCTCCATAGGGAATCTTTACAACCACTACCCAACCAAGGAGAAGCTTTTCGAGGCGTTGGTGGAGAAGTACGAGGCACGATTTAGCGAGCTGGGCGCCAATGCGCTCAAAGATATTGACGACGCGTTTCAGCCCGCGCAACTGGAGCGGCTGGCAGGTGCTATCCGAGAGATCGTCTACCACAACCTGGACTACTGGCGGTTGATGTACATCGACGTGGTGGAGTTCGGCAACCAGCACTTTGCCCACACCTTTCGAGGATGGGGAGAGCAGGCGGAGCGCGTGCTTGGAGACCGGCTCCGCCACGCCTCGGAGCAAGGCCCTTGGGGTGGGGTGAAGCCGTCCCTCGCGTTCACGATGATCTATCTGCAGTTCTTCACCTATTTCCTGGTGGAGTCTCTGTTTAAGGGGAAACAACATTTGGGAGTTCCGGAGGATGAGGCAATCAAGCAGATGATCCGGATCTTCACCGAGGGGTTCTGGTCGGGTAACCAGCAAGGCAAGGCTAAGGGCGGCTGATTGCGCCGGCTTCAGGGCTTTGCCTTTCAAGCGGTTTTACGAAGAGGGGGGAGCCATGAAGTCTCTATTCGCCGCGATATTTGTATTCACTGGTCTGCTCAGCGCGCAGACCGCAACCACTGGTCAGCTTGAAGGCACGGTGCGCGACCCCACGGCGGGTGTCGTTGCCGGAGCCAGAGTAGTGGCGACCAGCGAAGCCGGAGTGAGCCGCCAGGTCGTTTCCGATAACGCCGGGGCTTACCTGTTCACGTTGCTGCAGCCAGGCAACTACCGGGCGGTAAACGCGCCAGGATTCAAAACCGCAACGGCGGAGAACGTCGTAGTGCGGATCACGGAAACGTCGCGCATGGATGTCGCCCTGGTGGTCGCGGCAGCGGCCGGCGAAGTGGTGACGGTACAGGCGGAGCCGGCGCTGGTGCAGTCGGAGTCAGCGGTCACGGGGCGCGTTGTGGACGGAGTGACGATCGGTGAGATCCCGCTGGCCACTCGCAACTTCACGCAGATCCTCGGACTCAGCACGGGAGCAGCGACCTATCTGCCGGATAATACCGCGGTGGGCCGGAATTCCCAGAACATCTCCGTCAATGGCGCGCGTGTCACGAACAATAGTTTTGTCATCAACGGCGCAGACGCTAATTCGATCGGCACCAACTCGGCGCCCTCGCTGGCGGTGCCCGCGCCCGAGACGCTGGAGGAGTTCAAAGTTCAGACGTCGTTGTACGACGCGAGTTTCGGCCGTTCCGGCGGCGGCAACATCCAGGTGATGACCAGAAGCGGCTCCAATAACTTCCATGGCGAAGTCTACGAGCATTTCCGCAACGCCGACCTCAACGCCAACGATCCCTTTCTGAAGGCTTCCGGGGTTGGGCGGCCGGCCCTGAAACGCAACGTCTTTGGCGCCACGCTCGGCGGCCCGGTCAAGAAGGACAAGATGTTCTTCTTCCTGTCTTACCAGGGAACGCGCGAAATCAATGCGGCATCGCGGATCAACAGCCTGTCTTCGAACGTGCTGGTGGCGCCCGGGTTGACCGACGACCGCTCGGAGAAGACGCTCTTGCAGACGTTCCGGCCGAAGCTTGCGACTGGCACTTTCCGTCACCAGCATCAATCCGATCTCCCTGGCCCTGTTGAATGCCAAGCTGCCGAACGGGAACTACGTCATTCCGACGCCGCAGGCGGGAGGGAGATACTCAGGCGCCAGCCCCTCCTTCTATAACGAGCACCAGATGAACGCCAATTGGGACGATCACCTGTCGGTGGCCGACACCCTGACGGCGAAGCTCTTCCTGTTCGACGCGCCGCAGACGCTGGTGCTGCCAAGTTTTCTGGGAGCCGGCGCCAATGTGCCCGGATTCGGCAACAACCAGTACAACTCCGGCCGCATTGTGTCACTGCAGGAGACTCATGCGTTTGGCACACGGTCAGTCAACGAGGCGCGGATCTCATACAGCTTCCTGCGGGTGGATGCGTTTCCGCAGCAGCCGGTCAACGACCAGAGCATCGGGATTCAACGCGCCACGCGGCGGCGGCCTATCCGGGCCTGGGCATGATCCAGATCGCTCTGGCGGCCGGCGGCATTGCGTTCGGCACCGCGCCGCTGATCGACGTGGTGGCCCAGGGCGGCACCAGCTCCGTGTCGGACACGTTTTCGACGCAAAGGGGCAAGCACTCGCTGCGGATGGGCGCAGACGTTCGGTTCAACCTCAATCTGTATGACGTGGGCTTCTACACCCGCGGCCTCATCCAGTTCCTGAGCTTCAACGATTTCCTGACGGGCAGCACGTATGTATCCCTGTTTGGTAACGGGGTCGGACGCCGCACGCTTCGCTCCTGGGATTACAACTTCTTTGTGCAGGACGATTGGAAGGTCACCCCCAAGCTCACGCTGAATTTTGGTCTGCGATACGAACTGGACGCGCCTCCTTACGATACGCAAGGACGTTTGGCAACCTTCGATCCGGGGCTGTACCAGCCTCGGATGCTGACGGCGGGCGGCGTTCCGGTGGGACCGCCGATTGCGGGTTACGTGCAGGCCGGCAATGTGACTAAGCAGTACAACGACCCCGACATCCCCAAGGTCAGCAAGTACGTGCTCAAGAGCATCGACCCAAACAACCTCGCGCCGCGACTCGGTTTTGCGTACTCGCCGGCGTCCAGCGGACAACTGGTGGTTCGCGGAGGATACGGCATCTACTATTCGCGAACTTCTTTCCAATATGCAACGTTGGGCGTGGCGGACCCGCCCACCTACGTCTTCGGCGTCAACGTGCAGGCGCCGTTCTCGAATCCGTTCTTCCCGGTTCCGGCAGGCAACCAGTTCCCCACGCTGGTCCCGGGCATTGCGCTTTCCGGCACGTTCCTCGACCGCAATATCCGCACGCCATATGTGCAGCAGGGCAACTTCGGCGTGCAATACGCCATGCACCACACCCTGTTTGAAGCGGGTTGGGTTGGGTAGGGTCGCGCGGCGTGAACCTGTTCCGCCAGGTGGGGATCAACCAGGCGGCGCTGGCGAGCCCCCAGCACTCCATCTTCAACGCGGTTACCGGCGCTGCGATCACCACCAACACGGCGGCCAACGCATCGCTGCGCGCGCCATATCAGGGTGTATCCGTGAACGGATTCTTCCAGGACCAATCGGCCGCGCAATCGGTATATCATTCACTGCAGGCGAGCGCCACCCAGCGGTTCTCTCATGGCGTGCAGTTCCTGGCGTCGTACACGTGGGCGAAATCCATCGACAACGCCTCGGGCCAGGGCGGCGGCGCGGGCACAGGCGGCGTCGTCAATCCCGGTGGCGTCGGGGAGACCAGCGGCATCCTGGGCAATCAGCTCGACAATCGAGCCAATCGAGGGCTCTCCGATTTCGACCGCAAGCACCGATTCGTGCTGAGCGGCTTGTGGCAGCTTCCGCAGCCGGCCAAATCCGGCGCCGCGCGGACCCTGTTCAACGGTTGGCAGATTTCGGGAATCGCCACGGCGATGTCCGGCCTGCCAATCGATATTGTCGACACAGGGGCGGCTTCGCTCTACGGGCTATCGGGCGCCAGCGCGGCGCTGGCCCGGCCGAACTGGGCGCCGGGCGTCACCGGCGGGAGCGGTGCGCCAGCGGGATACTACTTCAACCCTTACGCCTTCGCCCGCCCGGTGATCGCAGCCGGACAGCCGATTCCGAGTTCCCAGGGCGCCGCGATTGCGGACGGCGCCGGGACGGACTTTGGCAACGTGGGGCGCAACATACTGCGCGGACCGCGGCAGGTGAACGTCGATTTGGGCATCGGCAAGAATTTCGCTGTCGCCGAGCACCGAGCCGTGGAGTTCCGCGCCGAGTTCTTCAATCTGCTGAATCACGTGAACCTGGCCAACCCGATCAGCGACCTGAATGCGGTGGCGGCGACCGGCGGCTCGCTGAACGCGTTGACGGGGCAAATCGTCAACCCAGGCGCCTTCGGCCAGATCATCTCGGCCAGCAGCAATCCTCGGCTGATTCAACTGGCATTGAAATACCGGTTCTGATCCAGATGCCTACACTCGAAGTTAACGGTGTGAACCTTCACTATGAAACAGCGGGGGATGGCCCGCCGTTGCTCTTCTTGCATGGGCTGGGGTCGAGCACGCGAGACTGGGAGTTTCAGATAGCGGAGTTTGCGCAATCGCATCGGGTGATTGCGATGGATGTGCGCGGCCACGGACGCTCGGCCAAGCCACCGGGCCCGTACAGCGTTAAGCTGTTCACCGAGGATGCAGTCGCGCTGCTGCGGGCGTTGAACGCACTGCCCGCGCATATCGTAGGACTCTCCATGGGCGGGATGATCGCGTTCCAGATGGCGGTGGATTCGCCGGAAGCTGTGCGCAGCCTGGTAATCGTCAACAGCGGTCCGGCGATGATCCTGCGGACGTTCTCGCAAAGAATGCTGATCCGGTCGCGATTCGCGATCATCCGCTTGTTCGGCATGGGTGCGCTGGGCAAGATGGTGGCGGGCCCGCTATTTCCGAAGCCGGAGCAGGTGGAGTTGCGGCAACGTTTCATGGCTCAGATAGCCGGCAACGAACCGCGGGCCTATCGAGCCTCGCTGCGCGCGCTCATCGGGTGGAGCGTGGCGGACCGCATTAGCCAGATCCGCTGCCCGGTTCTGGTGGTGGCGTCGGATCACGATTACACGCCGGTGGAATGGAAGCGGTGGTACGCATCCCAGATCTCAGGTGCCGTGGTGGCGGTGGTGGAGGATTCACGGCATGCAGCGCCGCTGGATCAACCGGAGCAGCTCAACCACATCGTCAGGCAATTCCTGATCGCTCCGTCGACAATCGAATCGCTGGCGGGTTGAGGAGGCATGGTTGCGCCGTATGGAGCGCGCTGTGATGTAGCGCTCATTCCGCAATCCGCCGGTCCACTCGCCACCGGCCCGCCGAGCGTGTAGCTTCTACCGCTCGCCGGTATTCCGAAGTCGTGATCCGGCGATCGATCTCCACGAATTGCGCGCCTGCGACCCGGCCCGCTGGATGGTACTGATCCATCACGTTGACGTAGGTGTCCAGCGAAACATCCTCGGCGAGAAACCGCATGATCGAGTGGGTGCCCGCGATATCCCCGGGCATCACCAGGTGTCGCACCAGCACGCCGCGCTTCGCCAGGCCGCGCTCGTCGACCCGCAGCACACCCACCTGCCGGTGCATTTCCCAAATGTTCCGGCGGGCCGCCTCGGGATAGTCCCTGGCCTTCACGTACCGGAACGAGAGCGCCGGGTCCCAGAATTTGAAATCCGGCATGTACACATCCACGATCCCATCTAACAACTGGAGGCTGTCCAGCGAGTCGTACGACGACGTGTTGTAGACCAGCGGCAGGCGCAGTCCCCTGTCCACGGCGATGGGGAGAGCCTTCAGGATCTGCGGCACCACGTGCTCCGGCGTCACGAAGTTGATGTTGTGGCATCCCCAGGACTGCAACTCCAGCATGATGGTGGCGAGTCTTTCTGGCCGGACCTCCGAGCCTCGCTGGGCCTGGCTGATGTCGAGGTTCTGGCAAAAAACGCAGCGCAGATTGCACATCGAAAAGAAGATGGTCCCGCTGCCATGACGTCCGCGCAGGCAGTCCTCTTCGCCGAAGTGTGGGAAGTAGCTGCTCACCTGGGCGTAACGGCCTGTGTGACATGCGGCAGTCTTATCCGCCATGCGGTCCACGTCGCAGTCGCGCGGGCACACCAGGCAATGCGACAGCCGTTCGAGGGCCTCACCGCCGCGGCGATGCAGTTCCCCCGAGCGGTACAGGCTCATGTAGGCAGGTTCGAACTCCGCGGCAGGCAGGATGAATTCGGCTCCGGTTCTCTCGGCGAGCATGACTGCGGTACCAGCTTGGTCTGATTATATCCCCCATCCCGCCGTGACGCAGCCTGGCGCACTTGTGGCGTGCAGCGGCGGATTCGGAAAGCCCTCGTCCGCCGCATGGCCTCAAGCGGCCTAATCAATTCTTCCAGAGAGGACCGGACGGCGGGCCTTTCTTGATCGTGATGCTGCCACGGCCCATCCGGATATGGACCTGGCGCGACGGACCCTGGCTTGCGTAAGCGAAGTGACTCCCCAATAGGAATGAGCTGTTAGCACTACCAGTAAAATCGGATGAAATTCTGCCGAGCCTGGTCCTCGCGTCGATCGAATACGGAGCTGGATCCGGGAGCATTACGATCATGTCGCCCGTGTGGCTGTTTACTTCGATGTCTCCTGTCACATCGCTCACCCACACGTAGCCGTTGTCGTGGTGAACTACCAGCCGCGAGTCGCGAGGCACGCGGACCCTATATTCGACGGTGACGCCGCGCTCGTTGCTGGGCGGCAGCGACCGAATGACGACGAGCCGGCGCAAAGGAAGAACCGTGCTGAAGAAGCCTTTGCGGGCGGGGAGAGTCGTGGTAGTCGCCACTTCTTGATCGGAGCGCCGCTGAGTCACCACCCCAATTTGCGTGAAGCGTTGCTCGGCCTTCTCCTTGTGCTTAGGTTCGTCGAAACGGTTGGTCGACTTGGTCACCGTGACTTCAACCTCCGGTTCATCCCAACCTTCCACCGACAAGTAGCCGTACGAATGGTCTAACCGTATCGTACCGCCGGGCTGGAACGGCACTCGCTCCGTGCTGGTCACTTCAAATGACTGCTTGGGCCCTTTTCCCCCAGGTCCGTCCGCCCCGAACAAAGGGAGGGCCATACCGATCACGCCCAGTCCGAATGCGATCGCCGCCAGTCTCAGTGTCATACCCTGCCCTCCTTTTGTATCCTGCGTGCCTCGGCCACCATCTTCAAGTACCGCCGGGACAGTTCGGTGATCCAACCCCGCTCCCGGCGTCTGATCGCATCCTGATGAATCAGGTCCCGCCCAATGCCCAACGCCACGGCGCCTGCGCGAATGAAATCCATCGCGTTGGTCTGATTCACGCCGCCCGAAGCGATCAGCGGGACTTCCGAGAACGGCGCCTTGAGGGCCTGGATGTAGGCGGGGCCGCCGTTCGCGAAGCATGGGAAGACCTTAATGAAATCGGCGCCGGCCTTCCACGCGGCCATGACTTCGGTAGGCGTCAGGGCGCCCGGGAAAACGACGACCTCGCGCCCTAGCGCAAAGTTGACAATCTCCAGATCGAGTCCCGGCGTGGTCAAAAAAGCCGCGCCCGCATCCAGGCAGCGGCGCGCCGTCTCCACATGAAACAGAGTGCCGGCGCCCACCAGAATCCCGGTATTCTGACGAGTCAGTTGCCGGATGACATCAATGGCGCCAGGGACGGTCATGGTCACTTCGACAATGGGGATGGCGCCCTCGCAGACCGCCTCCGCGGCAAACAGGGCGTCCGCGGCGGTAGACAATCGGACCGCCGGGATGATTCCGATCTCTTCGATGCGCGCGCGAACCTCTTCTCTGGTCATAAGATCATTCTGTTACAACGTTCTGGAAACGCTCTTCGGAAACTTGGGATCACAATAGGTTCCTGCTTCCCACTGCCTGGCGGAGCTGCTCCAGCGCAGTCAAGTAAGCGGCCACCGCCTGGCGGTAGGCGAGCTGCGTCGCACGATAACTGCGCTCGGCGTCCAGGAAATCGAGCAAAGCTATGGCCCCGCGCCGGTACGCATACTCGCTGATATCGCGACTCCTTTGGGCCACCTCAAGATAGCTCGCCCGAAAGAGCTGGGCGATCCGCGCGCTCTCCTGCAGCCCTTCGTATGCGTCCTTGACGTCCGTCAGAACCTGCCCGCTGGCCGCCTTCTGTTGCTCCTCAGCTTGCCGGATACCGATACGAGTCTGCGCGATATTACCCTGGTTCCGGTCGAAAATGGCGAGCGGAATACTGAACGAGAAGGTGGCCGTACTAAGGCCGCCGGTGTGCGAGTAGTTGCCCGAGATGGTGGGGTCCTGTTTTCCATTCGCCTTAGCCAGCGCGTATTGGCTGTTAGCCGCGGTAACCCCCAACACCGCCGCGCGAAGATCGGGACGATTCTGAAGGGCTTTCGCCTGCAGTTCCTCGATAGTGACCACTAGCGGACGGTATTCGAATTCGCCCGCAACGTCGTAATCGGCGGGTACCGACTCATAACCCAGTTGTTGGCGGAGGTCTGACAACGCCTGCGCCCTGCTCAGGATCGCCTGTTGGACGTCGGTTTCAAATTGCAGCAACTGGAGCTTGATCTTCAGGTGGTCGTTCTCGCTCATGCCGCCATCCTTGAATTGCACGTCGCTGATGTTGACCGTATCCTGAAAGCTTTTCACATCCTTCTGAGCCAGTTCGAGGGTCGACTCCGCAAGCTGGGCATTGATGAACAGAGATCCGACCTGAAACGCGGTTCCGCGCTCGTTATCGGCCACCTGCGACCGCGTCACTGCGGTTGTGGTCTTGGCTGCGTCCAGGCGGCGAGCCCGCTTGTTGCCGCGCTCGATCATGTAACTCAACCCCAAATCGCCCTCGGTCGAGCCCTGGAGGTACTCAGACACAGTCTGGCCTTGCGGGTGGGAGAAGAGAGGCAGGTATTCCCAGTCAGTGAAGAACGTGGGATTCGGCCGAAGATTCGCGGTGATCTCCGCGGCCTGGTTCTGTTGGATGTTGGTGCGAGCGGCCTGCAAGGTGTGGTTGTGCCGGAGCGCCATTTGGATGGCATCTTCGAGAGTAATCCTGACAGGTCCTTGCTGGGCGAATGCCGGGCTATCCAGCACCACCGCGGCCAATAGTATAATCCGGATGTATTTCATAGTCAGAATTGCACGCTTAATTCTCATAAGCTCTCGAAAGAACCTTCCGGGTGCGGAAGCTGATCGGTGTCCCGTGCGATCCACGCATAGAACGTAGGCAGCAGTACAATGCTCAGCAGCAGATCGGAAATCAGGCCTCCGACAATCACGATGGCGAAAGGCCGCTGCGAATCGGACCCAATTTCATGCGAGAGCGCCGCGGGAAGGAGTCCCAGAGTCGCCACGAGCATGGTCATCAAGATGGGACGAAGTCTCAAGACCGCGCCTTCGACAGCGGAATCGACGATGGAGTGGCCTCTTGCCCTGAGTTGGTTGATGTATTCGACCATGATCACCCCGGTTTGCACCGAGACTCCGAAGAGGGCCAACATGCCAATGCCCGACGATACACTGAGGTAAGTTCCTGTAACCAATAGTGCCAGCAAGCCGCCGATCCGGGCCATACCGACGTTTAACAGAATCAGCAGAGCCCATTTGTAGGAGCGAAACATGGTGTATAGGATGATGAAGATGACCAGGATGGTCAGTGGAACCACGATCCTCAGCCGCGCTTCGGCCCTCTTTTCGCTTTCGTACTCGCCCGAAAAACTGACGGTGTAGCCGGGCGGCATTTTTACTCTTTCAGCAATCTTCCTGGTCGCCTCTTCGACGGTGCTCCCCAGATCCCGGCCTCTGACGTTGAAAGTGACTGCCAGGTAGCGGGAGTTGCCTTCCCTGTAGATGTCGTACGCGCCATCCTTGACTTCGACCTTCGTCAACTGCGCCAGGGAGACCCGCTCCCCGGTAGGAGAAACAAGCCGAACGCTCTCGATAGCTTTGGCGGTATTGCGATAAGACTCCTGATAGCGTAACACTACATCGTACCTCTGCTCGCCGATCAGTACCTGGCTCACCGCGTTGCCGCCTACCGCTGTCTGTATGGCGTCTTGTATGTCCGTCACGTTGATTCCAAAGCGAGCAGCCTGCAAGCGATCGATCGTCAAGTTGAGGTTCGGCTGGCCGAAATCGCGCAATATCTTCACGTCGAGCATACCCGCGATACTCGACAGTACCGCTACGACTTCTTCGCCCTTCTGCTCGAGAACCTTCAAGTCGTCACCGAAAATCTTGAGCGCCAGGGCTCCCTTAGTGCCGGTGAGCGTCTCTCCGACGTTGTCTTCAATTGGCTGCGAGAAGTTCCAAACGGCGCCTGGATACTTTTGCACCGCACGATTCATGGCCGCGATCAGTTCTTCCTTGTTCTTGTGAAATGCTGGGCGCCATTGGTCATGCGGTTTCAAGTCGACAAAGTACTCGGTGTTGCCGAATCCGCCTGTGTCGGTTCCATCGTCGGGCCGGCCGACTTCCGAGACCACTTTGCTCACTTCGGGGAAAGATGCGAACACATAGCGCTCGTTGGTGGTGAACTTCTCCCCCTCCGAAAGACTCGTGCTGTTTGCCAGAGTGCCACGTGCCCAAATTGCGCCTTCATCCAGATGCGGCAGGAACTCCGCGCCAATGACGCCGCCAAAGCCTAGATAGATCGTCCCCGCCAAAGAGACCAAGGCCACGCATGCTACGGTCCAGCGATGGTGAACGGCCCAGCGCAGCCGCCGCCGATATCGTTCCGTCAGATAGTCCATCACGATATTGCGCCGCTCCCGAACACCTTTAGGGAAGAAGGTGGCTGCCAGCACTGGAGCGATGAGGATCGAAAAAGTCATGGCGCCGAGTAGGGCAAAGGCCACCGTCCAGGCCATGGGCCGGAACAGGCGGCCCTCCACGCGTTGCAGCGTGAAGATGGGGAGATAAGCGGTGATGATGATGGCGATGGCGTAAAAGACCGGCCGTTGCACTTCATGGCACGCCTCGCGGATGATCTCCCCCGTGGTTCTCGGAGGTCCGGTTGTCCCGCCCCGCCGGTGACTCAGGTGGCGCATGATGTTTTCCAGCATGACCACCGCGCCATCCACCACCATTCCAAAATCGAGTGCGCCGAGAGAAAGAAGATTAGCCGGGATGTGACTTAGATCCAGCCAGATCGAGGCAAACAGCAGAGAGAACGGAATCGTCAAAGCGACTATCAGCGCAGCACGAGCGTTGAGAAGAAACAGGAAAAGGATCACGCTGACCAGGATCATGCCTTCAATCAGATTGTGCATCACGGTGTTCAACGTGAAACGCAGTAGATCGCTGCGGTCCAGCATGGGCACCACCTTGACGCCCGGAGGCAGGATGCCGTTGTTGAGCTCGTCGACTTTCTTGTGGATCGCCTCGAGGGTCGGCGCCTCTTCGGCGCCTTTGCGCATCAGCACAATGCCTTGGATGATGTCAGGTTCGTCGATGATCCGCCCATCCTCCATGTGGTTGGCCCGGGCCATGTGGCCCAACCGGATCTTGGGGCCCTGCACCACATCCGCGACGTCCTTGATCCGTAGCGCGGTGCCAGTTTGGGATTTTAAGACGGTCTGCTCGATGTCGTGCACCGTAGTGAAGAGCCCGAGCGTCCGGACGTTCATTTGCTGCATGCCGATCTCGACGAAACTGCCCCCGGCATTGATGTTGTTGTTGGAGAGCTGCTGCTCCACCTGGCCGATGCTCAGTCCATACGACACCAGCTTGTTGGGGTCCAGGCGCACCTGGTACTCGCGCACCGTGCCGCCGAAATCGGAAACGTCCACCACATTGGGAACGGACTTGAACTGCTTGAGGAGGACCCAGTCCTCAATGGACCTTAGCTCCATCAGGTCGTATTTCGGATTGGTGCTTCTGAGCGTGTACCAGTAAATCTGACCTGTCGTGCTCCAGTCCGTGCCGATTTGAGGCTGAAGGTTTTGTCCATCGGGGAGATTGACCTGTGTGAGCCTTTCGAGCACCTTCTGGCGGTTCCAGTCGTTGACGGAGCTGTCGTCGAAAACCATGATGACGAACGACAGGCCGAAAATGGACTCGGAGCGCAGAAACGTCATGTGCGGCATCCCGGCCATCTGAACTTCGATCGGAATTGTCACCTGCTGTTCCACCTCTTCGGCGGAACGTCCCGGCCACTGGGTAATCACCGTCACATAGTTGTCGCCGATATCGGGATAGGCCTCCACCGGCAAGTTGTGAAACGAGATGGCCCCCCAACCGAGCAACAACACGGCGATGGCCAACACCACAAACTTGTTGTTGAGCGCAAAGTCTACAAGAGCGCGAATCATTTGCTGTTTTCCTATTTTGTTGGATGATGTGCCGGCTGTCTATCCGATAGCGAAACAGCGACGATGATCATTGAGCAAGCACGTGGTCTAATACGAGCGCGTTAGTCACCACTTGTTGGCCCGGCTTCAGCCCGGTCTTAACCTCCTGCAGGTTGACGTCGTCGGGCAATAGATCTCCACCGACGACTTCCACGCGTCGAAACTTCTTGTCGGGCGCGGGAACGTAGACAAAGTCGCGGTCGTGCATATGCAAAACGGCGGACGCCGGGACAATCGTATGCATCTCCCTGCTCTGACCGTGAAAGGTGGCCTTCACGAACATGCCCAGCCGCATGTTCCCCGGATTCTGAACCTCCATCCGAACCTTGGCCGTGCGGATGGTGGGATCGAGAATCGACCCGATGTTGCTCACCTTTCCCCGGAACATCCGATCGGGATAGGCATTCAGTCTGATCTCCGCGGAATCGCCGAGGCGGACACTCGCCAGGTCATTCTCGTACACGTCGCAGACAACCCAGACGGACGAGAGATCGGAAATTGTAAATGGGTACGGTGTACTATAGGCCTGCGCGAGTGAACCGCTGGTCACTTGCTGATCGGTAATCACTCCTGAAGTGGGCGCGAAGATATCGACCATGGAAACCGGCTTGTCGGGATCGTTGCCCAGCAATCGGAGATGCTCAGCCCCGGTTTCTACGGCTATCTTAGCCTTGTCTTCCGCGTCCTGCGCCACTTGCAGATCGTTGAGGGCGATGGCGCCGTGCTCATAGAGATCTTTCGCGCGTTCGTATTGAGTCCGGGCAAGAACCTCATCCGCGACAGCCATCCGGTAAGTCGAATATCCGCCCGACACGTCGTCGCTGCGGATGGTCATGAGCAACTGGCCCTTCTGCACGGTATCCCCGAGTCGCACGTGGATGGCGTTGACGCGCCCGGAGGCGAGCGAAACAACGGGGACGTTGCGGGAGACGTCGGGAGTGACGCTCCCAGTAACGACCAACTCCGAAGTGGTCGGATGCTCGGTGGCCGAGGCCAGCGGAAACTGCTCCGGATGATCCACCGAGAAGAGGGTGGCGTCCGCGGCGGGAACAACGTTGGCGGGGGGCGGCGCCTGGTCCGCCTGGTCGGCGTGGGCTCCCGTACAGCCATCAAGAACCAGCGACAGAGTGACGGCGCTGAGGAGAACAGCAATTTGCAGAACTTTACTCTTCATGAGTTAATCCATTCCGTTGATGGTGGCGGCGCTTCCATCCGCGATCCTGATACTCGCGGGCTACTCCCCGGGCTGCCCGGTAAGACTGCTCGATACAGGATAAGTCAGCGTCCATAAGGACCGCATAAGGCTATCATCAAAACTTCCAATCTGCTCGATAGAACCCATTTATCATGGATGTGGGGCAGGCTCGTCACCGGGCGACGGGTTGGCAACCCGTCCGGAGCGCCAGGTACCAACGGGCGCGCAGTTTGAAAAGCCGGCCCAACCACGGAACACGGCCGCACACGCCATGGTTCACGCAGCTTCCACAGGTTCCCGAAACCGATAGCCAAAATGAAGTTCAGTTAGTAAGTACTCCGGAGATGATGAATCATCCTCCAGCTTCTTTCGCAGTTGATGAACGAAGGTACGCAAGTATTCCAGCTCCTGGCCATATTCGGCGCCCCACACGGCCCGCAACAGCTTGGAGTGGGCGACAGGCAGGCCAGGGTGGCGCATTAAGTAGTGCAGTAGATCGAACTCCTTGGGCGTGAGACGCAACGCGGAACCTCTTTTACGAACGATTCGCCGTTCGGGGTCGAGTTCGACGTCCCCAATTACGATAGGGGTGATGGTATCAATCGCCGTAGCGGTGGAGCGGCGGACCGCGGACCTGAGCCGGGCCGCCAGTTCCTGGATGGAGAAGGGTTTGGTGATGTAGTCGTCGGCGCCGGCATCCAGCGCTTCAATCTTGTCCGCTTCCCGATCCCGGACCGTCAACATCAGAATCTGAAGTCGCGGATCCTTCTTTCGAATCGCCCGGCACGCTTCCATACCGCCTACGCCGGGCATGTTGACGTCCATGAGAACCGCATGGAACTGGCGGAGTTCCACCTCCCTGATGGCTTCCGCCCCGTTCGAGGACTCGGCCACCGCGAATCCCAGCGCGTCCAACGTCTTTCTTAGTACGCGGCGCAGATCGGGATCGTCGTCGGTAAGTAGTATGTTGCCACTGCAGAGAGGCATAATGGTTACTCAGTTCGCGGTGGCCAATGGGAGCGAGATGGAGAACGACGTCCCAAAGCCGGGAATCCCTTCGGCCCACACCGTCCCCTGGTGCGCATTGACGATCCTCTTGACAATAGAGAGGCCCAGTCCGGTGCCGGCCGGAAGGTGTTGAGTCTCCGGCGCCCGGTAGAATCGTTCGAAAATGCGTTCGCAGTCACTGGGCGCCACCACCAGGCCTCTGCTCCGCATGGTGAAAACCACCGCCCGTTCTCCAACCATGATGTTGATGTCGACTGGCGAGCCTGGCTCGGAGTACTTCATAGCGTTATCCAATAACTGGGCGAGCGATGTGAGGATCAATTCCCTGTCGGCGCAGACAGGCGCCTCCCCGGCGGGCGCCGAAACGCGAAAGCGTGCGCGCTCGGAGTCCGGGTCCATACGTTCGATGGCGGTAGTGGACAGATGGGAGAACAGCAAGGGCTTGCACTGGGGCTTAAAGTCCGTCCTATCCAACATCGCCGTTCTCAGCAGGCGGGCCGCGAGATGATCCAGCGCCTTCGCCTGCCGGTCGATCACAGTGACCAGTTCCGACTGAAACTCGGTCAGACCGCCAATCGCCAGCAGGCCGGAACTGGCGGTCCGCGCGACGGTTAGCGGCGTCTTGATCTGGTGAGCCAGGGCGTCCAGAACCGCCGTCCGCAGTTGTTCGGTCTGGCGAGCCGCCTCCGCGCGAGACTCGCTTCTCAGCGAGCGGGCGCGCTCCAGCGTGATTCCGCTGAGTGACGCCAGGGCGGTTGCCGCGAGTTTGCTCATACCGGTGCCACACAACGCCAAACCACCGACCGGCCGGGTGCCCAGGCGAATGGCGCAATACCACGTCCCGGACGCGCCATCGAAAGTGTCGGCGTCTAGAATATAGGCATCCTGCGTTCTCGGATCGCCCTCCGGCCCGCAATCGCCGCTCTGGTAGATCGCACACGGCGCCGCATCGAAGACGCAGACACCGCGTAGCTGGAATGTCTCGTGGACCAACGACGCGATTAGGCTCCCGGGTTCCATGGAGTTACTGAAGAGCAAAATCCTGCGCGACGTTTCGTAGAGCCGTTCCATGTCACAACGTCCAGCGATGGCTTCCTGCGCCTGCAGTTGAGCGCGAAGAGACAGCCGGCTGATTACCAAAGCGGTAAACTCAAAGGCGCCGAGGGCCACCCAGTTTGCGGGGCTGTTGACGAAGCTAAAGATCGGTGGAACGAAGAAGTAGTTCAGGCAAGCGGCAGCGGCGACAGAAGTCACTGTGGCCTGCCAGAATCCACCGTACATCGCCGCCAGCACCACCAGTACCAGATGGAGAAAGCCGGTAAAAGCAAAACTCTGATCGAAGCGGAACGATAACCACGTGGAGATGGCGACCCCGATGAGAGCCAGTCCACACGGCCGGGCGATCACAGCCGCGATGGAAAGTCGATCCGCCAGCCGTCGAGCGGCGCCTGCCCGCGGTGATTCCGAAGTGAGGTGCTCGCTGTAGCTCGGCCGCAACCGAAACTCCGGCGACACGCGCGAAGGAATCGCGCGTGTCGCCACCAGGCTGTGGATGCTGCCGAACACGCATGCACCCGGTTAGAACTTAACTAACACGCCAAGGCTGAAGGTGGCCTGTCCCCGGCGGAGATCCGGAAACCAGACACTGCCTGGACCACCGCAATTCGCGTAGGCTTGCGAGAGGACGTTGGTCCCAGCCGAGCCGCCGCCCGCGCAGACATACTGCGAGGGTGACCCGGTATTTCCACCCGGAGGAGTAATGCCGCCGCGTCCGGTCCAGTACGGCACATCCGAGTGGCGATAGCCGAACTCCGCCCACCACGTGATGTACTGTTTCGGCATCCAGTGGAAGGTGGCCGTGGTGTCCCACATGTGGGCCTTGTCGCCGGGATTCGCCGTGAAGTAAGGAGAGCCGGAAACGGCGTCCGCGCCGTTGATGGGCGGGAGCAGCGTCAGATACCGGCCGGGGTTGTTCATCATGCCGCCGCCGAGAGTGAGGGCGAACTTATCCTTGTTCCACCACGTGCGATTGTAGAGCATCCATCCCAGGAAGGCTTGCTTCGGCCCGCCCTTGCCGCCGTGGCAAGTGACTCCGGCGCCATATTCGCATCCCGCGTCGGCGGTGAGCGAGAAGGCCATCTTGGAGAAGCCTGTGGACTCCGGATTGTTATAGTACCTGACCTCGACGCTATCGTCAGTATGTATACGGGAGCGGCCTTGAATGCCCAGATCATCGGTGCCGTTGCCGTAATTGTTGAAGACCATGGACAGCCATTCATAGGGCCGGTACAGGATCTGTCCTCCCAGCCCGCGATGGCCGTTGTACTTCGCATAGGATTGCCAGCCGTTGATGATCCAAGGCTCAATCTTGAGCTTATTCGTCGGGAACCACTGGATCCGGAGGCCGTTAAAGAACCAGGGCGTGTTGGACGACACAAACGAAGGCTGGTAAGTCCAGTTATCGTAATTGTAGTAGCTGAACAGGCCNNCCGATGTACGACACGAAGATTCCGGCATCGACGTTGAGTCCGTGATTCACGTTGAAGTGGTAGCCGCCCCAAGCCTCCGAAACATAGCGGTAAGCGTCGCGAAGGTCCCATTGGCCGACTCCGGCGCTGGCATCGTTGCGGGGTGTCGTGGTGGCAAACAATCCAAACATGGTCAAGACTCTGCCGCGGACGTTTTGCCAGTGGAAATCGCCGCCGACACTAATCTGCTCCTCCTGGAATTCGCCGGACCGGAAGCTCTCGGTCGATCCCCCCATGGAGTGATCGATCGGTTGATTGAAATCCACCATGTAGTGAGTGTCGAACCGAACCTCTGGCGTGAAGTATTTGGTGTCCAGCACGGTGTCTTTGTTGCGCGGGTTCCCGTTGAGCCAGGTAAAATCGCCATATGCAAACGGGGTGAAGTTGTCCACGCCGGTGGTGGCGTCAGGAGCCTGCAGGGCTTCCGGGATGGTTGGCGCGGGTGGGGCAGCGGCCGGAGCTTGGGGTGGCGCCGGCGTAGGTGGGGGTGCGGCCGGTGCTGGCGCAGCCTCCGCCGCCACTGGCTCTGCTGCCCTTGCGGGCGACGCCACTGCCACTACGGGCGCGGATTCCATTGCCTTGCGGGCCCTCAGTTCGGCCTCCAGGATGGCAATGCGCTCCTTCATGGCGTCGAGTTCCTGCTCGATGGTGAGAGTCGCCGCATGCGCCGCGCCGGGTGCCGGATTGACTGCCGCAAGAACCAGGTTGGCGCGCGCTGTCTGGTTTTGCGCGACCTCTACGGTGGTCGCGGGCGGACTGGCTAACCCCTCTTTCGTAGCTGTTATCCGATACGGCCCAGGCGACAGGCGATCGGCGGCAAAAGCTCCGTCGCCATCGCTGACCACCTTGACGTCGAGCCCACCCTCCGTGCTATGTATCGCGACACTGACCAACGCCAGCGCGTGTCCCATCGAGTCGAGAGTAAATCCGTGAAGGGAGCCATACGCCGGCGGGGCTGCGGCGGGAGTGTCATCGGCGAGAGCAAATGAATGCGTAAGTGCTGCCGCCGCGGCGGCAGCCAGGAGAATTCGTATGTGTGTATGGATGCTCATATCCTCGTCTTACCCTCTCAGATACCGAATTAGGACAGTGCTGGTCCCGATAGTCGCGACCGATGCGTCAGCTTCGTACGATTGTGAAACGCAACCCGTGAAAAAGGCATGAAAGACGGATCGATACTTTCTATGGGGACCATAACGCTGCGCGCACAACTGTCAAGTCGTACCGAATGCCGGCTCAAGGTTCGTGGCGCAAATCGCCATCATCGCTTAGTGGTGTTCGCTATACAGCTAACAGTGTAGGAGACCAGAAATAAGGAAGGCGTAAGTCAAGCGTAAGGGTTTCATAAGGGCTTGAAGGGCTCGATTGAAGCGCTCTCCGGAGTGGGTGGTGGCGATGCGGCATCGGAGGGATTCCGGAAGCGGTACCCGATCCACGGCTCGGTCACGATGTACTCCGGACGCGCCGGATTGGTCTCGATCTTCTTGCGCAGAAACCTCACGTAGGAGCGCAGATACTCCAGCTCGGAGCCGTACTCGGGTCCCCAGATCGCCTGCAGAAGCTTCGAATGTTCGATGGGGATGCCGGAGTGCTGCATGAGATACGCCAACAGGTCGAACTCAGTCGGAGACAGGTGGATCTCCTGGCCCGCCTTGCGGAGCGACCGATACCGGAAGTCCAGTTCCAGGGCACCGATCCGAAGAGTATCTGTTTCAGGCAGTTGTTCCAATCCCGCGCGCCGCATCAGCGCTCGCAATCGGGCCAGTAACTCCCTGAGGAGAAACGGCTTGGTGACATAGTCGTCGGCGCCCGCATCCAGCGCCTTGACCTTCTCTTCCAGTGAGTCGCAAACGGTAATCATGACGATCCCGGCATTGGGGATCGAGGGCCGCATCCGGCGGCACACTTCGATGCCGCACAGTCCCGGCATATTGATGTCGAGGAGGACCAGGTCGAACGGTTGTTGGCGGATGGCTTCCATCGCTTGCTCGCCATCCTGGGCATCTTCCACCAGGTACCCGCTGGCCGTCAAAGAAGCGCAGAGAGCGCGCCGCATGGCCGGTTCGTCGTCGACGACCAGCACCCTAACTGGCTTTGCTGGCATGTTGCGCCTCGGCCTCCAGTATCGGCAGTCTCAGACAAAAGGTAGTTCCCTGGCTGTCCACGCCCTGTTCCTCCAACTCCAGGCTGCCCAAGTGTGCGTGCGCGATCTTTCGCGCGACGTAAAGGCCCAGACCCGCACCGGACGCAACGCGTTTCGCGGAGGCGCCACGATAGAAGCGCTCGAAGATCTGCTCGCGGTCGGCCGGCACGATGAAACTGCCCTGGTTCTTCACCCGCACATGAGCCACTCCTGCCTTCGACTCGAGCTCTATTTCGACCGCACTGTACGGCGGCGAATACTTGAGGGCGTTGTCCAGCAACTGACCCACGGCCAAAATCAGAAGTTCCTGGTCGGACGCCACTTCAACCCTTGGGTCGTCCAAGGCCACGGAAATGCCGCGTGTCTCGGCGGGACACTGTTCGACAATATGGGCAATCAAGTCCGCAAGGTTGGTCGGTTGGAGCCGGGGCTGCACTTCGTCGCGGTCCAACCGCGCGGTGGCCAGCAATCGCGTAGCCAGCCTGCTCAATCGTACGGTCTCAACCTCGATCATCTCGGTCATCTCGAGCTGTTGAGGCGTCAACGCCCGGCCTTCCCGAATGCCACCGGCCGCGGTCAGAATCGCAGCCAAAGGCGTCTTGAACTGGTGGGCAAAAGCGTCCACGATCGCCGTGCGCAGGATCTCCGCCTGAGACGTTGCGGCCGCGGCGCTGGCTGCTTGAAACGACCGCGCGCGCTCCAGGCTCGCACCCGCGAGCATGGACAGCGGAGCGGCCATCGATTCGGCGTCGGACAGCCCCTGGAACCCAATCGCCCCGATGCGCTTGCCGGCAACCTGCAGGCACTGAATCGAAGTCCGCGATGGCCGGTCCTCGCAGTCGCGGCCAGTCGTATACGCGAGCCTGGTCCGGTCCTCCAGATCCTGGCGTGGATTGCCGGCCATCGCCAAGTCGCCGGTGTTGGCATCGAACAGGCAGATGCCTTCTACGTCCAGGACCTCTCGGAATATCTGTAAAGTTCCCTCGCCCGACACCGCTTTCGGCTCGATCGAGAATAGCCTCCAGGCTGTCTCATAGAGCCGCGCGAGAGCCTCCCGCTTGCGTTCCGCCGCGCGAGCTTTCTGCCGTGCCTCCGAGGCCAGGCGGGTAATAATCAAGCTGGTCGCTAAGTACGTAACCAAGGCCACCGCGTCAATTGGACTGGCAATCTCCAAATTCAGCACAGGAGCAGTGAAGAAGTAGTCCAAACACAGGACCGCGATCAGTGAGACGATTACGGATGACGCGAAGCCACCGCTTGGGGATTGCAGGACGACTACGAGCAGATAGAGAAATCCGGCTATGGCCAGGTCGAGATGGAGCGGGTAGCATATCGCCGTGACCAGAGCTATGCCAAGCCCACCCAAGGCAACTTGCCTGGCGGTATTCCCTACTTTATCCCCGTCCATCATTTGTCTGATAAGGGTACACGCTGGCGCATGAAAAAGTCATAAAGATGGCATTCGGATTTCGTAAGGGAAGCGCCCCCACCGCGCCGTTCTCTCCGACTCTACAGGGTTTAGCCGCCGCAACCGCCTTCGTATCGAAAGTTTTTATGCAGCCGAAAGATTTTATCGTTCACGTCTTTTTCACGCCTTTTATGACTTTTTAATAAAATGCTCCGTATACTGGGACGCACTAGGCTTTCTGCTGTTGCGACGTACTAAAGACTGGTTTGACGGCCGAAGCCCGGCTCGGAGATTCTCTCATGAAACGGATCGATTCCATCATCAGGCCGCAGAATCTCGACCAGGTGAAGGAGCACCTTGCCGCCGTTGGCGTGCACGCTCTTACGGTCACAGAAGTCAGAGGTTTCGGCCGGCAGAAAGGGCACAGCGAGGTTTATCGCGGCACCGAGTACGCGGTAGACTTCGTCCCCAAAGTGATGCTCACGATCATCGTACCGGACGATCGCGTGCATGACATCGTCGAAGCGATCATGGCGAGCGCGCGCACCGGAAAGATGGGCGACGGAAAGATCTTTGTGACTCCCCTGGATGAAGTGGTGCGCATCCGCACAGGGGAACGCGGCGATGCCGCCATTTGAAAGTGAGTGTTGACTTTGTTGTCAACGGGTTGGCTTGCGCCCAGTCTGCGCCTGGGAATTCCGATTTCAAAGGTAGGAGATAGCAACGATGAATAGCAGCGTCTTGAGGCGTCCCTTGCGCAATTCTCGATTCCTACGTCGCAGTGTGGTGCTACTTTCGGCCGGCCTGCTGGTTATCGTGTTGTTGCCTTGCTTTGCGGACGACGTGCCGAAGCCCGACCCAGCCGGCATCGCCACCGGGGACAAAGGGGCCGTCGTGGATGCCGCAGGCAATTCGTTTGCCGTGACCGCCCCAACCGACAAGAGCGCGCCCGACTACGCCAAGAACCAGAAGGATTTCGACGACTACCAGTCGCAGGCAGCCAAGGAACCGCTCGCCGTGAAACTCGCCGATGCGGTGGGCCACATCCGCGTAGCGACCAATTTTGCGTGGACTCTCAACACTGGATACCTGGTGCTCTTTATGCAAGCGGGGTTCGCATTGCTCACGTGCGGCCTGGTGCGCAAGAAGAACGCCGGCCACCTCATGATGCTGAATTTCGCGGCGTACGTGTTCGCGTTTATCGCCTACTATGCGGTTGGCTATGCATTCCAGTTTGGAGCGGTAGCGGTGAATGCGGCGCCCACCAACCTCGGCGGCATCCCGACACTGAATCACTTCCTGATTGGGGGCGGTCAGTGGGGATTCCTGGGCGGCAAGGGATTCTTCCTGACTGGTCCCGCGTATGACGCCGGCAGTAACTGCCTGATGCTATTTGAAGTAGTCTTCATGGAGACCGCCGGTTACATCATCGTCGGCGCGATCTGCGAGCGCATCACGTTTTGGGCGTTCCTGCTCTGTGAGCTATTTGTGGGGGCGATACTCTATCCCGTCTTCGGATGTTGGGTGTGGGGCGGCGGTTGGCTATCGCAGGTGGGCGCGACCTTGAACCTCGGCCACGGCTACGTGGATTTTGCCGGGTCGACTGTGGTGCACGCCGTGGGAGGCTTTTGCGCCATGGCGCTCGCCGTCATCCTGGGCCCGCGGCTCGGGAAGTACGGCAGGGACGGAAAGCCGCGAGCATTCCCGGCCCACAATCTGGTGTACGTAGTGACTGGCACGTTCATTCTTCTCTTCGGCTGGATGGGATTCAATCCCGGATCGACTCTCGGCGCCACCGACCTTCGGATTTCGGTCGTGGCCGTCAACACCAATCTGGCCGCCATTGCCGGTTCGGCAGCCGCGCTTTTGTTCTGGTACTTCTTGTTCGGCAAGCCGGACGTCACCATGGCCTGCAACGGGATGCTCGCCGGCCTTGTGGCGATCACCGCGCCCTGCGCGTTTGTATCCCCGACCTCTGCCGTGATCATCGGAGCGCTGGCCGGAATTCTGGTCTGTCTGGGCGTTCTCTTCAACGAGCGCGTGACCAAGATCGACGATCCCTGTGGTGCGATTTCGGTCCACGGCTTCTGCGGCTGGTTGGGAGCCGTTTGCGTCGGCATCTTCGCCGATGGCACCTATGGCTCCGGATGGAACGGCGTCGGCGCCACGACCTATCTCGGACACGCAGGCCAGGGAGTCACAGGACTCCTCCACGGGGATACACGCCAGTTCCTCTGCCAACTCGGTGGTGCGACTCTCTGCGCTCTTTGGGCCTTCGGTGCCACTTACCTGGTTTTCACAGTCGTGAACAAAGTCAAATCGATGCGTGTCACGCCTGAAGTGGAGCTGGAGGGTCTCGACGTGCCCGAATTCGGCATGCAGGGGTATCCCGAGGATGCCGTAGTGAGCCAGTAGCGCCGGCTGTCTTGCCGCCGGTGTATGTCCCAGTACTGTGCTGCTGCAGATGGTGCTGATGCTTCAAGTGGTGCTGATGATGCTGATGCTGCTGGTGGGACAGGCGGGCACTTCCGCCCGCGTTCCCGCCCGTCTTCTCACCCCTCAATTCCAGTAGTTCCGATCCAAGCTCCTATACTGCACGGCCTCCGCGACATGCTTGGCCGAGACCCCCGTCGACTCATCCAAATCCGCCAGCGTCCGCGCCACTTTAAGAATACGATCGTGCGCCCGGGCCGACAGACCCATCCTTCGCACCGCCATTTCCAAGGTCCGTTCCCCGGATTCGTCCAGCGCGCACTGTTTGCGGATCATGCGTACCGGCATGCGGGCATTGTAATAGCCGCGCGCCTGCTGCACCGCGCGTGCCCGTTCAATCCGTGCCCGAATGTCGGCCGAGGATTCCGCCGCCGAGTTGCCGCGCAGCTCCTTATAAGGTACTGCGGGCACCTCCACGTGGATGTCGATGCGGTCCAGCAACGGTCCGCTGATCTTCCCGAGGTACTGTTGAATCTGCCCCGGCGTGCAGCGGCATTCGCGGGTGGTATCGCCGAAGAACCCGCATTTACACGGGTTCATCGCGGCCACCAGCATGAAGCTCGATGGGAAGCGCAGCGTCATGTTGGATCGGGCAATCGTGACCGAGCCATCTTCCAGTGGCTGCCGTAGGATTTCCAGAACGTCCCTCGGAAACTCGGGGAATTCATCCAGGAAAAGCACGCCGTGGTGGGCCAGGCTCACCTCGCCAGGGCGGGGCATGCCTGCGCCGCCACCGATCATCCCGGCGTCTGAAATGGTGTGGTGCGGCGCGCGGAAAGGGCGCTCCCGCAGCAGGCCTGCCCCGCTGCTCAAGAGGCCGGCAATGCTGTGGACCTTGGTAGTTTCGATGGCTTCCAGGAACGTCAGCGGCGGCAGAATCCCCGCAAAGCGTTTGGCCAGCATCGTCTTGCCGGAGCCCGGCGGCCCGATCATCAGCAAGTTGTGCGAGCCGGCCGCCGCCACCTCCAGCGCGCGTTTCGCCATCGTCTGCCCGCGCACGTCGGCGAAATCCGGCGCCGCTGCTGATTCCGACATGTGGCCATTGCCGCTCGGGGAGACCGGCGCGAAATCCAGGGGCCGCGTGAGGAGGGCGACCACCTCCGCCAGGCACCGCACCCCATAAACACTGACCCCTTCCACCACGGCCGCCTCCGCCGCGTTCTCGGCAGGTAGGATCAGATTGTCGATCCCCTGGTCGCGCGCGCAGACCGCCACTGAGAGGGCGCCGCGGACCGGCCGGACGGCGCCATCGAGCGAGAGTTCTCCCACCAGGACATGACGGTCGAGCGCGGTCACGGCGCCCATGGCGCCCAGGATTCCCAGCGCCATCGGCAAGTCGAAGCCTGCGCCCTCCTTGCGAATATTAGCCGGTGCCAGATTGATGGTAAAGCACTTATTGGGATACCCGAAGCCCGAGTTCATCAGCGCGGACTTGATGCGCTCGCGGCTTTCGCGCACGGCCATGTCGGGCATCCCAACCGTAACAGAATCGCTTACCCTGCCCGACCGGTGCATGTCGACTTCCACATCAATCAGATGAGCATCGATGCCATATACGGCGGCGCTGCGTGTTTTGAACAGCGGCATTTGAAATTAGAGAGACCTAAAAATGATGGTGCGAGGGATGGGGATTCTTCTACTAAATATTTGTTCCAGCTTTTTTCCCGGCATGCGCGCGGCACCCGGGGCGGACTCGGTTTGGTTCTGCAGAGACGTCCCCAAAAACAAAGGCCGGATCCCTCGCTTTGCGGAGGAATCCGGCCTGATTCAAAAATCGTCAAACCAAGTGGCTTGACAGGGTCGCTCCCCGTCAGAAGAAGAACTTCACCGCCAACTGGATGATTCTGGGGTCCGCTGCACTGTAAATGCCTCCGAAGTTTCCGTCGTTTCTGGTTACGTCTGGATCGTTAAACTCCGCGTGGTTGAAAACGTTGAAGAACTCTCCGCGAATCTGGAACCGCAAATCTTCCCGATGCGTGAAGGGGTAGAAATTTTTGCTGAGCCCGTATCCACGTTAGTACGGCTTGGCCCGCGGAAAGCGCCCTTTCCGATGTTTCCAAAGGTCCCAAGCGCGGGCTGGGCAAACAACGAGGTGTTGAGCCATGGTACGCAAACGGCCGAGCCGCATCCGGAGCGTGAACTCGCAGGCGCGGTCTGGCCATACAGGCTAGTGTCCCCGATGAATTGCGCGCGATCTCCGCCCAGAACCGTCAAGGACCTGTCTTGGCCCGCGAGAATAGTCATCGCTTCTCCAGTCATGGCGGTGAAGATTCCCGTCCATTGCCAGCCGCCGAGGAGTGCGCGGACCGCGGCGTTTGCTCCGGTCATTTTAGGAAAGTCAAAAACGAAGGAGGCCACGAAGCGGTGTGTGCGATCCTGGCCAGTAGCCGGGCCGGTATCGAAGTGGCCTTGGTTCGGGTTGCCGAAGGGCATCCCGGAACCCTTGCTCGATCCGATGTCGGTGATGCCTCCGTTGCTCGACAGGGCGATTTCCATTGCCTTGGAAAACGTGTAGTTGGCGAGCAACGTGAGGTTCTTGAAAGGCCCCTGGCCGCCTCCCGGGCGCTTCTGAATATTCACCTGCAGGGCGTTATAGTCGGACATCCCGGTGTTGTGGTTCTGGTAAATGTCCGTGAAGCCTTGAAAGGGCCTGCTGGCATCCGTCCCCACACCAATCGCTCGGGGGTTCAGGTAGATATCCTGGCGAAGATGCACTCCGCGAAGTCCCACGTAGGAGAGGTTGAGCAGGGTGTCTGGCAGCAACTGGCGCTCGACGGTCAGGTTCCAATCGTAGGTTTCCGGCGTGACCCACTTCTTGCCTGGCTCCAGACCGAACACCGACACGCTGCCCGTAAAAGGCACCCCGCCAGGGGGAATGGTGGCGAGTGTGTAGCGTAGGGGGAACTGGGCCGCAAAGGCCGGAACGCTCTGTAACGGGTTGCTGAAGGGAATGAGATTATTGGGACTGGAGGGTTCGGTCAGGTCCTGGCGAAGGCTGAACGGCTGACTGATGGAGGCGTCATTCAGGAAGAGGCCGGGCAGCCGCGAGGAATAGAATAGGCCTCCTCCGGACCGAACCACGGTTTTGCCGTTGCCGAAAACATCCCAAGCGATCCCAAGCCGGGGAGCGAAATTGTTGAGGTCCGGCGTCTGTCCCGTGTCGGGCATAGTGACGCCGTTATACGAATCGCCGGGAAAGACCACGCCCGCGGGCGCGGTGGGAATGATCTTGGATCTCACGCCGGCATAATACATGTCCGGCCGGAACTGCTCGATACGGCCGTATATTTCCTTGATTACAACTTGCGGTTCCCAGCGAAGACCGAGGGTCAGCGTGAGGTTGGACCGGGCTTTCCATTTGTCTTCCGCGAATAGGCCGATGACGTTCTGCCGCGAGTCCGAGAAGTTTCCCGAAGTCTGGCTGTACGAATGCATGTGACCCATCACAAAACTTGCCAGCCCCAGGTTGGTCAGGACATCCGAGAACTGCCAGTTCCCATTTTCGAAATCGGTATTCCGGACGTTGGACTGGTCGCGTTCAAAGTTGCCGCCAAAGCCGAAGGTGTGACTTCCATGTGTCCAGGTGGCCTGATCCCGGAGTTCGCCCGAGTTACGAATGAACTTGCCATCCGTAAAGTTTCCCAGGCCGAAGTATGAGTTCGTAATTCCGAACCCGCGGATTCCACCTTCCGATTTGGGAAGTTGCTTGACGTTCGAGCCGAAGTCGCTGAACTGTGGCACGTCCCCGCCCTGGCCGCGGTCCGAAGCCGCACGCACGACCGTTGCCACAAAATTATTGACGAAAGTCGCTCCAGCCACCCAGGTGTAACCCGCGGCTACGTTCTGGGTATGAACCGTGGATCCCGGAGCGTCAGTCAACAAGTTCGCCCCGTCATACCCGGGTTGATGGAAGTAGCGGTCCATGTAGTACCGGGTATAGAACTTGTCCTGCCCGCGAAAGACCCTGTCGAACCGGGCGACATACTCGTCGAAATTCTGCACCGTGGGCAGGCCATACGTAATGCGGCCATTGGCGGCCGCCTGGGAGATGGGGAGATACTTCGCCAAAGCCTGAGCGACCGGGCTGACCGGAATCTGGTTATTGGGGAACGGATTCCCCGTGGTGGGATCGTTGATCTGGATTAGTTTGCCTTGGGGATTGACCGCCGTGTTCGCGGTTAAGTAATTCGAGAAGTCACCCGTCATGTTGGCGGCTGTGGGGAGGATGGTATTGTTGGCGTTCCCCTGCGTTCGGATACGCGTTCCCTGATAACCGAAAAAGACAAAGGTCTTATCTTTCTGGATGGGACCGCCAATGGTTCCGCCGAACTGATTGCGTTTCAGCGGATCCACAGTGTTGGCGAAATAGTTGCGGGCGTTAAACTCCCGGTTGCGCACGAATTCGAACACATCGCCGTGATACTGGTTGGTTCCCGATTTGGTAACCACGTTCACCACCGCTCCGGCATTCGTTCCGTATTGCGTGTCGAAACTGTTGGTCTGCACACTGAATTCCTGAAGAGCGTCGGGGAATGGGAACGGGTTATTGGTGTTGCTCATCAGGTCTTGGTTACTGCCGCCGTCCAGGTTATAACTGATCTGGTCCGGACGAGCTCCGTTGACCGAAATCTGCTCGGCGCCGGGAACCTGCTTGGTATCTCCCTGCGTCGTACCCGCGGAATTGTTGGAATCCACGGTGCCGGCTACCAGTCTCGTGAGATCGGCGGCAGCTCAATCACGCGAGACCGATCAATCACCTGACTTAACACCGGCGTCGCGGTGTTTACCAATGTGGCGGTAGCCTCCACGGTGACGGTCTCCTGCGATTGCCCGAGCTGCATGGGGATTTGGAGCGAGCCATTCTCGTCCGCCAAAAGGGTCGCGTCCCGGACGTATGTCTTGAACCCGGCGGCTTCAACCGTCAGGCGGTAAGTAGCTGGCGGAATGGAAGGGATGGTGAATTGGCCGCTGGCGTTGGTGGTCGCCGTGCGCTTCACCTCAGTCCCAACCTGAGTCATACACAGCAGAGCTACGTTCTTCATGGAACCTCCGTATTTCGCCGGGCGAATTCAAGGGAATAGCCGCGGGTAGCGTTCCCGCATGCCAAAGCACAATTCAAGCCAGCCGGCACCGTCAACTACGGTGTCCGCCGCTGCTGAGATGTATTGGTACCAAAAGCCGGTTCAAAAGCTCGAAGGCCGCACCTTTGAGCGTGCTGGCCCTTCACGGACCCGCACACCTCTGTTTTCGGCGCGGCAAGCCATCCACCCCTAAAATCGCCACGCAACCGGCATTATGTTCAACGGTCGAATTATCTCTCCGGCTCAAGACCGTGTCAAGTAGAAAGTGGGGATTCAAGGTGCGGTTAAACCGTCCCTGCGACGCTCCTTCGAAGAACTTAAGCGCGGACGGAATGGCAGCAGTTGTGCAATTGGAAGCCGTCGCCCAACACCGAAGGCGGCGAACTGCCGGGAATAGACGCCGTCGCCGGTTGACTCACTTCTCCTATCCGCATAGGATTGTCTTAGCCCGGAGCCATTGGCTCCCTGGAGGTGCTGGAAAGTGTCTGTTCACCTACGCTGGGTAGCGGTGCCTGCCGCCGTCGCGCTCTGTTCCTTGGCCCTTCCGGCGCAGCCCCTTCAGCCGGGCACTACCGCTCCGAAAGCGCCGGCGATCGGACCGGCGGCAAGACAGTCGCCGCGCCAGAATGCCGATCTCTGGGTGCTCAAGCCCGTGGTCCGCCCGCCCGTTCCCTCGGCAGTTACCCAGTCGGCCAACCCCATCGACGCCTTCATCGCGGCCCAGTACAAAACCAAGGGCCTTCGCCCCGCCGCACCCGCCGATAAGCTGACACTCCTCCGCCGTGTGTATCTCGATCTCATCGGAATTCCACCAACGCTGCGGCCAATCGGCGAGGCGCCTACATGATCCGTGGCTACTCCACGAACTCCGACGTCACGCCCCAGTTCCTCCAGGTGTTCGACGCGGATGACGGTCGCGCGCCCTGCCCCATGAGGACTCAGACTGTCACCGCGCCCCAGGGCCTTTTCATGATGAACAGCGACGAGATAGAAACCGCCTCCACAAAGTTCGCCGAGCGCCTGAGCAAGGAGTCAGCCGGCGACTTCACTGCCGCCCTCGACTTGGGTTACCGCCTCACGTTTTCCCGCCCGCCATCGCCCGCCGAACGCGACAAGGCGCTCACCTATATCGAAAGCGATCCGGCCCGGCTGAAAGGCTTCGCCTGGCTCCTCTTCAACCTCGACGAATTCATTTACGTGCAGTGATCAAGGAAGCCACCAAATGGATCTCAATACCATTTATCCCTGCGGCAAAGTGAACCGGCGCGGCTTCCTCCACCAGCTTGGCGGTGGGTTTTTCGGAGCCGCCATGGGGGCCGTCTGGGCGCAGGATGGCAAGATCAAAGACGCCATCTACGGGCCGCATTTCCAGCCCAAGGCCAAGTCTGTCATCTTTCTGTTTATGTGCGGAGGAGTCAGTCACATCGACACCTTCGACCCCAAAGACAACAAGTGGGCCGGCAAACTGATCGACGCCATCGGCTTCGGCGACAACGTCGCCGAGATGAAGCGGCCGGTCATCCCCATCCTGCGGACGTTCACGAAATACGGCCAGTCCGGCATACCGGTCTCCGACTGGTTCCCGAATGTCGGTGGCGTCATCGATGAGTTCGCGGTGGTCCGGTCGATGTGGTGTAACGAGGGCAACCACTTCCCCGCGGTGATCGAGACCACCACCGGGCACCGCGGCCGGCAGTTCGACCACCCCACACTGGGCGCCTGGGTCTCCTATGCGCCCGGGACCGCCAACCAGAACCTGCCGACTTTCGTAAACATGGGCCGCGCGTCGTCGCCCGTGCAGTTGACTGGCGGATATCTGGGCGCCACGGTGTCGGCCACCCCGTTCCAGCCTGGTGAGACGCCCATCCCCAACCTGTATCCGCCGAAGAGCAGCAGCCCCGCCGAACGGGAGCGGCAGATGCGCGTGCTCGAAGAGATGAATCGGGAATTCCGCGAGCGCTACGCCATCAATTCGGATGTCGTGGCGCGCTCGCAGGCCTACGAATTGGCCGCCCGGATGCAACTGCATGCGCCGGAGGTGGTCGATTTCTCCCAGGAACCGGAGCACGTAAAGGCGCTCTATGGCATCGGGGAAAAGGAAACCGACGCCTTCGGCGAGCAGCTCTTGCTGGCCCGCCGCCTGGCGGAGAACCAAGTTCGATTCATCCAGATCTGCCATGCCGGCGGCGGCAACGGCGCATGGGACGCTCACGGCGATATGAAGACTCACGAGCCGCTGTGCCGCGCGGTCGATAAGCCGATCGCCGGTCTGATCCGCGACCTCAAGCAGCGCGGCATGCTGGATTCCACGCTGGTTGTCTTCGGTAGCGAGTTCGGCCGCAGTCCCTGGTCACAGAACACCACGGGACGCGATCACAATCCGAAAGGCTACACCGTCCTGCTGGCCGGCGGCGGCATAAAAGGTGGCATGATCCACGGCGCCACCGACGATGTAGGCTACAAGGCCGTCGATCATCCGCACTACCACAGCGACCTGCACGCCACCATTCTTCACCAGATGGGTCTGGACTACAGGAAGATGGAATTCAACGTCTTCGGCCGAACCATGCGCCTGGTAGAAGAAGGCCAAGGCCCAATCACCGAAATCCTCGCATAATATGTAGCAAAAAAGGTGGCAGGCTTCGCTGTCCCAAGGCCCCGCTTTTGGGCCGCCGTGGACAGTGTTGCCTGTCACCTTTTTCTGCCGGCCAACTCATCAAACTCTGCGAGCCAATTCATCAAATCCTCGCGGCCATTCAAATTCTCCCGGCCCTATCGTCGCGCCCCCCACTCACATATACATCCCACCATTGACAGCCAAAACGTGCCCCGTGATATACGCGGCATCCTCGCTGGCGAGAAACTTCACTGCCGCAGCGATATCCTCGGGCCTCCCCATGCGCCCCAGGGGCACCGAAGACAGGATCTTCTGCTTCACATCCTCAGGCAGTACGTTGGTCATATCGGTGGCAATATAGCCCGGCGCCACCGCGTTCACCGTGATGCTGCGGCTGGCCATCTCCTGCGCCAGCGCTTTGGTCAGCCCGATGAGCCCCGCCTTGGAAGCCGCGTAATTGGCCTGCCCGGCGCTGCCCGCCTGCCCGACCACCGACGAGATGTTGATGATCCGTCCCCACCGGTTCTTCATCATGCTGGGCAGCACCTGCTGAATGCACAGGAAAGCGCCATCCAGATTGAGCCGCAGGACCAGGTCCCAGTCGGCCTGCTTCATCCGCACCGCCAGGCCGTCCCGCGCGATCCCCGCGTTGTTCACCAGGACGTCGATCCGGCTTTTGTCTTTCAGGGCCTTGGCGAAGGCCTCCTTGACCGAGTCGAGCGACGTCACGTCCAGGTTGACCGTCATTGCCTCTCCACTACAGGCACGAATCTCGGCGGCCACTTCCTCATTCCTTTCGATCTCGGGCGAGGCCACCACAATATCGAAGCCCGCTCGGCAAAGCGAAAGAGCCGTGGCCCGGCCGATTCCGCGGCTTGCACCCGTAATGAATGCAACTCGATTGAACATTCTTGCTCCTCAGGATGTATTGGTCTTAAATACCATCATAACGTATGGTGAGATTTTGCCCTGGTGGGACAGACGATCGTTTTCCGTCGTCTGTCGGCTGGCTGTTAGCCGGCTCTTGAGTTTTGGCCATTTCTTGGACCGCAGTTGGTGGTACTGGCTCCTTGCACGCCATAGCGAATTTCGATCCGGCCGATAAGAAAATCCTCCCCCAGGGGAGCATCGCGTGTGGGTGATACTAGAGGCGTGAAGGAGCGCTTGCAACAAAGGCCCGACACCTCGGCCAGGCTTCCGAAGAATCTCGAAACCACCAGCCAGTGGCGTGCGATCCAGGAGGAATTCCTGGCGACAGGCAAGGCGTCCCGCACACAGAACGCCCTGACGCTGGCGAGAGATGAGTTGGTGGTCGAAGCGTATCGCGCGGCCATCGAACCGGGCTTCCCACAGTCCGTGGCCATGTTGGCTGGCGGTTCTTACGGGCGGGGCCAAACTTTTCCTTACTCCGATTTGGATATCGTGCTCCTCTTCGAATCGGCCAGGCAGTCGGAGGCGCTCAAGGACTTGGCCCGCGAGTTCGTCCGCATGCTCTGGGATGCGGGCCTGCGGGTGAATTCCGCGGTGGTCACGATCGCCGACTGTCTGGAAGCCATCGAGCGAGCCGGCCAGCCTGGTTTCAGCCTGCTGGGCCGGCGGTTCCTGGCGGGGGACCGCACGTTACACGAGAAGCTCGATAGCAAATTGGCGGCCACCCTGGCGTCGCATACCCAGAAGATGAGGCAGCACCTTTGCCAAGCGGCGCGTGCGCGCTATGCCCGCTACCAGAACACCCCTCTCCACGCGGCGCCCGATGTGGCAGAGGGCCCCGGCGGCTCGGAGGACTTACGCCTGATCGATTGCCTTTCGATCCTCAGGATGGAGACTGAAGGACCAGGCGCTGAGCTGGCGGCCGCGGCAGCGGTGGTCTCGTCCACACGCTGCTTCCTGCACTACCGCGCTGGATCCAATCGGAACATCCTGGATTTCGAAGCGCAGGAGAGCTTGGCTCGCCAGGGTTTCGCGCACGGCAAGCCTTCCTCCGAGTGCATGCGCGACTATTTCCAGTCCGCGCGCACAGTGTTCAACGAGGCTCTCCGGGCGATCGAAGGGGCCGAAAAGAGCCAGAGTTCGCTGCTGGATACCTTCCGCGAGTACCGCTCCCGGCTCTCGAACCACGAGTTCACGGTTTCGCGCGAACGCCTGCTCTTGCGCAACCCGACACAACTCGCAAGCGATCCAGCCCTGGTGTTCCGGATGCTCGAGTTCATCGCCCGCCACGGTGTGGCGCCGGCTGCCGAGACGGAGCGAAGGCTCGAATCGTCACGCGAAGCTTTTGCCGCCTCGTGTGCCCAGCCGCAACCGCTCTGGGCGTCGCTTAAGACCATCCTCGGGTGCCCGCATGCGGCACTGGCGCTGCGGACCCTGGAGTCCTCCGGGCTGATGCGGGGGCTGTTCTCCGAGTGGGGCGCCATTGAACATTTGGTAACGAGCGATTCGGAGTTTCGGTATACCGTCGGCGAGCATGTGCTGCAGACCATCGAACGGGCACTCGAATTAGGCTCCACGGCGGACCCGGAGCGCCAGCGATTCGCGACATTGCTCTCTGAAATCGATGATGTGCCGCTCCTTCTGTTTGCTCTTCTGTTTCACGAGATGGGGCGAGGGGGCGCCGATCCAATGGCGCTGGCGGCCGAGAGAGCGCGCCACGCCATGGCGCGTGTTCAGATACCGGCCGACGCGCAGAACACTGTCGAATTCCTGATCCGGCATCAGTCCGACCTTTCCGGCGCTGTGAGTGCGCGCGACATGGAGGATCCCGCTACGGCACGCCTCCTGGCGGAGCGGGTGGGAACCATCGAGCGTTTGAAAATGCTGGCGGTGATGACTTACGCCAGAATCGTGGCTCTCGGCACAGAAGCCAAAACTGGTTGGCGCCTGGAGCAGTTGTGGCGCGCGTATGGTGTCGCCCAGCATGAGTTGATTCGCGAACTGGAAACCGATCGCATCCAGGAAGTACCCGAAGAACTCCCTGGCCATGCAGGCTTCATTAAGGGATTTCCCCTGCGCTACCTGCGCGCACACTCTCCGGCCGCGATCGAAGCGCATGTCCAACTCTTTGCACTCAGCCGGCCCACCGGCGTTGCCGTGCGGCTGGAGCCGATGGAAGGGGCCTATCGACTGACGGTAGTGGCGCGGGATAAGGCCTTCCTGTTTGCCTCGTTTGCCGGGGCGATTTCGAGTTTCGGCCTGGATATTTTGAAAGCCGAAGCCTTCTCCAATACCACCGGAGTGGTGCTCGATACGTTCATTTTCGCCGATTCGAAACGCATGCTGCAGCAGAATCCGACCGAAGCCGATCGGCTCAGCGACCTGATCCAGCGCATCGCCCTCGGCAAGACCGACGCCCGGAGATTGATGCGAGGCCGGACGCTGCCCGAACCGGGCAAGCGGACCACGCCTCCGCAAGTGCAGTTCGATTCCGACGCCTGCCCCACCGCGACCCTGGTCGAGATCCAAACCGAGGATCGGCCGGGACTCCTGTACAGCCTGGCGATGGTGTTCTCATCCACCGTTTGCAACATCGACGTAGTGCTGGTCGACACCAAAGGCCACCGCGCGATCGATGTGTTCTACGTGGCGCACCATGGCGGAAAGCTATCGCCCGAAATGCAAACGATGCTAAGGGAGAAGCTCCTGGAAGCCTGCTGACCGCCCCCTTCCGTGGCGCGGGCACTCTTGCCTGCCGCGTCGAGACTCATCTCGACGCGTTGTCGGATCGCCCACCGGATCCGGGACGAGGAGGCGATGCTGGCGCGACACGCCGCTTTTCGGGCCTCTCCGACGACTAACGAGCAAGGGCATCCGTTCGATTCCCGATTGACGTTGCCCACACTCAAATGCGTCGAGACGAGTCTCGACGCGGCAGGCAAGAGTGCCCGCGCCACGTCGTGGATCATGCCAGCTTGTACGGGCGCCCGCGATAAATCCCCACCCGCTCGACGCTTCGAATCCTGATCAGTTGAACGCTGATGTTGTCGCCGCCGTCGCGGTCGTTGGCCGAAGCAATCAATTCCCTGGCCGCGGCATTCAGGTCGGTATGGCGGGTCACGATGCCCGCCATCTCCGCGGCGGGGATCGCGCCGTGCAATCCGTCGGAGCACAAGAGCAGCACATCGCCGTTCGCGAGGAAGTGTTCGCTGGTCTCGACGCCGACGAACATACGCTTGCCGAGCGAACGGGTGAGGACGTGCCGGCTCTCCGCGTCGGCGGCCTCGCGGGAGATCATGCCCAAACGCGCCCGCTCGCCGGCCACGGTATGGTCCCGCGTGAGGGCGGCTGCGATTCCATGCCGGATCGAGTAGCAACGCGAATCGCCCACATGCGACACTACCACGCGATCGAACCGCAGAGCGCACGCCACCAGGGTGGTGGCCATCGCCACCCCGCCCGGTCTGGCGGCCAGCCCGGCTTCAAAGACTCTCTCATTGGCTGCCTGAACCAGACGCGGCAATAACGACCTGAGCGGCTCGTTGCTTGCGGCCCGCCGAAATCCAGAGAGCAACTCCTCCACCGCGGTGCGGGAAGCGACCTCGCCCTTTTCCTGGCCACCTACTCCATCCGCCAGAGCAAACAACCAGCCATGACTGTGCGCCTGTTCCGGAACCTCGGGAAGCACGAAACCTAGATAGTCTTCGTTGTGGCCCCTGATTCGCCCGCAGTCGGAAGCCTGGGCACACTCCAGTTCCAGCATAGGTCCATGTTACGATGTGGCGCTGGCGCGCGAGCGTTCGCCCACCAGGGTGGTGCGTCCCCTGGTTTTGCTGGAACGCATGAAATAGATCCCGCCATAGATTCCCCACACCACGGCGACCCCGAGAGCCAGCAGCGGTTCCATTCTCGTGCCATAACCCATGAACGGCCCCACCAGGTAGAAGGCCATGCACACGAGGTTCGACACCAGGCCAAAGACCGGGATGACGAGGTGGCGCAGCGGACTGTACTTGGGATGTCGATGGAACGCAACCATGCAAGTGATGCAACTCAGCGCGTACAACACGAATGTGCCGAAGTTGGAAGCCAGGGCGACCGTAAGAAACGAGTTGGGCAGAGCTGCCATCTTGTCGTGAGGCAGGTATCCGAAACTCGACCAGAAGCCCTGCGGGAGAGCTTTTATGGTGGCATCCGTCAAGGCGCCACCGTCGCCGAAATAGTTGCAGACGGTAAGGCATCCCACCACGGCCGAAATCGCGGCCAGGGTCCAGATAGCGCGGTGCGGGGTCAGATTTCGCGCGTGCAATGCTCCCATCGAATCCGGCAATTCTTCGTCCTTCCCCATCGCGTAAGTCACGCGCGCCCCGGTGTTCATGCACGATAACGTGGTGCCAATCAGCGCCAGGAATACGGTGAACGCTTCAAACTCCATGAAGATCCGGCCCTTGCCTGGTCCCAATATCGCGTTGCCCACCACCACCATCATGTCGCCGATGGGCGCCGCCGACCCCACGGCGGTTGTCATGGTGTAACCGCTATTGAGAAAGTAGTTTGCCGCGAAATACTCGAAGAGATAGCATAAAACCCCCTGCACCAGCAGCGATGTGACGACTGCAATCGGGATGTGGCGCTTCGCGTCTTTGGCTTCGGCCCCCATCGACGTCACCGATTCGAATCCGACCAGGATCAGGATGGCGATGGTGGCCTGAACGAACATCCAACCGAAACCGTGCATCGCGGTCACCGATCCGGCGGTAGGGTGGGAGAGGAAAGCGCCGTGTTCGTCCTTCTCGGGATACGCGATCTGGAATGGAACGGGCTTGCCGGCGGCGTCCAGCTTGGGTTTGGGAACGCCCGCGCTGTCGCGCACGACCACGTCCGCAGGCTGTCCGTTGACGGTCTGCTTCTCAGTGGCAAACTCATACGTGTACGCATCGCCCGAAGCGGAATCGAACTGAAATGCCACGCTGCCCGGAGCGTGATTCATGCGGTAACCGAGAGCCATCACGGAGAAGACGACCAGGGCGCTGATCTGAATCACGTTGATCGCGACGTTGACTGCCGTGGAGCCGTTGACTCCGCGGTGTGCGATGTAGGCCACCCCGAACGAGAATGCGATGGCCACGGCCATCATGAACATGGGCCCGGGATTGGAAGCGCTCATGAAGGTGGGCCAGACGGTCCCCACCAGATAGCCCACCAGGACTCCCATGACGCCGACCATCACGCCGGGATAAATCCAATAGTACAGGTGCGAGCCCCAGCCGACGATGAACTTCGAAAGACGCGCATACGGCCACGCCGCCTCATGGTTGAGGAACGCCTGCTCGGCAAAGTAATACGAGCTTCCCGTGCCGGGATAGAGCTTGGCCATCTCGGCATAGCAGACTGCCGTGGCCAGGCACAGCAGCAGCGCCAGGACAATGCCCGCCCACATGGCCGGCGCAGTGGCGCCCGCGGTGCCCTGGGCGGCGAAGGTCAGCCAGAGGAAGGCGCCCGGTGCGATGAGCGCCATCGCGTTCATCGTCAGGCCGGTCAGCCCTAAGGTCTGCTTCATTACGATTTCAGCTTTGTCTGCCATGCGGTTCGCTCCTGAAGTGTCCCGAAAACTAAGGAGTCAAGACGGACGTTAGCGCGCGACGCCCAATGCGGACGGGTCGCCTTGATTGTCTGGTCGATTAGGGTCCAGTCTAATCGGTCCCTGATGTCCATGGGAAATAGATAATTCTTATTGTGGCAATCCGAAAATTCTTGTTGGCGGCATTGCATATCGGGGCAGGGGGCCGCTATCCTCAAGGCTTCGATTAGCGGTCAGATCGAGCGTGCGGCCCCAGGCCAGCACTCTCTCCGATTCCGCGAGGCGGCAGATGACGCAGGCTCCCGTGTGGTCCGACATTACGCAGGTGCTTTGCGCCGCGTTGATCCTGATGGTCCCCCTGGCAGGCGCGGGACTGGCCCTGATTCATGCCGGCTTAGGGCGTTCGCGGAGCGCTGCTCATGCGCTCCTGGGCTCGATCTGTGTGATCTCGGTAGCTGCCCTGGCATACTTCGTTTGCGGCCATTCGTGGCAAGGCTCTCCCGGAGAGTCCGCGAATGTATTCATGCTGGCCGGAAAGTCCTGGAGCTGGATTGGGGCAGAGCCGTTCTTTCTTCGCGGTCTTCCGCTCGACGGATCGCGGGCCGCCATGACGGTATGGCTGCAGATGTTCAGCGTGGGGATTGCCGCGCTCATCCCGCTCGGCGCCGGAAACGACCGGTGGCGATTGGGAGCCAGTTGCGCATCGGCCGCCCTGCTGGCTGGCTGGACGTATCCCTTATTCGCGCATTGGGTTTGGAGCGCAGGTTGGCTGGCTCAACTTGGAGCCAATCTGGGATGGGGCTACGGCCTTCTGGATGTGGGCGGCGCCGGCACGATTCACGCGGTCGGCGGCCTCACTGCCCTGTCGATCGCAGCGATCCTCGGCCCTCGCCAGGGGAGGTATGGCGCGGAGGGAGTGCCCGCCGCCATCCCAGGCCACAATGCGGTGCTAGTCCTTTTTGCCTGCTTCCTGGTCTGGTTGGGATGGATCGGCCTGAATGGCAGCGGGAGCCTGCTCCTGCTCGGAGGCTCTGCCGCCGGCATCACGCTGGTAGCGGTGAATACTACGCTTTCCGCCGCGGCGGGCGGGTTGGCTGCCGCGGGCATCACGCGCATCCGGTATGGCAGGCCCGATGCTTCCCTCTGCGCCAACGGGTGGACGGGCGGTCTGGTTACCAGCAGCGCCGTCTGCGCCTTGGTCAACCCGGCTTCGGCGGCGATCATCGGAGCGATTGCCGGCGCACTGGTCACGTTCTCGGTCGAGTGGGTCGACACGCGGCTGCGAGTGGACGATCCGGCGGGCTCGATCTCGGTCCACGCGGTGGGCGGTATTTGGGGGTTGCTCGCGGTGGGAATCTTCGCGCGGATCCCGCAGGATTGGGCGCTCAACGGCGTCGGCCCGGGTAACTCGAACCAGTGGCTGGCGCAACTTGCCGGGGTCGTGACGTTGGTGGCATTAGTATTGCCAATGACGTACTCGTTGAACCGGCTTCTGAACCGGTTCTATCCGCAGCGAGTTTCCGCCGAGGGCGAGGCACACGGTTTGGACTTATACGAACTGGGCGCCGGCGCTTATCCGGAGTTCGTGATCCATCGCGAAGACTTCCGGCCGAGGTAGGCCATCCGAATTCTATGACGACTCTTACAACATTGTTGGTGCTGTTTACGGCGGCGCTGCTCGAAGCGGGCGGCGATGCCCTGGTTCGGAAGGGCATGCACGCGACGGCGATTTTGCGCGCCGGGCTCCTGTTAGCGGGAGCGGTGGTGCTCTTCGCCTACGGGTATGTGGTGAATACCCCTCCGTGGGATTTCGGGCGACTGCTGGGCGTGTATGTGGTGTTCTTCTTTGTGGTCGCCCAAGCCATCAATTGGCTCGCGTTCGGACAAGTGCCCAGCGTGCGGTTGGTAGTGGGCGGGGCTTGTATCATCGTCGGCGGGCTGATCATTTCCGGGTCGCAGGTGTGAGTGTGGACGGGGTGGCTACGTGCTAGCATCAAAGCCAGAATGGGACTGGGCGACTTAACCAAGCAGATCGCGCAACAGGCGCTGGTTTCCGCGACCACCAAAGATCCCCCTCCGCCGCCACAGCCCGAGAATGTGGCCGCTACCTTTCTGGGGCAGATCGCGGCCATGCAGAAGGCGCTGAAGGAGGATGAGGAACTGTTGGTGCTGTTCCACAACGGCGCGGAGCGAATCCGGGTGATGGAGGTGTTCGCACCGTCACGCGAGGTGGTCGTGCTCAGCGGGCCGGACTCCGACCGCAATCGCGCGCGCGTGATTTGCGCGGTGGCGTCGCTACAGTTGACCTGTAAGGTCAGCAAGGTTCCGCCCGGAAACAAACCCGTTCGGGTGGGGCTGATCAACCCGAAACCGTAAGATTCCAGCTATTGATCACACGCGTGGCGCGTTCATATCCGAGCGTGCTCAGCGAGGCAGTGCTGAGAGCCAGGAACCGCCCGACTTCGGGCGGCAAGCCGACCCAGCGGGCCGCCAGGATGCGCAGGATGTGGCCGTGCGCGAACAGCGCGACATCGCCGTCGGTCTGAAGCGCCCGCTTGATCACTGCGTCGGCGCGGCCAGCCACCTGGCCGATGGTTTCACCGTTCGGTACGCCGGCAACCCACAGAGACCAGTCGGGAATCTCCTTCCGGATGTCGGGCGTGGTGCGGCCTTCGTAGTCGCCATAGTCCCACTCGCAGAGGTTGGGGTCCACTTCGGCCGCGTCGCCGTAGCCGGCCAGCCGGCAGGTTTCCCGCGCGCGCTGCATTGGACTGGTGAGGACCAGGGTAAATCGTCGGCCTGCCAGAACCCCGCCCATGGCGGATGCGTTTTCGCGCCCGACCTCGGTGAGCGGAAGATCCGTGCGACCCGTGTGTGCCCCAGACTTGCTCCATTCGGTTTCGCCGTGGCGAATGAGCCAAAGTTGTTGCGCCATCAGGGCTAAGGTACCACGGGAAAGCGCTGGCAGGCGGCCGGGAAGCTGTGGGGCAGAATTTCAAGCTCCGGACGCGGTTTTCAATCGGCCTGGACCCGTTGATAACGGGTCCGCAGCTTGAAAGGTTGCCACGCAGAGCAGCACAAGCCGCAGGTGCGCTTGGCTACAGGCCGGAATTGGTACACTCCGAAACTGCGCCGAGACGAGTCTCGGNNCGGCGCGGCAGACTGAGAGTCTGCGCCACGTCGGCGCTCTACTGCTCTGGGCGTTTTTGCCGCTCGTAGGGGGTCTTGAGGTACTTGGAGGCCTCATCCTGGGCGTTCTGCGTGTTGTCCTTGGTCCGGATGGCGAGGTTATATTCGTTGACCGCCCGGTCGCGCGCTCCGGTCACGTCGAAGATCTTGCCCAGGTTGATGTGGGCCCACACTTCCGTCCACTTGGGTGTGAGATCGCCGTTCAAAGCTTCACGGAAATCGTTGGCGGCCTGCTGCCAGGTCTGCTGCAGGAACTCCACTTCGGCGATCCGGTAGTGTGCCAGCGAACTCTGGCGGTTGGACTCCAGCGCCTTTTGGTATTCCTTGATGGCATCGGAGAATTCGCTCAATTCGGCGAACTGTTCCCCACGGCGGATGGCTACCGCCACGCGCACTTGGTCGCTGTAGCGCAACACACGGCTGCCGGGATCGATCTCCACGTTCTTGGGCTTTCCGAACGTGTCCACCGAAAACTCCGAAGACGTGCCCACCACTTCCACGCGCTTCTCCTCGGGGTCGCCTTCGGTGATGATCCGCAAGTCCACCGGCATGCGGAAAGTATCCAGGTCCTGCGAGATCTTGCCCATCACCCGGAAACCCTTCTGCGTGCGGAAAATGGTGTATTCCAACTTGAACTGCGGCGCGCCGCTGGACTCGATCCACTGGATGAAAAAGTAGCCCAGGTCCTGCCCGGAGTCTGCCTCCGCGACCTTCTTGAAGTCATCCGTGTTCACGGATTTCCAAGCGTTCTGCTGGGCGTAGTCCTTCAGCGTCTTGAAGAACTTCTCATCTCCAATGACGAAGCGCAACATGTTCATCACCGCCGCGCCCTTGCTGCCGGTGAGTGCCCACAGCTCAGGAGAATAATCCTCCAGCCGCGCCGATTGGATCATGGGGACCTGGTCGATGGTCAGGGCTCCCACCATTTCGCTTTGCATCCCGGTTTCCAGGGCGCCCGCGCCGCTCACGGATTCGTTCCACAGCAGTTCGGAGTAGGTCGCCAGACCGTTGGTGAGCCACAGGTGATTGCGCGTGGAAGGAGACACCAGCGCCTCCCACCACTGCCGCGAGACCTCGTTGGCCAGCAATCGGGAATTGACGTTGCGGGTCATGGCGCGCGGAGAGATAAAAATCAGTCCCGGCGCTGCGAAACCGTTGGGACAGCCGGCTTCGGTTTCCACCACCGTCAAATTGGCATAAGGCGGAAGGCCGAATTTGCCGGTGAAAAACGACATGATCTTGCCGATCTCGGTGCCGTACTGCTGGGCCAACTCTGCTTCGGGTCCGCGGAGGTAAAGAGCCGTGGTGACTCCCTCGGACGGCACCGACACGGGTTGGTCTTTCACTACCGCGATGCTGCCGGGAAACGAAGCATGCTCGAAGCGGAACTGGAAGGTGTTCTTGTCGCCGGCGGTCGCTTTCGAGTCAACCCCGCTGCCCAACACCGAGTAACCCATCGGCACGGTGATTTTGAGGTCTGACGCGAACCGGTCGGTGGAATAGCCGCTCATCGGAAACCAGCGCGCGGGGTACATCAGATAGGCAAAATCGGGATGGATGGCGGCGAACTTGATGCCATAGATGGGAGAATCTTCCGCCCCGGTCAGCCGGCCGTCGTAATAAAAGGTGATGGTAACGGGCTGGCCCTTGGGCAGCGGCTGGTCGAAGCTGAGACGCACGGTGAAGTCCTGCTGATTGCGCGAGGCGTTGATCTGCTTGCCCTGCGCGTCCACCACGCGAGAGACATTCAGCGCGTTATTCAACTCGAACGAGGCCGAGGTGACGTTGTCGTCGATCGGCGTGAACCGTACGGTGGCTTTGGCCGCGATGGTGGAGGTGTTGGGCGTGACTTCCGCCTCAATGGTGTACTGCTCGACATCGATGCGCGAAGAATTACGGCGTTCCTGGGCGGGAGCCCGAAGGCCTCCGGCGAGTAGCAGCAGGCCGGCCACAACGGGGGCAGTGCGAGTGGGACGTCTAAGAAACATGTACAACCTGTCCTTCCAGAATTTCTTGAATGATGGCGGCGGCGCGCCGCGGCGCAGGCATTCCAGCCTGGGATTCCTGGGAATCAAAACACAGAGGCAAGGATGCTGCGACGTGATGCAGTGCCACAGGGCCGCGTGAAAGCTTGTCGCGGACCTCAGCCAGCCCAGCCTTCATGTCCTGGCGCGCTTTTTCGTCCGTGAGGAGCCGCCGCGCTTCGCGGGCAAGCGCTTCCCCGGTCATCCGGCTTTGCATCAACTCGGGGACCAGGGCGCGTCCAGCAATCAGATTCACCATGGAGTAAAACGGGATCCGCACCAACAGTTTCCCGACGACCCAACTGGGGGTCGTCACCTTGTAAAACGTCACCATGGGCGTTCCCAACAGGGCCGCCTCGACAGTAACCGTTCCGCTTGCGGCCAGCGCGAGATCGGCGTGAGCCAAGGCATCCCAACTTTCTCCTTCTATCGCCAGAATCGGTGAGCCACCCAAGCGCTCACGGAAAAACGCGACCCCCGTATGGGCCGATGCCGGCAGGACCAAGTTCACTGCCTGCTCCCGGTACAGCCGATCCGCGGCGTCCAGCAACGCCGGCAGGTGGCGGGCCGCTTCACCCCGGCGGCTTCCGGGCAGCACCGTTACTAATGGACGCCCCGCCGCCAATCTGTGTTTCCGAAAAAACTCGTCCCGGGTGAGCGACGGGCGAATCAACCCGGCGAGGGGATGGCCGATGTAGGTGGCGTTCACTCCCGCGCGCCGGAAGAACTCCTCTTCGAACGGGAAAATGCAGAGCAGCCGGCGGATAGTGCGGCGCATCCCCGGAAGGCGGCCCTTGCGCCACGCCCACACCTGAGGGGCCACCAGATAGACCACGGGGATTCCCGCGCGGTGGAGGCGGCGCGCCACGCGGAGGTGGAAATCCGGCGAGTCGGTCAGGATCGCCAGTTCGGGTTTCCGGTCGCAGGCCACGGCTAACAGTTTGCGGATTTCGCCTAAGATCCGGGGGATGTGCGGGACCACTTCGAGCAGTCCCACGACGGCGAGCGAGGCCGCGTCAACCACGGTCTCGACGCCGGCGGTGCGCATTCGGGGCCCGGTGCAGCCGAAGAACTCGAGGTCCGGCGAGATTCGGCGCAGTTCCTCGACCACCAGCGAGGCGTAGAGGTCTCCCGAGGCTTCCCCCGCCGACACGAGGATTTTTCGCGACATCTATTGTCAGTTTAGCGTGGTGGGCGGGTCACCACCTTGGAGGGGTGAGAGTGGAAGATCGAGGGGAAAGAATCAGGGCCACGAATGAACACGAATGAACACGAATAAGAAAAGGTGGGGAGCTCTGTGGTGTGGCAACCTCGTGAATCTCCGGTGACGCAAGTGTTTTGGTGAGTCAAGTTATTAATCATGCCGTCCTAAAGTGTTCTGTTTCTTTGGGTTACAAGGGCGGCTCGAAAACGGGAGGCGCATCTGGAGGGTTTAAGAGCCAAGATGCGCCTCCATGGCTGGTGGTTCACCAACGGGAAGGGAGGGTTTGGTAGGCGCCACCTGAAAAACAATTTGGGCCACCGATGAACACCCTTGAAAACTCCGGACCGGACCACTGCAGCCTCTGGACCGCACCAGCGCTGCTGCGTTCGTAGGCTTCGTTCCCCATACCGTTCTCCTATACGGTCTCCTGAGTGAGTAGCGCCGCTGTGCCGGGAACTGGAATTGG
>PMTT01000019.1:228-18321 GCA_003167275.1 Bryobacterales bacterium | reverse complement strand
AGCAATCCGTCCGATTCCAGACTGTGACGGTGTTGACCGTAGTGGAGGCACCCAGATCGACCTGCCACCAGGCGTTGGTGTCCAGGTTCGTCGCGGTCACCGAACCGTCATTGTAATTGCCGTCCGTATTGCCATCGATGGCCACCGCGGCGGCCGGGGTTCCCGGCAGCGTGCTGCTTTCGGTGGCCACTACAACCGGCGTCGGAGTCGCTACCGACCCATACACTTGCACCTCCGCCAGGCTCAGGTAGTTCGGGTTCGTAAGCTGCACACGAACGTACCGCCCTTGGGTTGCTTGGACGACTAAGGGGCAGACCGGTGTGGTACAGGGGGGCGGAGAGAAGTTCGTAATGATCGCGGACGGACTGGGGGCTGCCGTCTGGTGGCTGGAAAACGTTTCCGACCGAGCCTGCAGAGTCGCCGGCGTGTCCGTCGCGAGGAACGGAGTATTCGAAACAAATACCCAATAGTCGCTCAGCCGGGAGCCGCAGCAATCCATCCGGTTCCAGACCACAATGGAGTTGACCAACGCGGAGGCGCCCAAATCGACCTGCCACCACGCATTGGTATCCAGGTTGGTCGCGGTCACGGAGCCGTCGGCGAAAACGCCGTCCGTATTTCCGTCCACGGCCACCCCGGCGGCTGGGGTTCCTGGTAGCGTGCTGCTCTGGGTCGCGGGCTGAAATTGCGCCAGATCCACGGGCGCCGGGGTTCCTCCCGTACCGATCACCTGGACTTCGGCGAGGCTCAGGTAGTTCGGGTTGGTAAGCTGCACCCGAACATAACGACCCTGCGCGCCCACCGTAATGTTGGTGCTGGGACTGGGCGCGGTGGTCTGGTGACTGCTAAATGTTGCCGCCCGGAGCGCCAGAGTGGAAGGAGTGTCGGTGGCAAGGAACGGCGTATTGGAGACGAATACCCAATAGTCGTTCAGCCGCGAGCCGCAACAGTCTGTGCGATTCCAGATGACGATGGAACTGACTGTGGCCGTGGCGCCCAAGTCCACCTGCCACCAGGCGTTGGTATCGAGGTTCGTCGTGGTCACGGAGCCATCGGCGTAAGCACCGTCCGTATTGCCATCCACGGCTGCCCCGGCGGACGGGGACCCGGGAAACGCGCTGCTCTGGGAGGCCGGTTTGTTCAACGCCAGATTCGTCGCGGTAAACACCTGTACCTCGGCGAGGCTCAGATAGCCAGGGCTGCTGAGTTGCACGCGGACATACTGGCCTTGCGTGATGGCCGCGATCGTGGCGGAGGGATTGGGCGCCGTAGTTTGGTGGATGCTGAAGGTTCCCGCCCGCGACTGCAGCGTGGTGGGCGTATCGGTGGGGAGAAACGGTGTATTGGAAACGAACACCCAATAGTCCGACAGACGGGAGCCGCAACAATCCGTGCGGTTCCAGATCGCGATGGAACCGATGGACGTCGAGGCGCCCAGGTCCACTTGCCACCAGGGGTTGGGTTCCAGGTTGGTCGCCGTGACCGAACCATCGAAGAACGCGCCATCGGTGTTGCCATCCACCGCCACCGAGGCGGGCGGGGTTCCCGGAAGAGTGCTGCTCTGGGTTGCCGGTCTGCCCTGCGCCACATCGCCGTTGGGTGGAATGGGAGGCAGCGTGTTGGTCAGCGTGAACACCGCCGGCAGCGGTCCCGCAAGTCCCATCACGGTTGCCGTAACGGCGTAGGGGCCGCCCGCGGTATTGTTGGCGGTCGCCGTCACGCTCGCCACCCCGGAGGCATTGGTCATCGCCGTGCCACTCGACAACACAGCGCTCGCACCGGACAAGGGTGCGGTGTAAGAGACAGTGGCGTTGTTCACCGGATTACCGCCTGCGTCCGTAACGGTCACTTGGAGCGGATTGGCAAAAGGAGTTCCCACTGGAGTGGATTGGGGTGTGCCTGAAGCAGTGATGCTGAAAGGCGTGCCCAGGGGCGATCCATTGACTAAGAAGATGCTGTTGGCGCTGCCGGCGGATAAATCCGCGTTCGGCTGGTCGCTCACCGTGCTCACTTCGTGGACCACCTCGCACCTGTCCGCGAGGCAGGTATTCGCCGTCACGTACACATTGACGGCCACCGAGTGCCCCGGCGGCAGCGTGCCCACAGTTACCGTGGCCTGGTTGCCCGACATGGTGCAGGTGCCGGCATTGGACTGGCAACCGTACATACTCCCGCCTCCGGTGATCTTGACCTGGATCGTCGTGTCCGTCGCCGGCGTGTCTTGAACGTCGTTTACCACCAGGGTTGTGAAGGTGGCGGTCGCCTGCCCCGTGGTCGAAAGGGTTGACGCGGAGGTGGCTTGCACCGTGGTGGTCGCGCGCAGATTCACGAGGGGTTGTGGCAAGGAAAAGTCCCGGTAGCGAGGCACGTTCGGCGCGGGGCTAACCACGCTGTCCACGCTCACCTGGCTTACGGGGGCAAGAGTCGCTGCCATCTGGATCTGGCTCAGATTTTGAGCGGTCACATACTGCAGCAGCAAAGGGAACGTCTCCGTTTCGAACTGCGTGGGGTCGGCCGACAGTACAATCCAGGTGGCGGCTGCGACTCCTTGTGCGTTCACCGGCACCTGCTGGTAGGAACCCGAGGTTACCGGCACCGGAGATCCGCCAAGACCGTTGGCATCGGTCGAATACAACTGTGCCTGCGTCGTCCCTTCCATGGGGAATATGGGGGCAAAGACCTGAGCCGTCGAAGGCAAGTTGGTCAAAACCAACCGCAGACGGGTTGCCGGTGTGGTCCCGAATGATGCGTGGAAGGCAGCGATGCTGGCTTCTTGAAACTGGACGGAGACACTGGTCAGCGACCCTCCCGTCGTTGACGTTCCTTGCTGGAGGAGCACGGTTGGCGCCGCATAAGCCAGAATCTGCGTTGGGTTGGTCAACGGGACCGCCACTGCCGCCGTCGCGTTCACGTTCACCACTCCCGTGATCGGGACCGATTGCAGGCTTGCCGGGGCTGTCAGCAAACTGGCATCCGCGCGAACGTTGGTGATGCGCACCGTGGCCGCCCCGCTGCTTCCCGCCACAAGGGAGACCCCTGGCCAATCGAGGGTGTTGTTCCCCAAGAGCAGTCCGGGTTGTGGATTGGCCCCATTCACCAGCAAACCAGCGTCGGTGGTGCCCCCCGCGATGGTGTTGGTCACATTGGTATTAAGCGTCAGGGAGATGTCGGCGGTCAGAGTACCGACTAACCCGGTACAAGTCAGGATCAAGTCGCCCAGGACCTCGGTTCGTCCCTCGATTGCGACTTGCGGCGTCGCCGCGGCGCTGGCCGTGCAGTTCAGGGGCGAGGCGCCCGCTTGAACGACGGCGTATGATATACCGGCGATGGTTAAGGTTCCCGTCCGCTGGGCGGTCCCCGGGTTCGCCTGGACGGTGTAACTCACCATACCGTCGCTCGACCCATCGACAGAATTGATCGTTACCCACGAGACACCGCTGGTGGTGGATGGCCACACGCAGCCGTGCGGTGATTGCACGGATGCCGTCCCGGTTCCACCCGTCGGGCTAAATGCCTGGGTGGCCTGCGCCAGCGAGTAAGTACAGGGCGCCTGGCCCGCTTCGACCACGGTGTAGGTCTGCCCGCCAACTGTGAGTGTGCCCGTGCGTCCGGCGGTCCCCGAGTTTGCAGACACCGAGTAACTGATCAGGGTAGTGCCGGAATTGAAGACGGAACTGTTGATCGCCAGGAAGGAGGGACTATTGGAGGTAGCGGTAAATGGGCAGTTGGAATTGGATGCGCCCAAAATGAAGCTGGAATTCCCGCCGGCCGCCGAAAATGCCGCGCTGGACGGCGTGAGGCCGAACACGCATCCATTCAACTGGTTGATGGTGAACGGCAGCCCCGCGATGGTGAGGGTGGTACTCTCGGAGCCGCCCGAGTTCGCCGGTACGCTATAGGTTACCGTGCCATTGCCGGAGCCGCTGGCGCCGGCTGTGATGGTAACGAAACCCGACGCTGGGCTGGCAGCGGTGTAGGCGCATCCAGCGGGGGCCGTAACCTGCACGCTTCCTGTGGAGGCGACCGCTCCCACCGTGGCCGAACTGGCCGACAGGCTGTAGGTGCAGCCGGGTGGCGACGATTGCGCCGCCAAAATCGTGGGAATTAACAACAGCAATGCCCACGCAGGACTTTTGAATAGGGTAAGACACCGGAACCCTTGGAGAAACTGTGCAAAGCAGCACCGTACGATGCGAATTCGACTTGGCCTCAATCTGCCACCCCGGGGAACATATTGGCCCCCCAAATATATCACGATGGCGGCTCGGGCTGAAAACCCGTGGGGCATGCTTCAGCTTGCCTGCCCACCAATCCTCTTAGGATTGGCAAGCTAAAGCATGCCCCACGGCATCACTGTACTTGCACTTCGGCCAGGCTCAAGTAATTCTGGCCGGTGAGTTGCACCCGGACGTAGCGGCCTTGGACGCCGCCGAACGGAATGCCGGCGGACGGGCTGGGAGGCCCGGCCTGGAAAACGTTGAACGTCCCCGGTCGGACCAGCAGCGTCGTCGGAGTATCGTTAGTCCCGAATGGCGTATTGGAAACAAACACGTAATAGTTGCTGAGCCGGGAGCCGCAACAATCCGTCCGATTCCAGACCGTGACGGTGTTGACCGTGGTAGTTGCGCCCAGATCCACTTGCCACCAGGCGTTGACGTCATTGTTCGTCGCGGTCACCGAACCATCCGCGAAAACGCCGTCCGTATTGCCATCGATGGCCGCACTCGCGGGCGGTGTTCCCGGCAGCGTGCTGCTCTGGGAGGCCGCCTTGGTCGGCGAACCTCCACCCCCTGTTCCAAACACCTGCACCTCGGCGAGGCTCAGGTAGCCCGCGAAAGAAAGCTGCACGCGAACGTAGCGTCCTTGTATGCCAGCGGGAAGACTAATGCTGGTGGAAGGATTGGGAGCGGTGGTCTGGTGGCTGCTGAACGCCACATTCCCGCTTAACGTCCCCGGCGTGTCCGTGTTGCTGAATGGCGTGTTGGAAACAAACACCCAGTAGTCGCTCAGGCGGGAGCCGCAGCAATCCGTACGGTTCCAAACCGTAATCGAGCTGATGGCCGCCGAAGAACCCAGGTCCACCTCCCACCAGGGGTTGGACTCCACGTTCGCCGTGGCCGTCACCGAGCCGTCGCCGAAAGCACCGTCCGTAATGCCGTCGACGACCACGCTGGGGGCGGGGGTTCCCGAAAGCGTGCTGCTCTGGGAGGCCGGCTTATTCAGTGCAATATCGCTGTTCGTCGAGGATCCTCCCGAACCCAGAACCTGCACCTCAGCGAGACTCAGGTAGCCCGGGGAAGTGAGCTGCACGCGAACGTAGCGTCCTTGCAGGCCAGCGGGCATCGTAATGTTGGTGGATGGATTGGGTGCCGTGGTCTGGTGGCTGTTGAACGCCACATTCCCGGCCAGCGTCGCCGGCGTATCGGAATTGTTGAACGGCGTGTTGGAGACAAACACCCAGTAGTCGCTCAGGCGCGAGCCGCAGCAATCCGTCCGATTCCAGACCACAATCGAACTGATGGGCACCGAGGCGCCCAGGTCCACCTCCCACCATGGGTTGTTCTCCAAGTTGGTCGCGGTGACCGATCCGTCACCGAAACTGCCGTCCGTAATCCCATCCACGACCACGCTGGGAGCAGGGGTTCCCGGAAGCGTGCTGCTCTGGGACGCCGGTTTGTTCAGGGCCAGATCGCTGTTCGTCGTGGATCCCGTGCCCATCACCTGCACCTCGGCGAGGCTCAGGTAGCCCGGGGAAGTAAGCTGTACGCGAACGTAGCGTCCTTGCGTGCCACCGGGCAGATTAATAAAGGTGGAGGGATTGGGAGCGGTAGTCTGGTGGCTGCTGAACACTACATTCCCGGCCAGCGTTGCCGGCGTATCGGAATTGTTGAACGGCGTGTTGGAGACAAACACCCAATAGTCGGTCAGGCGCGATCCGCAGCAGTCCGTCCGGTTCCAAACCGCGATTGAACTGATGGGCGCCGATGAACCCAGGTCCACCTCCCACCACGGGTTGTTCTCCAAGTTGGTCGCGGTCACCGAACCGTCGCCGAAACTGCCGTCCGTGTTGCCATCCACGACTACGCTGGCGGCGGGGGTTCCGGGAAGCGTGCTGCTCTGGGAGGCCGGTTTATTCAGGGCCAGATCGCTGGTCGTGGTTGTTACCTGGCCTGACACCTGCACCTCGGCCAAGCTCAGGTAGCCGCCTGGGGAAGAAAGCTGCACCCGAACGTAGCGTCCTTGCGTGCCGGCGGGCAATGTAATGCTGGCGGAGGGATTGGGAGCGCTGGTCTGGTGACTGCTGAACACCACATTCCCGTTTAACGTCGCCGGCGTATCGGAGTTGTTGAATGGCGTGTTGGAAACGAACACCCAATAGTCGCTCAAGCGCGAGCCGCAGCAGTCGGTTCGGTTCCACACGACGATCGAACCGATGGGCACCGAGGCGCCCAGATCCACTTCCCACCACGGGTTGTTCTCCAAATTGGTCGCGGTCACCGATCCATCGGCGAAAACGCCGTCCGTAATGCCGTCCACGACCATACTGGCGCTCGGCGTTCCCGGAAGCGTGCTGCTCTGGGATGCCGGCTTACACTGTGCCAGATCGGTGCTGGAGGGAGTACAGTTCGGCTGACCCTGCGTGTTGGTCAAAACGAAGGTCGCCGTAAAGCCCCCGACTGTGGCGGTTACGTTGTAACCGCCTGGGGTGCCGTTGGCCGTCGCCAGCACGCTGGCCAGTCCGTTGGCATCCGTCAAAACCGACGCCCCCGATAACGCCGCGCTGGCCCCGCTGGCGGGAGCGCCGAACGTGACTAAGGCGCCGCTCACCGGATTGAGGTTTGAGTCTTTGACGACCACTTGCAAGGCAGTCCCAAAAGGCGCTCCCACGGCCGTCGATTGCGGCGTACCGCTTGTCGGCGTGATACTCGCGGGCGGGCCCGCTGCCGTCGTCGACCCGACGACCAAGATGGCGCTGCCGTCGCTTCCCGACAGGTCTGCCGTGGCTTGATCGCCCCCCACGGTAAACAGAGTCTGCACCACGGCGCCGATCGACACGGAGGGGTCCGATGTCACTACGATGGTTACCTTCACTTGCGCCCCTGGCGCCAGCGTGCCAACGTTGACCACCTGCGTGCTGCTGTCATTCGGATCCGTCGTGCAACTGGCTACCGGGGGTTGCACGCTGCAGTTTTGAATATTCCCGCCGCCAGTCACTTTGCCCCGGATCACCACGTCCGTCGCGGGCGGGGCCGAGGGTGGATCGTCGTTCATCAACTGGCCGGTAAACGTCCCGTTCGACGCCGTCGCATGCGCGATAGCATGGGAAGTCAGGGCGTTCGACCCCGTGGTCAGATTTCCTCCGACCGTTTGCGGCGGCGCGGTTGCGGCGGTTCGCAGGTTCACCAGTTGCAGCGGTAGGGTGAAGTCCCGGTATCGCGGCACCGGAGCGACGGCGGGAAGGCGCCCGGGCACTTCGGTCCCTAAGGGGCTTGCCACACTCACCATACTGATCGGGCCAAGGGTCGGCGCCATCTGTATCTGGCTCACATTGGCGGCCGTCGCACCCTGGAATGTCAGTGGGAAGGTATACGAATCGAATTGTGTGGGGTCCGCGGCCAGCACCACCCAGGTTGCCATCGCCGTCCCGTTCGTCACCGGTATGGAGCTGGAGCTGACCCCCGTAACCGGCGATCCCCCGGCGCCGTTGGCGTCGGTCCCTGAGTACAACACCGCGGTCGCCCCTTCGCTCGGGGACACGGGAGCAAGCACCGTCACTCCGGCTGGTATGTTGCTGACCACCAGCCGCAGGCGGGTCGCCGTGGTGGTTGCCGACACTACTTGAAACGCCGTGGGGCTCGCTTCCTGGAACTGCGCCGGTATCGACTGGCCCCCGCTCACCGCGGCTGCCGGTTTTTGTTGAAAGAACAACGCCGGCGCGGCAGTCGCCATATTTTGCATCGGGTTGGTTATCGGCGCCGAGACCTTCGCATTCACGCTCACCACTCCCGTCACCGGCCTCGACTGCAGATTCGCCGCGGCTCCCAACAAACTCGCATCCGCCCGGACCTTGCTGATCAGCACCGAGGCCACTCCGAAGCTCCCCGGCGTCAGCACCACATTGGGCCAATGGATAGTTTTGTAACCGGACACCAGGCCCGGTTGCCCGGGCCCGTTCCCGTTCAGGATCAGCACCGCGTCGGAAGTATTCGTGCCGGTAATCGCGTTGGTCACGTTGGTATTCAACGTCAGGGAGATGTCCGTCGACAGGGAACCACCGGGGATGCCCGCGCACTGCACCAGCAGGTCGCCCAGCACTTCCGTCCGGCCTTCGATTGCGACCTGAGGCGGCGATGCCACGCTGGCAACACAGGTGAATGGCGAAGTGCCGGCTTCTATTACGGCATACGGCTGGCCGGCAATGGTCAAACTTCCCGTTCGCGACGCTGTGATCAAGGGGTTTGGCACAACGGTATAGGTCACCGTGTCCGTACCCGATCCACCAACGCTTTTGATGGTGATCCACGGGACGGTGCTGGCGGGCGTTGCCGGCCAGACGCAACCTGGCGGCGCTTGCACCGTGGCGGTCCCAGTTCCGCCGATCGCGGGAAATGGCTGGGATGGCTGCGTCAAAGTGAAAGTGCAGGTGCCGGGAGGGCCTGCCTGTATCACCGTCACGGTCTGCCCGGCAACCACGATGTTGCCGGTGCGGCCGTTACCCGACATGTTTGGCGGGACCGAGAAAGTTACCGTCCCAGTGCCCATGACGGCCCCATTCGGGACAAGAGTCAACCCGGGTATACCCTGGTCGGCCGCCGCGGACCAGAGGCAGCTTGAATTCAAGACTCCTACGCCAATAGTAAGATTTGAGGCGCCGCCGACTGGCACGGTAAACTTGAGCGGAGTGACCCCGAACAGGCAACCGCCGCCACTCAGTTGGTTGACAATGTAAGACTTCCCCGCAATGGATAGCGTGGCCGTTCGCGAGTTGCCTCCGTTCGCCCCTACGTTGAAGGTTACCGTGCCGACCCCGATGCCCGTGGCTCCATTCGAAATCGTCACCCAAGAGACAGGGCTGGTGGCCGTCCATTGGGGACAGCCGGTTGGAGAGTTCACCTGCACCGTGTTGAGGGTCTGTCCCCCCGGCCCGAACAAAGCCCCGCCCGACGACAAGAGGTTGTTGCAGATCCCCTGCAACAAGCTAACCGATCCCGCGAATGGCAACTCCGCCGTCTGAGAGGTCGGCACACTGTTGTCAGTCACCACGAGAGTGAAGCTGTAGGAGCCTGGCGAAGCGGAGCCGCTGAGAGTGACCGTACTACCGGTCGCGGTGTTGAGGGACAATCCGGGCGTTCCGCCAAGGATAGACCATTTGTAGGCAGGGGACGTGGACGCGCCAAAACCGTCAAGCGTCGGCCCACCCGTAACTGTGCAGGTGGTTGAATAGGCCCCCGGCTGCGTCGGACCCGCGTTGTTGCAGTTGATGCTCAAAGGGGTCGACTGGGCATAGATATGCTCCTCCAGGCCGAAATACCTGATTCCACCTGGCGGAATCGGGGGATTGAATACCACCGTTCCGGTAGTCTGGTCGGTGCTGATACTCTGGAACGAAGTGCCCGGACCTTCATAGCCGGTCCCGCCCGCGGTGTACGGGCCAATCGATCCGTACGGACAAGAGGGTGGCGCCGGGGTAATGCCGCTGGAGCAAATGCCGCTGCCGTCGAATTGAAATATAGTTAGGCCCCCACCGTAGAGTGGCAGAGACCCGATGGAATTCGATGAATTATTCTGCACGCCGACCAACGTATCGTCGCCGCTGAGATCATACGGGGGCTGCGATGGATCCGACTGGACGGTAATGCCAGTATCCGTGATCTTGATCAAATAAGCGCAGCCGGTGCTCGCCCCGATGTGTGGGCATTGAGGGAACTGCTGCGCCGCGGCGGGAATACAGGCCGCCAAGATAAGCACCACGAACAGGATGGTCGTGTTTACAATTCGTCCGGTGGATGGCATTGGATGGGAACCTCTATCTAATAAAGCACGAAACCGGGAAAATCCGATGGAAATTCGGTGACCGGCGGGACGTTTGCGGAATTATCTTTCAGGCATCGTGGCGCGCCGCCATGGGGCGCGCGTTGAGCATACCGGTACTGGACGTTCCACAACTCCCTGTAGGGTATGCTTTAGCTGCCCACCAAAATCGAGAGCTCGGCAAGCTAAAGCATACCCCACGCTGCACTTACTGTCCCACAGTCACCATCGCCGGCTTACTCGGTACTCCGCCTACAGTAACCACCAGCGGCACCTTTCCTAAGGGCGCATTCTGCGGCACGGTGACATTGATCTGCGTTAACCCTACCAAATAGGGGTTCCCGATAAATACGATATTCGCCGGCACGCCCCCGATGGTGACTGATACGGGAAGCACCGGCTTCGGCAATTGATCCACGGGCGTGCCGGCCGCTGGCGGAACCCCCGTCGGAATGGCGGGCGACACGTCGCCTTCTCCCGTGACGTAGAAGAAGAGGCTGCCTCCCCGGCTGGCCGTCGGCTGGGGAACCACAGAGCCATCGGCCGGGTTGTAAAAGATGCCGGGAGCGGCCGGACTGACTTGGAAGTTGAAGGTTGCCACCTTGCCATTATTGTTGATGCCCAGGACCGCGGGCGCAGTTAGGTCGGGCGTGCCATCCGGGTTCAATGGGGCGGGCGTTTCGTAGGGCACCTGGATATTCAGTTGTCCCGAAGAGATGAATTGCAACGGCGCCGGCACGCCGTTCACTGTGGCAGTCACACCCGAGAGGTCGAGAGGCAGGGGCAGCACGGTTGCCGGTTCCCCGGTCGGCGCCAAACCCGTTCCATAGACGGACATATACATCCCCGGCGCGGCTACTGGCTCGCCGGATGCCGCATTGGAAACACCCGTGATCGAAATGTTCGGGGAGCCGCCGACTACCAAAGTCACCGGCACACTCACAAACTGTGGGCTGGTGTTCTGCGATTGGAATACCAGGGTCGCGGTGTACACACCGTTCGCCAAACCGGCCGCCGACGCCGTCACGTTCACGGTCGTCGGCCCGGTCGCCCCCAGCGGAGACATCACCAGCCAACTGGTCGTCTGATTGGCAGGGAACACCGACACCGTCCAATCCTGCGCCGCGGGTACCTGCGCGCTCAGATTGGCGGTCGCGGTTCCCTCGGGATTGGCGCCCAGGACCAACGAGGGCTTCGAGACGGAGAGTGCTCCTGCGCCGGCAGCCGGACCTTGAAACGGAACCGACAACGTCGCGCTGATCTTGTTCCCATTGACGTCCGTGCCGTCGACCTCGAAGCTGACGTTGACGGGCGGCGTGATACTGGGCCAGCAGAGGCCGGCGTGCAGCATTCCCAAGGCCGCCAGACGCGTGGAGCCGAAGAACGACGCGATGCTGCTTGTGAGGTCGCTGCCGTTGGCCACGAAACGCGTCAAATTCACGCCGTACCCGTTCTTCTCCTGCAGATTCAATTGCTGGTAGAACTGGACTCCCTTGGCGCAAAGCGGAGCGCCGGTGGGAATCTGATGCACGGGGGAAGGCGAGCTCGCGAGCGCCATGGACGCCGATAGCTGCTTGCCGTAGAAGGTGACGGGAACCGTCTGGCTCCACTTCTGCCCGCTTGCATCCACGCCCGAAAACCCCAGCGTAACCGTGGAGGGCACGGTCACGTTGATAGCTCCCAACTGGGCTGAAAGGGTTCCTTTGGCCGGTATGCTGGCGCTTCCAAACAGGTTGGTGATCTGGTCTGCCAGCGACTGCGTGCCGAAAGTGAAATTGGTCAAGGTTGTGGCAACTCCGGCCACCTCAGTCAACCGCACCGTGAAATACCACGTGGGTGTCCCATTGGAATCCGCCTGCTGGTACACCGCACTCGGCACAACCGAAGGGACCACGACCGATGCCGTCGTGGGCACCGTCACAGTCACCGTCACCGAGCCAGATGAGGCATTGAAACTGGAGTTGCCGGCGTAGGACGCAGTGATGGAATTGGTCCCGGGCGTGAGTTGCGTGCCGGTCACAGTGAGCGTTGCCGTGGCGGTGCCGCCCGAGCCGGTGAGAGTCGCGCTCCCCAACGCAGTCTTGTTCACCGCAAAGCTCACGGTTCCCGTAGGCGAGGCGGTGCCGGTTGCGGCCTTCACCGTGGCCGTCAGCACCGTGCTCGCGTTCATGAGGATGCTGCCGGGATTGGCCGTGACGCTGGTGGTGGTGCCGCTCGAAGTGCGCCCGCTCCAGGCGGTCACCAGGGCCGACGCGTCCAGCGAACCCAACCCCGAAGCCCGATCGTACCCCGGCCCCGCGCTGAAACCGATGTTCCCGTTGGTGCAATTCGTCGAGCCAGCGGCGCACGGAACGATATTGTTGCCCACAGTCACATCATGGAAGACGCTGGGAGAACTCTGCGCCAGGGCATAGAGCGCCGGATTGATGTTCCCCAGCCCCGCCTTCGCCCCATTGGCTACCTGACTTTGGTTGAGCAAAGCGAGCATGCCCGCGAAGACCGGCGTCGCCACCGAGGTCCCGCCGATGCCTTTCAACGTCTTGCCGATCGAATAAATATAAGGATCGTGGAAGTTCGATGCGGCGAAGGAGATATCCGGGACGTCGCGGGCGCCGTCGGCGGGCACTCCGGGTCCCGTCTGCCAGGTGGGCTTGGTGAAAAAGATGCTGACGCCGCCTCCACCGCCGGTCAGCCCGCCTTTCGCCGCGATGGACGCAGCGGTATCGTTCCAAACCATCTCGGGAATGTAGGACTTCGCCGAGCCTCCATTGGCGGTGTCGGTGGCGTTCCAAAAATTCACGCTCCCCTCGTTGAATTCGGTTCCGCCCACGCCTGTCACTTCCGGCACGCTGGCCGGGAGACCTACGGCCAAGCCGCCCTTCGCAGCGCTCCCCGTATAGTCGCAAGCCGCCGCAGCCTGGTCGCCCGAGGCGGCGAGCCACGTAATTCCCGAGGCATTCGCCTGCTGGGCGAGGGTCTGGAAGAAGGTGGCGAAACTGGCCGGAGTCGCCGAGATCTTCGGCTCGCAATATCCATAGCTCATGCTGATCACCGGGGCCAGATTCTGGTCGATGGCATATTGCACGGAGGTATAGACGTTGGTGGAATTCACATAAATGATGGTGGCGTTGGGTGCCATGGCCCCGGACCAGTCGAGATCGAGATTGGCTTCGTCGATATCGGCTGTACTCGTGCCGGGGTCGGTGGAGCCGGTCACCAGGATCATCTGGGGGGCGTTCGCCGGCAACCCGAACTGCGTGCGGAAGAATTGGATGTCAGCGGGGTCTACATCCGTCTGGCCCACCACCGCGATCTTCTGCCCGGTTCCATTGATCCCGCGGTTGTAGAGGGGGTTGACGTTGTAAATCGTGCCGATATCCCCCGGCGCCAGGAAGTGCGAGCCGTCCGTCGACGTAAAATGCGGGCCGGGCATTGGAGTGGGACTCGGCTTGCTGCCTGGCTTCGGGCGGAAATCGTCCAACCCGCGGATTCCCAGTACAATGCTCTCCAACGCAGCCGGAATGGAAGGCTCCGTGGCGTTGGAAATGTGAAGCTCATTCTCCACCCGGTAACGGTGAATCTCCGTGAGGAAGGCCGACTGTACTTGCTCGACCGTTCCGCTCAAGACTACCCAATTGCGGCCGCGCGCCACGTCATCCACCTTGAGGCCTCTGGACTGTAGCCACCCGACGACTTTGTCCATGTCTTCGTGGCTGAGGCCGAAACGATCGGCGAACTGCTCGGGCGTGAGCCAGTTGTGGTAATTGGGCGAGTCCGGGTCGCGCTGCTGTTCGAGGAACTGCTCGAGCTCGGCATGCTGGCTGGCGGTCTGCTTCAGCATCAAGGTGATGCCCGTGATCCGCAGCGCCGGATCGGCCAGGCCGAGGTCGCTTCGCGGCTCCGCTAGCGGTTGAGTGTTGCCCCTCAAGAGCACGGTCCGGCCGGTCTCGATGGGAGCGTGGATGCGGTTTGGCTGTGCCAGGAGTACTGGCACCAGAGCAACAACCAGAATGGGCAACGCGAGGCGAGTAGGGTTCATGGCAGAGTGGTGGCACGAAGATTAGCAGAACAAGGCCGCGAATTCAATAGCGATTTGCGCTCGGGACGCGTGGGTAGGACAGACCATCGTCTTTTGTGGTCTGTCAGCCCGGTATCCCCGGCCTGCCCAGTTGGAAAGGCAGGCCAGGGACTCCCGGAGCGGCGCGGGAGCCGTGCTCGGAATTTCCGCCGACCAAAAAGCGGGAGAATCATTCGCTACCTTGTACATGGGTACGAGTCTCCCAACGCGATTGGATGTGGGGAGGTGCCCGTTGGCCCAAGTCTATTGGCATTGGGCGCCGCGACGGCCCGCTTTCAGCCGCCGGGTGCGCAACCGTTTTGGGGAAGTCCTCACCTGGCAACGCTCCCTCACGGTCGCGGCTCGGTAACTCACGCGGAATCAGCAACAGCCGTAACCGAGCCGCGACCGTGAGGGAGCGTTGCTGCGGTTGAAACGCGAAATCCCCAAAACGGTTACGCACCCTCAGCCGCCTGACAGGCCAGTAGGCCTGTCCTACGGGAGCTTCTCGTAGCTCACAAACGCGAACCGCTTCGAATCGGGGGACCAGGAATTCACATTGATCGTCCCCTGTCCGCCGAACAGTTGGAGCACCGTCTGAGGCTTGGCGCTTCCGACCTTTTTCCCAGGCATCGGGATCATCCTGAGTTGAATATCCATCTTGCCGTTGTGGTCCGTCGTCCCTTTAGGGAACGACAGGAACAGCAGCATCTTCCCATTCGGCGAGGGGTGCGGGAACCAATCTTCCCACTCATCGCTAGTGACTCGCTCCGCCTTGCTGTCATTCGGCCCGGCCCCATCGGCGGGCATGCGCCAGATGTCCCAATCTCCCGCCGCCCGGTTGGAGTTGAAGTAGATCCACTTACCGTCCGGTGAGTAATCCGGGCCATCGTCGTACGCCGGGTCGGTAGTCAGATGCTGCTCCGTGCCGCCGGTGACCGGAATGCGGAACAGGTCGAAGTTGTTATTGCGCTGCGCCACCACGGCCAGCCACTTCCCGTCCGGCGACCAGCCATGGAAGTAGCTCGGCGGAACGTTAGTCACCTGCCGGCGGTCCTTGCCATCGGCGCTGACGATGAAGACCTCCGACCCGCGCGAGGTGCCGGAAGACGCCGAGAACGCCAGCAGTTGGCCGTCGCGTGTGAAGCCGTGATCATTGTTGCACCGCACGTCCGCGCCGACGTCCAGTTTCTCCGGCTTGGCTCCCTCGACATCCGCGGCCAGTTTGAAGAGGCCGCCGCCCGAGTTCACCAGCAGGTATCGCCCGTCCACCGTCCAGTTGGGCGCCTCCCACGTCTCATCGGCGGTGAAGATCACCTTCACGGCCTTGGTCGCGAAATCGTAGATCGAGATCTTGCTGCGGTAGCGCGTCTGCGGAGCACGCTGCGGGGGCGGCGGCGGGTCGATCTTCACGTTGGTGAACACCGCCGTCTCCAGGATGTTGGCGTCGTGCGAGCAGACGCCNNCCGGCGAAGATCGTGAACTCGTTCCCATGGCGCTCGATCCGGACCCGCACCGGCCCGTCGACGGTCGAGCGGATCTCCTGCGTGACGGCCGCCGCGGTTGGACGGAACTGCAGCGACGTGAGACCGACGCCGTGGCGAGCCACGTCGGCGTATGCGGAATCCGGATTGAGGTTCTGCCGCACCATCAGCATGGCCTTGCGATGCTCCACCGCGCCTTTGCCGACGAACTCGACATCCGCCGTGATGGTGACGTCCCCCGACACCCGCCTCCAGGCGAATTGGAAGGCATCGGTGGAGGCCCACACGTTGGCGCCGCCGCCCGTGATACGGTATTCGCCCGCTCCGGCGTTGTATTCCACTGAGCCCTTGCGGGGGGTCTCCCCAATATCGGCGTGGTTCTCGAAGATTCCGACCCCCTGGGCCGCGGCGGCCCCGGCGCAAAGGAGTACAAGAGCGAGTTGTCTGGTCATGGATAACCTCGGCCTGATTCTATAACACATCACGCCCGGTGTCGCGCGGACGACGCCGGCATGCAGGCACGGCTTCCGCTCCACTGGCCCAAACAAGCCAACACAACCCCAACACAACCCCAACACAGGCAAGAATGCCCGTCTTACTCAGGCATAGGGAAGCGTCGTGAGAACCAGAAGGAGTAGGGCGTGGCGCCGTGCTCCTGGTAGTGCGCGAGACGGTCCCGACCCTCGGCCAGGGTGGGCCGGTGGCCGATGGGAACCCACCACATACAGTAGGTGGCCTTCTCCATTTTCCCGAACCACTTGGACTTATCCCGCAGCAGTTCGACGTGCTTCGACCCGTAAGCGTAGTGGCGTAAAGACTCCACCGAGTCCCACACCGACATATTGACGATCACGAACGGGTCGTCCGGCCAGGCGATGTCCGTGGCGTTCCCCGAATCGGACTGCAATCGCCACACGAAACCCGGCGCGCGGTCGGCCAGCGCATTGATGGGCGCAAGCTGTGCTACGAAGTCGGCGATGCGGGGATCGTCGAGAGGGGCGATCAGGCGGGAAATGTTGATTTGAGCGAGGTGGAAACCCACCCTTCGATTGTAATGCTGTGGGGAAGGCCGCCGGCTAAGCCATGGATCCTGAAAAACGGGCCGTAGGAAACCTTACCATTACTCGCCGCGGGCTGATCGTGGACTATGAAGAGAGCGCGCGAGAGAGGCTGGGGAGGCGTACATCCCTGCCGCTCCCAACCATCGCCCGCGCCCCCGTAAACCAGCAACAAGGCCCGGAATGGACCTGGCGCACGGGATTACCGGCGCCAGTAACCGCGGTAATAGCGGCCACCGTAATATCGCGGAGCCACCCAGTAAGAACGGACATACGGGGGACGAGCCCAGTAGCCGGCAGTCCAGGCGTAACGCCGTCCGGACGGAACCCAGTACCCATTGATCCAGGCGTATCCCGGACCGGGGCTTGCGGGCCTATAGGCGACCACTGGCGCCGGCGGCGGGGCAGGGTAGTACCCAGATCCCAGTCCAGCTCGTACGACAACTGGTTGGGCAAACAGAGAGCTTCCCGCCAGTAACAGAATCGCGAACAATTTGGATTTCATAACCACCACTCCTCCTGTTCAGAACAACGCGCCCGAGCGAAGTCTGGTTTACCGGTTTCATGTGGTGTTAATTCGACCTTCATGAGTTGTTAATTCAGGAGCCAGGGAGCAGCCTTTGTAAGGTAAGCTTTAGCTTGCCCAACAAAGACTTTGGCAAGCTAAAGCATACCCCACGTGCACTCCGCCTGGTCGTCGCCCTGCTCCTCTCTCCGCTCTGCGTCCGTGCTGTGGAGCTCCATCTCCAGTTCGGCGCCCTGGAGCGCATGCTGGCCGAACAGCTCTTCACCCAGGACGGCCGCCGCTACGTGCGCGGCAATCAGAACGCCAAGTGCAACTTCGCCTACCTGGAGCGCCCCCGCATCCAGGGCGATGTCGGCAAACTGCGCATTCACGCCAGATTCACGGGACGCTCGGCCATGAACCTCTTCGGACAGTGGTGGGTCTGGGCGATGCATTCGACCTCACCATCCTGGCGACGCCTCAGTTCCGCGAGGGAAACATCGGCCTGAAGGACGTGGATGTGGTGAGTGAGGCGAGGACCAGCTTCTACATCCGGCGCGTCTGTGCGGCCATCGCGGCCAGCCTGGGGCGCGACTTCCGTTATCTGATGGCGTCGGAAACGCAGAAGCTCTTGGAGGATCCCGGCAGCCATCCCGGTTATCGCCGCGAACTGCGGAATTTCAGCGTGCCGGAAATCCGTGTCACCAACGATGCCCTGGTCCTGGTGATCGATTTTCAACTGACGGTACGATAGAAGCCCTGTACCATAGAAGGCATGGATCCTCTACTGGCCTGGCGCAAGGAATTCCCCATCCTCGGCCACACCACCTATATGATCAGCCATTCCCTGGGGGCCATGCCCCGGCGCACGGCCGACCGCCTCCAGGAGTTCGGCGACACCTGGGCCACCCGCGGCATCCGTGCGTGGGAAGAGGGCTGGTGGGAGATGCCGGTCAC
>PMTT01000019.1:0-164 GCA_003167275.1 Bryobacterales bacterium | reverse complement strand
CTGCCGGTAGAACTGCTGCTCGATGCCATCGACGAAGAGACGCAGCTCGTCTCGGTCTCACACGTCGCCTTTCGCAGTTCGTACCTGCAGGACTTGGCGGCGATCGTGGAGCGCGCCCACGCCGTCGGCGCCCTGGTGATCGCGGACCTGTACCAATCCGCGGG
>PMTT01000738.1 GCA_003167275.1 Bryobacterales bacterium | reverse complement strand
ACTCGTCTCGACGCTTTTCGGCTTGCCCGCCAGATGCGGGACCAGAGTGGGTTTCGCTTTACGGCCCGCCAGGAACAAGATGCGCGGCCTACGGAGCGAAGGCTGGCGGCACCCGACCTTTGGTCGCCTGCTCGAAAGCGTAGGCGATTCCCAGTAATCGCGGCTCGCTGCAAGCGGTCCCTGTGAAACCCACTCCGAACGGCGCCGGCTTTGGGTTAAAGCCCGGCGGAAACGGCCCTTGCCGCTGCTGCGCGCCACCGGGTGGGCCGTTCGGTGGTGAGTTCGGGACCATCCCAAACGGAACTACGATCAGCGGATATCCAGCCCTGGCGGCGAGGTCTGCCCCGTTTGCCGCCGGCGTCAGAAGCGCGTCCAGATGATTAGCCTCGAGCACCGCATCGATCCCATTCGTACGGCTCAGGAGTTGATCCTTCTTGACGTCGGCGTCGTTGCGGTCGCGGTCTGCTTCCAGATCCATCTCGTCCGAAATATCCAGCCTCGATTGGCCATACCGAATCGCACCCGCTTTGGCGTGCGCGAGATTCCACTCGCGCAGTTCCTTCAACGTCTTCACGGGAGCCGCCGGTCCGAGACTCGCCAGCCAACTGTTAAAATCCCGCTTCATGCCGTATTTGAAGTTCACGGAGCAGCCATCGTCCTTACCCTTGGCTTGCTCCGCACCGGAACAGTACGGCCACAGTAGAAAGTTCTTCTTCGGATCCTTGTCGACGAAGCTGGGCATCTCAACCGGATCGACAATCACAGCGCCCTGCTGCTTCAACATTTCAATCGCCTCGGCCATCACTTTCTGCTGCTCCGCGTTCAGACCTCCGCGCGGCCGCTCCTCACCCGGCAGGCTCACGCGCTCGTAATAAAAGACTCGTGGAATCCCAATGCGCGCGCCCTTCAGGCTGTCCTTCTTCAGAAATCTCGTGTAGTCCCGGTTATCGGGCGGAGTGCAGGTCTTGGTTGCGCCGTCGTTGGGATCGGGCGCCGCGCTTTCGAGGACACCCAACAGAATCGCCGCGTCCGTTACGGATCGCGTCATGGGTCCTGCGGTATCGTGGTCGGCGGTGATGGGGATTACGCCGTAGCGGCTGATCCTTCCGATCGTCGGCCGAACGCCCACCAGCATGGCCTGGTTCGAGGGCTGCGTAATCGAGCCGCCGGTGTCGCTTCCCACGTTCGCCGCCCACAGGCTGGCGGCTGTCCCCGCGCCGGAACTCGATCCGCCGGGACTGAGCACCGCGCGGCCATCGCTGCTTTCGCGAGGATCGCGCCGCGGATCGTAGGGATTGAATCCGAAACCAACGACCGCGTTGTAAGCCGACATCGGTGTGGGCGCGCCTGCCACCCAGTTGGCCAGTTCGATCAAGGTGGTCTTCGCAATGATAATGGCCCCGGCCTCCCGTAAGTTCCTGGTGAGCGTCGCTTCATACGGCGGGATCAAGTCCGCGAAGGCCAGCGCACCGCCGGTGGTCGGCATGCCGGTGGTGTGGATGTTGTCCTTCAACGCCACGGGGATGCCATGCAGCGGGCCGCGCACTCGGCCGGCCGCACGTTCCCGATCGCATTCGTCGGCTTCCGCGAGCGCCTTGGGGTTTACCGTGACGAGCGAATGCAGCACCCGGTCGTAAGTTGCGATCCGGATCAGGTACTGGGTCACCAGTTCCCGGGAGGTGGTGCGCTTGCTCTGGAGCGCCGCCTGCATTTCGGGAATCGTGGCCTCCACTACGGTGAAGGGCTGCGGCTTCGCTCGTCCGCGGGTTTGTCCATTGGCGGGGCCGGCCATAAGCAAAGGCACCAGGACCCCGAGCAGTAGGTTCGGTCGCGTGATCATTAGAGGAGATACTAGCACGGCGGTTTCATCTAGAGATCGCCCGCGGCCTCAACCGATCCAACGGGGACCGGGCGTTCCCCCGATTGGCGCTTTCTCGCCGACACATACAACCACCCGAGCGATACCAGCGCGAACAACCCTATCGCCAGGACGACGCGCGGATCGCGGGCGCCGAACCAGGAGCCCAGCGCCACTGCGGCGATTCCGGCGCTCGCGACCCGCGCTCCTTCCAGCACCAGAATTTCCCGCCGGTTTTCCAGGACGCCGCCCAGGGTCGCCAGACTGACCAGAATGAACCCGAAATACAGGACATCCAGCCAGGAAGATTCCTTCGGCAGCACGGCCAGGAAGTGGCTATTCGCGGCAATCAAGATGCCCAGTTGCACCAGCGCGTACAGGCTTAAGCTCAGACTCCGGGGCGGGTCATACCGGCTAAAATCGCGCACCGGATCGTAGGGCTCCTTCGGAAAGCGCGCGGCCACATCCGCCGGACGCCAGCCCGGAGGTGCGATCCAGACGCGCAACTTGTCTCGCCAGCGTCCGGCATGCCAGCAGTCCTGAGCCATGGCCCAGTAGTAGTGCAGGTTGGCCCACACCGGATTCCAGCTCCGCAACTGGCCTCGTATGCCGTAGATCGGCGGCTCCTCGTCCAGTTCCTCCTGGAAGCTCCCGAACCAATGGTCCCAGAGCAGAAAGACACCCACGTAGTTCCTGTCGAGATAGATGTCGTTCTGGGCGTGGTGGACGCGATGGTTCGAAGGTGTCTGGATCCATCGGTCGAGAATGCCGAGTCGCCCGATGTGGCGCGTGTGGGGCCAAAACTGATAGAAGAGCTGCGCCACGCCGACCAGCAGGAAAACCCCCAGCGGCACTCCCAAAAGCGCCATCGGAACATAAAAGACCCAGTTCGTGAACGCTCCGGTGCCGGGTTGGCGCAAGGCGGTAGTCAGGTTGAACTCCTCGCTCTGATGATGCACCACGTGCGACGCCCAAAAGAGTCCTACCGTGTGGCCGAAACGGTGCTGCCAGTAGTAACAGAAATCGTAAAGGACGAACGCAAAGATCCAGGTCAACCAACTGCTCGCGGGAAGCTGCACGATGGCCGCGCGCCCCAGCACCCATTCATAAGCAAAAAGGCCGAGGAAGCCGAAGAAAACACGCATGCCGGTGCTGATGATGCCGCAACTCAGGCTGTTGAGAGCATCGGCGAGGTGGTAGTGGCGGGTGTTCCGCACCCGGTCGACCACCAGTTCGAGAACAATCAGCGACAGGAAGACCGGAACGGCAAGACTCACCGCATGTCCGTAGGTGGAGTCCATTCAGGGGCCTCTGGGACATCATAACCCAGCAGGGCAGGTCCTCGACTTGCCCTGCCAAGAACCATGGAGGCAGGCCGGTGACCTATTGGCGCTAAAAAAGGCCCTGACCCCGTCCGCAGCACCCCCTGTTGCTCGCCGGTGGCTCTACGCGTCCTCGCAGACTATGTATGTAAGCGATGTAAGCGCTGGGCGACTCATCGGGTTTATTCGCGTCAAAGGGTAATCCCAACGCACTGGGCCCCTCCACAGCCTGAGGATCACAGAAGACGCGCTCGAACATTGTGGCGCAAGCGCGAAGTTGGATTGTCAGGAACCAGGTCATCGAGTAACTGCGGCTTCATTTGCCTGTGACCACTCATGCTAAACTACCGCCAGTCTCTGGTTGGAGGTAATTGCGATGCGTAGGCTTGTCCGCGGCGAACTCGCTGTGCTTTTCGTTTTACTGGCCGTGGCCATGGATTCGCCTTCCTTCGCTGCCGGACCGGTGCCCGTGGTCATGGCATCCGGAGTATTGCAGAAGTGTCTGGGCATCGAACCAGGTTCCGGCAAAATGATGCGTGGCGTCGCGACCAGGCGATACTGCGAGCAACTTCCGGCGAACGACATATATAGTCAAGCCGGCGCGCGGTTTCAATCTGGAGATCATGCAGGCGCCGCGAAAATTGTGGTGCGGGCAGCCGAAGCAGGCAACGCTGTGGCGCAAGTTCGCCTGGCGTTACTTTACGATCAGGGTGACGGCGTGCCGCAAAGCGCCAAAGCTGCCTTCGCGTGGTACAGCCGTGCGGCGGCGCAAGGCGAACCCGAATCACAAAATCAAGTAGGTTTGTTTTATGAATTGGGAGAAGGCGTTCCAGAAAACTGGGACTTGGCTGCCCGCCTGTTTCAGGCCAGCGCCCAGCAGGGATGGATGAATGGCCAGTTTTCTCTGGGGCGCGCCTACCAGTTCGGAATTGGCGTTCCGCAGAACCGCCAACTTGCCGTTGGATGGTTCGCCAAAGCGGGGGCGCAGGGGAATGCGAAGGGCGACTACTGGGCTAAGTGGTTGCGTGACAGCACGAACAACATTGGGTTCCGCAACGACTATGAGCACAACATCGTGATAGGCGGCAAGTTGCGATTCAGCGTCAAGTTGATGGGCGGCGATCCCTACGGGATCACGTTTCACAATTCCGCGCGGCGCGTGTTGTGGCTGGCCGGACAAAGCCAAGCGGTGGACCGCGATGAAGCCGAAGTGTTTCGCATGATGCGGCAAATGGCATACGATGACTGTACGCGCGCTGGCCGCGACAACTGCGGCCTACGTTCACAGTAGGACCAAAATCTAGAATGCGCCCCGGCCGTCGCGGGTGCGATATCTCCAGTAATCGTCTTCTCCGGGACGCCACATAAATCGGGCGACAAAACAAGCATGCCGGGGATCGTCTGGAGATTTCGGTATTTCAATTTCACGCTCAACTTGCTTGATTTCATCGGCCACTTTCTCAACCGCCGGTTGTTTCGGGATGAGCGGCGTTATCAGGCGAAGAGCGTCGTGGTTGCCGGAGATCCGCCAGATTGATCGAGCGGCTAGCTGGGCATCATATTCGCCCAGGGCGAGAATGGCGTTAGTTAGGTCGGGTACCGCTATGCTTCCTTGAGCGCCAAGGTGACCCAGTGCCTCTGCGGCCTCGCCGGCGCCGGTGAGACCATAATCCCAACCGACTCTTGCCGAGGAGTACCAACTACCGTTGAGTGCGCTGATCAGAACTGGAACCAGCCCAGGCGTCTGGGGAGCCAAGCGGCTTAGATGGACTGCCGCCCACCATCTCACTTCAGATTCGGGATCGTCCAGGGCGCTCAAAAGTAGCGAAACGACAGAGTCCTCGGGGGCATATTTAGGAAGCCACTTTGCCGCAGTTTTGCGAGCGAATGTGTTCCCATCCGTAAGCGCGGATCGAGTCAAAGAGAAGATACTTGTGCTTCCATACTGCGAAGCGGCCAAAAGAAAATGTGAATCGTCTTCCCAGGGCCTTTTTTCATAATCCTCACCATCCAAAAACGACATCGCGGCCGAGAGGAGATTCCCACCCGGTAATTTGCTGTGAAGACGCACGCGTTCCAGAAAGCATTTCAGCTCGATCGCTCGACCTTGCACTTCACCATCCTGAAGCGCGAATACAATTCGGCGTATCCAATCGCGATTACTCTCGGAAGCGGCCTCAATGAGTTCGTCGAATTGAGCAGCCGTTTGCGAAGTATTGAGTTCCTCGCGATATTCCGCCAAGCCGTAGTCGAGATCCGCTCGCTCGGACCTTGCCACTTTACGTTCGCGATCATCGGGGGCCTTCGCCATGTTCTTCCTGCTTCCAGAATACGAGACTGACGGAGGTCAGTTGGTAATATGGAGTCGCTGAGACTATCGCACTGCGCCGTCATCACGAATCCCGCATCAAAACCAAGACGCGTCCACAATGGTTCGATGGTTTCCGATGGGCGCGTCAACCGTCCGAGACGGGCAGCGAAAAGCTACATCAACGAGTCGGCGACTCTAGCTGGAAAAGGCGTGTTCAGCTTCAGCGAGACGCCAAAGCAGTGAATCGCTTCGTGGCGCGAGTGGTCCTGGAAGTCGGGACGCACTCGGCGTGGGCGCGAGTGGTGGCGCTATTGCCTGTCGTAGACGATTTTGACTTTCTCGCTCGAACCCGCGGGCGCAGCTTCATCGGTGATGGTCTTTCCGTCCGGCGATACGGTGAAAAGATCGCCGTAGACTACCTTGCCATCCATCTTCTCAGTGAATTCCACGGAGCGCACGCCGGTTTTCTTAGCGGCCATGTTGAAATTCTTGGGCATGGTCGGGCCGGTGCACGGATAATCCTTTCCGTCGAATTTCACGCTGCAGACCGCGTTGTAGTCGACCATCTTCATGGTGAGTCCGTCGTCGCCATTGGCAGTAATTTCCCACATCTCGCTGGATGCCTGAACCTTGGTGGACTTCCATTTGCCCACCAACCCCGGTCCGCCGGAAACGCGTACCCACGTGGCATTCATCTCGAAGTTCTCCCCGTTGGGCTTCTTTCCTCTGGATGTGTCCGTCATGGTTTTGCCGTCAGCGGAGATTTTGGTGGTATCCGTGGTCGTCATGCCACCCATTTTGATGGTAGTTTCCCAACTGTTGGGATCGAGCTGCTTCCAGGCCGCAGTCGCGCCCCACATCGCCGGATACTCCTTGCCGTCTATCTTGAATTTGTAGGACTGCCCTTCGGCGGTGATTTGCATCTCGCCCGAAGGCAGCATTTCGTAGGTCGTGGTGGTCCCGGCAAACTGGCTCTTCGCCGGGTTCAGCTTCCATTTGCCGATAAAGGGCGAATCCGCGGCCATCGTCACCCCGAGGGCCGCCACGAATAGCAGAATCAGATGTTGTAATCTCATTTCAAAGATTATCCACCTTCTTTCGGCCAGGCGCAATTCCGCGGACTGGAGATCGGCCCACGCCTATGAGCCGGTGACCCGCCCCACCAGTTACTTGACGCGGTCGAGTTTGAGCAATGCGTCGGCCATGTGGTTCACCGAGTGCTCCTCTTCGCGTCGATTCGCGTCGCTGCGCTGCAAGTCCGAGAGCACGGGAGCCAGTTCCAGGTGAATCAACTCGTGGACCACCGTGAACTCCATGTCCTGCAGCATCTCCTTATCCTGAAGATGATAGTCCGCCGGATCGAGGACGTGAATGGTGGCCGTCTTCTTCGGGAGGTCCCAATGGACATTTCCTAGCGTCTTGGGCTTGAGTTCGGAGGCCCGAGCCATGACGATCGTGATGGTCCAGTCTTGCAGATTCAGGCGCTGTTGCCAGAGCGCCAGGCGTTCGTTGGTATAGGCCTCCGCCCGCTCGGTGCGTTCGCGCGCAGAGGGTTGTGATGGGTTTGGAACCTGTTGTGCAGGAGTACTGCCAACGGAAAAGACGGTCAAAAGCAGGAAGCAGCCTGACAGCCCTGGGGAAAACCGGCCCAACATGTACCGTATCATACCAGAATTTTCCGATCCGGGGTAAGGATTGGTACAGTAGATTTTGCCCGCACGCAGGTGAATAAGTCCCTCCCCAATGGTTTATGCTGGATCTAACCCCCGGAGAGGAGAACTATGGCCTTTAAACTCAACGTGAATGGGCACTCTACCACGGTAGACGCCCCGCCCGATATGCCCCTTTTGTGGGTACTTCGAGACATCCTGAATCTTGCCGGCACGAAATACGGCTGCGGCATCGGCCAGTGTGGCGCCTGCACGGTCCACCTGGGTGGCCAGGCCGTACGTTCCTGCCTGACCCCGGTTTCGGCCGTAGGCAACCAGCCCATCACAACGGTGGAAGGGCTTTCGGCCGAAGGCACCCACGCCGTACAGGTGGCCTGGCAGGATATCGATGTTCCGCAGTGCGGCTATTGCCAAGCCGGACAGATGATGTCGGCGGCGGCATTGCTATCGAAAAACCCCAAGCCCACCGATAAAGACATCGATACGGCGATGAATGGGAATCTGTGCCGTTGCGGAACCTATATCCGCATCCGCCAGGCCGTCCACAAGGCCGCTGGCCTGTTGACCAGCGCGCCCGCCAAGTCGATGATGGCCGAGAGGCAACAGTGAGGAGGCAGGAAATGAAGCGCCCAGAGAGAAATCAAATGGAACGCCGTTCTTTTCTGAAAATCAGCGCACTCGCCGGTGGCGGCGTGTTGCTCGGTTTGTATGAGGCCCCCAAACTGGCGGCGCAGGGCCGCGGTGGGCCGCAGGTCCCGCCCGATCCGCACAACTTCATTCGCGTCGCGGCGGATGGCACGGTCACGATCATTTCCAAGAATCCCGAAGTCGGCCAAGGCGTCCGGACCATGCTTCCGATGATCATCGCGGAGGAACTCGACGTCGATTGGAAGTCCGTGAAGATCGAGCAGGCCGATTTCGACGATACCAAGTACAACGGTCAGAGCGCGGGCGGCAGTACCGCCACGCCCAACAACTGGACTCCCATGCGGCAAGTCGGCGCCGCCGGACGCGCCCTGTTCGTTACGGCCGCCGCGCAGACCTGGAATGTGCCGGAAGCCGAATGCACCACCGCCTCCGGGCGTGTCATGCATCAGGCCTCGAATCGCTCCCTCGGATACGGCGAACTGGCCGCCAAGGCAGCCGCGCTCCCCGCGCCGGCCCTTGCCAGCGTGAAACTCAAGGACCCGAAGGACTACAAGATCATCGGCCACACCCAGCCTGGAAACGACGTCCACAGCATCGTTACGGGCAAGCCCCTGTTCGCCATCGACGTCAAGCTCCCCGGCATGCTCTACGCGGTCTACGAGAAGTGCGGCGTCCTGGGCGGCAAGGTGGTCAGCTCGAACCTCGATGACATCAAGAAGATGCCGGGCGTCAAGCATGCGTTCGTGGTGGAACGGCCCGACATCACCAAAGTCGTGGTCGGAGATCCTGGACTCGAGAGCGGTATCGCGATCGTCGCCGAGACCTGGTGGCACGCACAGTCCGCGCGCAAAAAGCTGCAGGTCAAATGGGACGAAGGCCCCCGTGCCGATCAGAGCAGCGTTGCCTTTGCACAAAAGGCCGACGAGATGAGCAAGCAGAAGCCCCAGCGGTCGATCAAGGAAGATGGCGACGTGGAAGCGGCACTGGGCAGCGCCGCCAAGGTGGTCGAATCCGCCTATTCCTACCCCTTCATCGCGCATGCGCCTCTGGAGCCACAGGGCGCGACGGCACATTGGAAGGATGGGAAGGTCGATATCTGGACCAATAGCCAGCAGCCCGGCGGCGGCCGGCGTCAGGTTGCCCAGACGCTCGGGATCACCGAGAAAGAGGTCAATCTGCACATGGTCCGCGGTGGCGGCGGTTTCGGCCGGCGCCTGACCAACGACTACATGATCGAAGCCGCCTGGATCGCCAAGGAGATCGGCGTTCCAGTCAAGCTCCAATGGTCCCGCGAAGACGATATGACGCACGACTATTATCGTCCCGGCGGCTTCCAGTATCTGAAAGCTGGGGTGGACGCATCGGGGAAAATAGTGGCATGGCGTAATCACTTCATCAGCTACGGCGAGGGGGAGACCTTTGTGTCGTCCGGCGCGATGGGGCCGACGGAGTTCCCGCAGCGGTTCGTCCCCAACTACGCCCTTCACGCCTCCGTGCAACCTTTGGGCATTCGGACCGGAGCCCTGCGCGCGCCATCGAGCAATGCCTTCGCGTTCGTGATCCAGTCGTTCATCGATGAGCTGGCACACGCCGCGGGCAAGGACCCGGTGCAGTTCCGTCTGGACCTGCTGGACTCCGCACAGCCGGTGCCCGCCGCGGCAGCGCCCGCGCCAGGGGGCCGTGGCGGCTTCGGACCCGGCGGAGTGAATCCGGAACGCATGAAGGGCGTGATGGAGTTGGTGGCGGAGAAGTCCGGGTGGGGCAAGCGCACGCTACCGAAGGGTACGGGCATGGGCGTGGCCTTCCATTTCAGCCATCAGGGATACTTTGCCGAGGTCGCCGAGGTCAAAGTGGATGCGGCGAATAAAGTGAAGGTCAACAAGATATGGGTGGCCGCGGATGTCGGTAGCCAGATCATCAATCCCGGCGCCGCGGACAACATCGTGCAGGGCGGAATCATCGACGGCCTGAGCGAGTTGATGACGCAGGAGATCACCGTGGAGAAGGGCAGGGTGGTGCAGAACAATTACCACCAGCACACCATGGTGCGTCTGGCCCAGGCGCCCCCGGAGATTGAGGTGCATTACCTCAAGTCGAACAACAATCCGACCGGTTTAGGAGAGCCCGCCTTGCCGCCGATTCTCCCAGCCATCGCCAACGCGATCTTCACCGCCACGGGGAAGCGCGTCCGTTCGCTGCCATTCTCCAAGTCCGGCTTTAGCTGGGCGTAGCGGCACTGTGCTACCGGTGGGGCGGACGCCCTCGTCCGCGGCCGACCCCCTGGTCGGACCTTTTCTTTGGTGAGAAATCGGCCTTCTCGCCGAACTATCCAGGTATGGCCCTCTATCGGCGACGACTTCCGCACGATTACGAGACGGACCAGCCCGTCTTCCTCACCTGGCGTCTCCATGACAGTCTGCCCTGCCACCGGGTTTTCCCGGCGGCAACTGTCAATTCCGGACAGGCATTTGCCGCCATGGATCGCTTGCTGGAGGAAGCCCGGTCTGGGCCGTTTTACCTACGGCAACCGGCNNCTAACGAAATCGTTGAAGGGCATCACGAGCAAACGGGCTAACACCATATTGGCAATGACGGGAAGCTGTTTTTGGCAAGAAGAGAGCTACCACCACCTTGTGCGAAATGAGCGTGAGTTCGAGAAGATCCGGAGTTATATCGAGGAGAATCCCGTGCGCGCAGGATTGGTGCGGGAGGCGAATGAGTATCGGTGGTCGAGCGCGGGATGGGTGACCAGGGGGTCACCCGCGGACCAGGGGGTCCGCCACACCGCCGCCCGGCGGCTGAAAGTACAGGGTACGCTCAGATTCTCTCGATTGGC
>PMTT01000518.1 GCA_003167275.1 Bryobacterales bacterium | reverse complement strand
TCGATCCAATCGCCGCGCCGGTCGGCAGTCAGGAGGCCGCTGCGAGTGTGAAAACGCGCTTGTTGGCCCTCCGGCAGGTGCCCGTCCTCCCATAACACGTGCGCGCTGGCCACGGTCGCATGGCCGCAGAGGTCCACCTCGACTGCGGGGGTGAGCCAGCGAAGGTTGTATCCCCCATCCTGCGGGGACAGGAAGGCGGTTTCCGACAAGTTCATCTCGCGCGCCACATCGCGCATCCACTGTTCGGGCCTGGGTTCGGGGAGAACGCAAACCGCCGCTGGGTTGCCGGCAAACGGCCGATTGGTGAAAGCATCTACCTGCACAATTCGAATGGACATGATTTTAGCAGCGTAACGCACTTGAATCCGGTGGCGGAATAGGGGAGTCTAAAAGGGAGGCTGGGATGAAGCTGCTACGGTTCACTAGACTGTGGGTCGCGATGGGCCTCCTGCTCGCGATGTGGGCACTCGGCACAGTGCGCCGGCGGGAGCCCAGCGAGTGGATCCGCCCCATTGGCATGCGGCCCGGGCCGGTGCGCATCGTCCAGTTCTATGCCAGCGTGAGGATCCTCATGGCCGGCGACCGGGCGCAATTGTGTTATGGCGTGGAGAACGCCAAATCGGTGCGGATCGCGCCGATTTCCCAGGAAGTCTATCCCTCGTTCAAGCATTGCGTGGAGATTGTGCCGGAACATACTACTCACTACACGATTCTGGCAGAAGGCTTCGATGGGCGGGTCGCGATCCGGACGTTGATCCTGCCGGTGGAAGCGGTTCCGGAGCCCCCTCGGATTCTCAGCGATGCCGGGAGCGATGGGTTGAGCGGTAAGGCCGCGGTCAACGCAGAATCACCAGGCGCACCCACAATCGCAGAAGCTGATAGAACGTGATGGCCAGCGAACGCACGCGAAAGAACTGCGACTTCCCGTGCTCACGCGCATAATGGTGCACTCCGACCTCCGCAACGTGGCAGCCACTCAGTTCCAGTTTGCGCACCAATTCGACGCAGATCGTGCCGCTGGTGGAAGTCAGATGGATCTTTTCGAGTAGCTCGCGGCGGATCAGCCGGTAATCGCAATCGATGTCGCGGATGCGGATGCGGAACAGCAGGCGCGCGCAAAAATTATAAACATTGCCGATCCAGATACGATGGGCCGGGTCGTGGCGGTCGAGCTTATAGCCGTTCACAAGGCCCGTATCGGGACCCACCAGATCCAGCAATCGCGGGAGCTCGCCGACGTCGTACTGCCCGTCGCCATCGGTGTAGAAGACGAATTCCTTGTGCGATGCGGCGAACCCGCTGCGCAGGGCGCCGCCGTACCCGCGGTTCTTGGGGTGAGTCACCACTCGCAGAAACGGGGCGTGCTCGTGGACAAGCTGCTCCAGCACCTCGGCCGTCTTGTCCCGGCTGCCGTCATTGACCACGACGACTTCGTAGTCGGCGACATGCTTTTCGAGCACGGCGAAGGTCTTGCGGAGCAATGGCGGGAGCGACGGCGCATCGTTATACGCCGGGAAGAAGACGCTTAGAGATGCGAATTTCGGAACACTCACCCCCACCCTCACACTATCTTCTCACCGATGAAGATGAGCGATTGGCCGGCCGGCAGGTCGTGCCCGGCGGCCATCCAGGCGGCCTCCATCGCCAGGGGCCGGTACAAGAGGCGGTCGAGCCATGGCGGCAGGGGGTCGACCCCGCTGGCGGCCGGTTGGCGCAGCAACGGCTCCCAAAGCCGGAATTTCGCCAGGGCGACCGGCAGCAGGAGCGAATTGGCATAGGTGCATCGTATGGCCCGCACACCCGCGCCCGCCATCAATCCCAGCAGGCGGCGGCGCGTGAACCGCTGGCGCTCCACGATAAATTCGGAGTGGCGGCTGCGTAGGGCGTCGAGCGCCGGTGTGCGCACGAACAGCAAGCCGTCCGGCGCCATCACGCGCGACAATTCACGCGCCGCCTGGTGTTCTTCGCCTCGCGGCAGGTGTGACAGCACGTCCTGCGAGATGACCAGGTCGAAGGCACGGTCGGGGAACGGGAGGCTCGCCAGATCGCCCTGCACGGGGCAGCGGATTCCCATCTCGCGGGCGTAGCGCAGGCCGACCCAACTGATGTCCATGGGCACGATGGGCCAGTGGCGTTCGGTCTGCAGAAGATGGGCGAAGTACCCGGTGCCGCAGCCGGCATCCAGCGCGCGCAAGATTTTTCGCCCGGCGAGGTAGGGGTCCAACATGCGAAACAGGATGGTCCGCATGCCCCGGTACCACCAGAAATCCCTCTCGCTGTGGGCGATATTGGCGAATTCGTCGGGGTTCATGAAGCCGCTCATGAGAGGGAGCCCGCTTCATTGTGGATTGGCATACCGGTGGCGTCGGTGACCCCTTTTTGTAACGCATCGCGAGCCCGGCGCGCAACTCAGAGAGACGCCCCCGTTTTTAAAGCGCTGGTGGATACAAGTTTGACACCCATTCCTTTGGGCTTGACGCGGCGTTTCCCGGTTCTGGTAGAATGAAAGCAATTCGTGGCGCTATCGTCTAACGGTTAGGACAGAGCCCTCTCAAGGCTTAAATACGGGTTCGATTCCCGTTAGCGCTACCATGTATCCTGTTCATTCTAAATTGGCTCACTCAATTGAGCGTTGCGTTCATGCCATGTCATGGCGCGGCAGCCAAACGTCACTGCACAGGCCCGATGATCTCATCCCATTCGTCCGCCGCGCGCCGGTCATCCGCCGGAAGGGCGTGGTTGCAGATCCGGTTCGTTATGCTCGGGTCCGCGTGACCCAGGCGAGCCGAAACTGCGGCTAGTGGGACGCCCTTGGAGAGGAGGTTAGTCGCATTGGAATGTCGCAACGAGTGCAGGCTGGCGTTCTGTATGCCCGCTTTTCGAAGTCGCCGGACGATAGTCTGTGAGACGAGATCGGGCTGCAGGTACTCGCCATTGATCCCAGCACCGACACCATCCAAATCGCCAAGGCGGTCGTGGGCCGTGAGCAATTCGGAGACCTGTTGCATGAATGCACCTGAGAGACCCGCCTTCCTGGGCCATTCCACCAAACCCTGGCCGTCGCGCTGTTAACCGGAAGGGCAAGTGAGTTCGCCGTCGGATTGTTTGGCCCCCCAAACGGGGCTTTTCTGTACCGCGGCTGCGCAGTCGCGGAAAAAGGAGGGGGGCTCATTTCCCTGGGCGCAGGGGCCGGATTCCACAACGTCTCTGGTTCACCTCCTGCCTACCGGGGAGTATCTTGGAGCATTTTGCTCCACGCCGAGCAAGGAAGCATAACGAGGTAAGTCTCGTCCACAGTGTGACATGGAGCACCGTTTCCGGAGGCCGTGAAAACATAAGCATTTTGGATCGCGGGATGCAGTGCCGCGCCCGGATGGCAATTCAGAATCGTCAACGGAATTGATTCACCAGCATTAAGTTGCTGCCTTGCCGATCCACCTGCTTATAGAACACATCGGTTCCTCCGGCCTCAATGGCGATGCCCGCCGCGAGGCTTCCACTCAGTCGCAGCAAGAGCACGGTACGGTTCGACGACAAGTCCAGATAACGCAACTCGGGGTAAAGCTTGTCCGCCTCTCGCGAGGCATAATACAGACGCTCATTGGTCAAAGCGAAGGAGCGGTCCACCACATTATTCATCACCAGCAATTCTTCACCGCCACCGGCCGGAACTTTCCAGAGCGACGAAAACGAGCCGGGCTGTTTCATGTAGTAGAGCGTCTGCCCGTCGGGCGAGGGAACGACGGCACAGCCGCCAAAACGAGTGATCTGCTCCGCGGCACCGCCGCCCGATGGAATTCGCCAGACCTGCCGCGATCCCGTACGGGAGGAACAGAAATAAAGCCAGCGGCCATCGGGCGACCAGCTCGGCATCACGTCGACGCTGGGATCATTGGTCAGACGCCGCGAAGGGCCGCCCTCAGATGGAATCACATAAATGTCCGGCTGTCCCTCCACCCGCGAGTCATAGGCGATCCATTTCCCATCCGGCGACCAACGGGGCGAACCCGTGACGGGCCCCTGATACGAAGTGAGCTGCCGTGCGCGCTCTCCGTTGCGATTGGCGACCCAGATCTCATTGAAGCCCGACCGGTCGGAGGCAAACGCGATCCGGGAGCCATCCGGCGAAAATTCCGGTACCGAATCGAACTGGGTAACCGCAGTGAGCTTCACCGGAGCCGGTGGGTGGGCCTCGCCGTGAACTGACCAGATATTCGCCTCCGCGAAGGAACGGGAAAAGACCAACTGCCGTCCGTCCGGCGAGACCGCCGGGAACGAAATGTCTTCGCCCAAGGAGGCCAGCACCGCGGGCTCCGATCCGCCCTGCCGCGCGGCGCGCCACAAGCGGGTGGGACCGGCGCGATTCGAAGTGAACAGCAGTTGACGGCCTCCCGAAATCCAACGTGGCGTTCGAACGATCACGTTCTGGAATCCCGGCCAGTTCATCCGCTCCGGCTCGCCGTCCGGCGCTAAATCCGGCGTAACGGGCAGAAGAAACGGAATGCCGACGCCGTTCCCCACATCCTTGACATACGCCAGCAGGCGTCCGTCCTGTGAGAGTGCGGGCGAGAGATCTCCCTGGCTGGCTGCGGGGTGAGTGATTTGCCGCCGTTCGCCCGTCTGCATCGAGACGGCATACAGTGGATAGCCCTCCTGCGCAGAGGCCTGGCCCTCCATGACGATCCAGCGGCCATCGCGCGACCATTCGATCCTTCGGTATAGCGGCGAGACGTGCATGGAGGTGTCGGAGACCTTCCGGGCAGGCCCTCCCGACGCGGGCATGACCATCAGGGTAGCAACACCGTCAGCGGCGCCCTGCAGAAACGCGATCGATTTGCCGTCCGGCGACCAGGCCGGACTGAATTCCACCATCGGGTCGGTAGTGAGCCGTCTCGGCTCGCCGCCCGCGAGGGTCAGCGCATAGAGATCGTAGTTCTTCTCCTGGAAGCCGTTCCAACAGTACGCCACCTGCTTGCCGTCGGGCGAAAAGTCGGCCGCGACGTGATAACCCGGGTCACTGGTCAGCCGCTGGGCCAGCAGAGGGGGTTCGGGTTGGGACGGCGGCCATAGCCGGAACACTTCGAAAGCTGCCGCCACGAGCACGACGCACGACAGCAGGACGATGCCCAGGATGCGGGTCCATTGGATTCGGACCGGCGTAATGTGGTGAGCCGGATCGATGGCGGCAGTTGCGCCCGGATCGCTGACCAGATCGCGCCGGAGCCGTTTGAGTTCACTCGCGGCATCCGCGGCGCTCTGGTACCGCATCTCCCGATCGCGATCCAGGAGCCGCGCGACAATCTCACGGAATTTGACCGGCAGACGCGGGGAAGCAGCCTGCAGGGTAGCCAGAGGGCCGTTGGCCGGCACTTCAGTGAAGCCGGTAGAGGCCTCATAAAGCACCAGCCCCAACGAGTACAGGTCACTACGCGCGTCCAATTCCTCTGCCCGGCCCTGTTCAGGCGACATGTACACCGGCGTTCCCGGAGCGGCCCCGGTCAAAGTGGGATGGGCCGGCCCCACGCCTGCGGGATCGCTCTTCACACGCCTCGGCGCCGGCCGGGCCAAGCCGAAATCCAGAACTTTTATCTCGCCGCGGCGCGTGAGAAAGATGTTGGCCGGCTTGATGTCACGATGAATGATGCCCCGCTCGTGGGCAGCTTCCAGTGCCTCCGCCATCTGAATCGCCAGGTCGAGCAGGTCACTCGTAGGAAGGCCTCCGGCATCGCGGCGCGCCAGGCGTTCCCGCAGAGTCTCGCCTTCGAGGAGTTCCATGGCGATGAAGGTGCGCTCCTCGAAAGTGTCGACCTCGTAGATGGTGCAGATGTTCGGATGATTCAATGACGAGGCCGTGCGCGCTTCGCGGTCGAAACGCGCAGTCGCCACGGGATCCGAGCTATACCCAGCGGGCAAGAATTTCAAGGCCACAGGACGCCCCAGCCGAAGATCTTCGGCCCGGTAGACAACCCCCATTCCTCCCCGCCCCAGAATCTGCTCCACGCGATAATGTGAGACGGTCTTTCCCGACAACGATTGCGGATCCGGTACATCCGCCGGGGCATTTTTCGGGGGCCCAGACGGCGACGAGGGCAGGGCCGCCTTTTCCACGGGAGCGATGAACCGGTAGCCTCGCCGCGAAAGTGTCTCGACGTAACGGGGACTCTCCCGGGAATCGTTCAGGGCGCCGCGGATTCGCTTGATGGCGGTGTTGATGCTGTGTTCCCACTCCACCACCGTGTCGTTAGGCCAGAGCGCACGGCGGATCTCTTCGCGCGTGACCAACTCCCCCGCGCGCCCGGTGAGCAGCATCAGCACTTCAAACGCCTGCCGCGCCAGTTTCACCGGGATGCCGCCGTTACGGAGTTCGCCCGTATGAGGATTTGCCTCGAACGGACCGAATCGCAGACGGAAGGCAGGCTCGGACAAGGCTGGCAGGTTCCCTTCGAGCTAAGTGTACCCCAGCCGCGGGTCGTCCGTACTAACGTAAATTCAATGAGTTAGCCGTACAGAAAAAATTCAGAATCTATCCAGGGATCCACCCTCGCGGACGGCCCTGCGTAAAACGCATACTTCACACCAGTCAAGGAGACTACATTGCTGAATCACCGCCGCGTGAATTGCAGACATTCGAGGCTGGCCACTCGCAGCTTCTTCTTGGCGATGGCTTGCGCCTCGCTCGCTTCCTCCCTTCCCGCGCAGACCTGCGCCACCTCGGTTACCGGAAATGCAGTGGCGGCATTCGCTCCTCTGGACGGACAAATCCAGTCGGCGATCGAGGCCAACAACGTAAAAGGCGCATCGCTGGCGATCACCTACAATGGGCGCCTTATCTTTGCGCGTGGCTACGGGTGTGCGGACATCGATTCGAATACGCCGGTCAAGCCGGATACCCTGATGCGGGTGGCGAGCGTCAGCAAGACGTTCACCTCGGTCGGTGTGTTGCTGCTGTATCAGCAAGGCAAGCTTTCGCTCGACGCCAAGGTCTTCGGAACGGGCGGAATCCTGGCCGATTTTCAGCCGATCCCGGGGAAGACTCTCAATCCGGATTTAATGGGGATCACGGTCCGCCATCTTCTGAACCACTCCGGTGGTTGGGACCGCTCCACCACCCAACATTTCAACGGCGTGGCGTACGGCGAGCCGTTCGACAGCCAGCTTCCGAATGTAGCCGCGACCTTGCTTGGCGACGCGCAACCCGGCACCATCACCGACGGCATTCGCGCGATGTTGAGCCAGCCGATCCAGCATCCGCCCGGAACCTATTACGCCTATTCGAATTTCGGATACGTTCTGCTGGGCCGCGTGATCGAGAAGGTCTCCGGTGTGTCGTACGAGCAATACGTCCAGCAGAACATCCTGAAGCCGCTCGGGATCGGGCGGCAAAAGCTCGGTGCGACCATCATGTCGGACACGGTCAACGGAGAGGCGACCTACTACGACACCGCCGATGCGCCGATGGGGACCAGCCCTTTCCCAACCCTGGTCCCCGGGCCGGTCACGCGGCCCTATGCGAAGCTCCTCGAGAATGTGGACTCGGCCGGCGAGTGGGTCTCCAACGCGGTGGACCTCTCGAAGTTTCTCGATGGCATCGACGGACGACGGCAGGGGACGCCCGCCCTGCTCAACAGCGCAACGCTGGCGCAGATGGTGGTCAATCCGAATCTGCCCAACGAACCCAACGCCTACTACGGCCTCGGCTTCCTGATCAACAACTTTGCCACAGGCAACCGATGGACGAAAGGCGGCGACCTGATCGGCACCGCGTCCGAAATTGTCCACACTCCCATCGGCTACTCCTTCGCGTTGCTGTTCAACGGCAACCCGGCCTACGACCCGAACAGCGACGATGGTGCGGGCTTTGAGGGAGGCCTGTCGAATATGGTTTTGAACCTGATTAACCAGCTCGGCAATTCGGCGCCCGCGGGCGATCAGTACTCCAGCTTCCAGAGCACGCTGCTGACACCTGCCGTCACAGCGGTGGAGCAGGGCGCCACCTACCAGCCGCTGATCGTTGCGGGGTCGTGGGTAACGATTACCGGGCAGAACCTCGGGACCGCGACGCGAACCTGGCTGGGCCGTGAGTTCGATGGTCCCGATCTGCCGTCGGAGATCGACCACGTGCTGGTCACCATCGACGGCAAAAATGCTTCGGTCTACTACGTATCGCCTACGCAACTAAACGTGCAGGCGCCCACCGATACCGCGACCGGCCCGGTGGCCGTCCAGGTGATTCGCGACGGCACGGTCAGTGCCTCGTTCCAGGCGACGCTGGCCGCGGCGGCGCCGGGATTTTTCACCTACACCGCGAACAACAACGCCCAGGAGCTGGCGGCGATTCATCTGAACGGAGCGATCATAGGCGACGTCGCGGGCACTCTTCCGGCGAAAGCGGGCGAAGTGGTGGAGTTGTACGCGACCGGGCTAGGGGCGTCAACCGGCGGCGTCATTCCCGCGGCGCCGATCACGCTGAGCGAATTGCCGATAGTCACCCTCGGAGGTGTGAAGGCCGTCGTCTCGTATGCCGGGATCGTGTCGCCGGGATTGTTCCAGATCAACGTGACCATTCCTTCGCAGCTCAGCGTGGGAAGACATCCGGCGACCATCGAGTATGGCGGGGTGGTCTCGCCCACGGGGCCAGGCATCGTAGTGGGCAATTGAACGAGTTGCCCAACTAACAGGAGGCACTATGAGAAACTCACACTATCTTCTCGCCATCGCCCTGCTCGGAGCGCCGGCCTGCTTCGCGGGAGTCGTCTTCGAGACTGGAATGGGCAACACAACGAACGCGACGTTCTCTCCGGACCAGGGCTTGGGACAACCCATTCTGGTCTCCTCGGACACCATGCTCACCCAGTTCGGCTTCTACACGAACTTATTGGACGGCGGACATTTGAACTTTCTGATCTTCGACAGCACGAATTCCAACCTGTTGTTCAGCATCAGTGAGGCAGTGCCCGCCAGCGACACCCCCAGCCTGATCCTCAGCCCGTCCTTCTCCTTTCAGTTAACGGGCGGCACCACCTACCACTTCGGATTTGTCACCGATAGCCGGTTCGGCCTGGACTACTTTTTTCCCGGGATCAGCTTCTCGCAGGACGGCTTTTCATTTGCGGGCACGAACGATGTTTATAACGGCTACCCCGACGCCACGTTCCTGCGTACCGGCAACGCGGATGTGGCACTGCAGTTGGATGGAGCCGTGGCCGCGCCGGAGCCGGGAAGCGGATTCCCCCTTCTGCTGACGCTGCTCGCTGGGATCGCGTACGGTATACACGTTTTTCTGACCCGCGGCTGCGCAGTCGCGGAAAAAGAGGGGGGCTCATTTCCCTGGTCGCAGGGGCCCGGATTCCATCTTTTCTGCGTCCCCCACTTGC
>PMTT01000867.1 GCA_003167275.1 Bryobacterales bacterium | reverse complement strand
AAAGCCGTGGGCGACGATTTCGTCCTGGCGCACGACCCCGTGCAGCGCTACAACCTCTTCGAGGCTCTAAAAGTCGGCCGCGTGCTCGACGAGCTCAACTACGCATGGTTTGAAGATCCTATCCCCACCACCGATCTGGAAGGCCTGGTGGAATTGAACCGCGCTCTAGACCTGCCGCTCCATGTCGGCGAGTTCCTGACATCCATCTCCGGATTCGCCGAATACATCAAGCGTGGTGCGCTCGATGTGGCGCGATTGATCGCAGACAACGTGGGCGGCATCAGCGGGTCCATGCGGGTGGGCGCGCTGGCCGATGCCTTCAATCTGGAGTGCACGCCGCACAACTGGGGCAATCCCACCGATCTCGCGGTGCACTTCCATCTTGAACTGGCGATGCCCAACGCCTACTGGTTCGAGATGCCGCATCCCGCCANNGGAGCCCGGGCTTGGGTATCCGATCGATCGCAATGCGCTGGACAAATTGATGAAGAGGATCGACCGATGAAAAATCAATCAAAAGCTTCCGGAAGAAGAGAATTCCTGCAAACGATGGGCGGCGGCGCGCTGGGTTTGGCGCTCGCAGGCAAGGGCGATGCCGCCGGGGCGAAGCCGATGCGCGGCGTCTTTCCCATTGGCCAGACGCCGGTCACCCAGTCCGACAAGCTCGATCTGGACTGCCTCCAGAACGAAGTCAAATTCTGCAATCGCTATAAGGTCCACGGCTTCGCTTGGCCGCAGATCGCCAGCGGCTGGACCACCCTTTCCGAAAAGGAGAGGATGGATGGCGCGGAGGCCATCCTGGCCGCGGGCAAGGGCGGCAAGACGTCTCTCGTGATCGGGGTGCAGGACAAGGATGGCAACCTCGACAAGGCGATTGCGTATGCCAGACACGCGGCCAAGAACGGCGCCGACGCCATCATCTCGCTGCCGCCCGAGAAGGCCGACGACAAGTCGATGATGGAATACTACACGGCCATCGGGAAAGCTACGGACTTGCCGCTGATCGTGCAAACCCAGGGCGATATCGGCGTGGACATTGTGGTCGAGATGGCCAAGCAGATACCGACCATGAAGTGCGTTAAGGACGAGGCCGGGAATCCCCTGGCTCGGGTGACGCAGATCCGCGAGCGCACCAACGACAAGCTGGCGGTGTTTTCCGGCAACGGTGTCCGCACCATGATCGATGAAATGCGCCTGGGCTTCTCGGGCCATTGCCCCACCACCGTGCTCTCCGACTTCTATGCGGCTGCGTTCGATCTGTGGCACGCGGGCAAGCGGCGCGAAGCGTTCGACATGTTCGGACGTATTCAGGCGTTCAACAGCATCAACGGCGCCGGCAACTACACCATGGTCATCCGTGGCGTGTTTAAGGAAGACACCAAAACGCGCGGCGGCAGTATGGGCGGCGGTGGAGGGGCCGGCCGCGGCGGTCGAGGCGCAACGCCCCCGCTTGACGAGGCAGGCAAGCAGGCGCTGCGTGATGCCTGGGATCAGTTCATGAAACCGCACCTGAGGGGGTAAGCCAATGAAAAAACTTCTAGTGACCGCCTGCGCCATTGCAGGCTCGGGACTGATCGTTCTGGCCGGACAAGAACCGCCGGCGCCCGCAGTTTTTACGGCTGCCCAGGCGGCCGCGGGTCGAACGGCGTTTCAGAGCACATGCGGAAAGTGCCATACCGGTCCCTTCCTAAGAAGAACCGGGGACGCCGGCGAACTTCCTCCTGTCGACTCCCTGCCCGCCGGCATGCAGGATGTCGTTCGATCGGCCGGCGGCCAAGTCCCGCCGCTCGCCGGCCCGGATTTCATGGCGCGCTGGGGCGCTAAGACGACGAAGGACCTCTCTGCCCGTATTAGAGAAGCTGTCGGCGGTTTTCCGCCGCAAGGCACGGACAAGGAGACTCATCTCAACCTCACGGCGTAACGTTCTGCAAGCGAATGGGGCGCCGGCAGGTGAGCAGGCGCTGACCGCCGCAACTGCCGCCCAAGTCCGTTCGGCAACGGCCCAGTCGCCAGCCCAGGCCCAACCTTCGGCGGCGGCCCCAAGTGGGCGCGCCGGGCGTCCTCCGGCGCCGACGCGCGATCCCCATACTCCCGGCTATGTCACGGCAACCGAGTTAGCGGACGGCGCAAGCGCTTCGCCCAAACAGGACGGAAACTTCATCCTCGGTCCTACGCACCCGCCGGCGCCTGAGATGACGGCCCAAGACAGCGTGCCGCACGGCATGATTTATGACTTCACCATGGAATCGGCCGACAGCAAATTCTATCCTGGCGTCGCGCGCGACACCAACCCCGCCGGCCAGACAGGCCCTCCTGCCGGCGGCGGCCGCAGGATTGTCAGCAGCCATCCGGCCCCGTACACACGCAAGATAGCGGTGTATGTCCCTCAACAATATGTCGCCGGCACAGCCGCGCCGCTCATCATAGGTGCGGATGGGCCTGACCACGGACTGTTCACAGCGCTCGACAACCTAATCGCACAGCATCGGGTTCCCGTGATGATCGCCGTCTCCATCGGCAACGGCAGCGGAGACGGCCCGGGCAGCGAACGCGGTCTGGAATACTACACCATGTCCGGCAAGTACGCGGAGTTTGTCGAGGCGGAAGTGCTGCCGCTTGTCGAGAAGCAATACAACGTGAAGTTCACCAAAGATCCTGAGGGCCGCGCGACTATGGGAGGCAGCTCCGGCGGTTCGGTGGCCATGGCTATGGCGTGGTTTCATCCGGAGCAGTACCACCGCGTCCTCACATACTCGGGTACCTACGTCAACAATCAATTTCCCGTCGACCCGGAGCTCCCGCACGGCGCCTGGGAATTGCATGAACACCTCATCCCCAATAGCCCGGTAAAGCCGCTGCGCATCTGGATGGAAGTGGGCGATCGGGACAACGGCGGTACGGGCGACGTCATGCACGATTGGGTGGTCGCCAATGAGAATATGGCAAATGGGAAACGGCGAGCCAGTGATAGCTGGGAGCGAGGTGCTCACTCACAGCGAATCGAAGGCCATGCTGTTGAGCGGCCTTCTTCCACAGACCAACGATGTCCTTCTTCGGCCCCGTCGCGACGGCATTCCATCGGGGCTGATGCTTCGAGTTCCACAGATCGAAGTTGTCGTGGTGAACGCCCATGCTCATGAAGTACTTTGCCCCGGCCTTCTTGTAGAGCGACATCAAATGGACGGGATCGAACTTGTCGGCTGTCCAGATTCTGCAAAGGTCTTTGTGCCCAAACTTGGAAGGATGGCCGAATCGCTCGAGGTGGTGTTTGTATTGCTCGCCGCCCTCAATGTACATTCTGCGCGCATACCAGTCCCCGTCCTCGGCTGCCGACTGCGGCCCCCAATGGGCCCAGATGCCAAATTTGGCGTCCTGGAACCACTCGGGGATCTGATATGACTTCAGTCCTTCGAGCGAGCCGTCGAACGGCCCTTTCTCGATTTCGGGCAGCGTGCTCTGGCCGAATGCCCTTGTCGCCGAACAGAACGCAGGCGCGGCCAGGGCCGAGACTGCTTGACGTCGCGTAATTCGCATTCCAGTTCCTTTCACCGCTTAGAAAACCGCGATCGGATTGACCGGCCCGCCGGTGGCGCCGGGCACTCGCAGTGGATTCATGGTCAACAGGTACGCCCAGCGGCGGCGTTGGGCCGCTGCCTCGCTCAGCGCCTCCAGATCCGCGTTGTCGATCAGGGGCATGCCCAGAGAGTGGAGAGCCATCTGGTGAATCGGCTGGTTCACACCCTCGACTCGCGAAGGCCGGACGTCCTGCACCACGTCGCTCCCCAGAATCGAGGCGCCGCGCTCGCGCAGCCATTTCACACACGATGCGTACAATCCAGGGGTGGAACGGTTCAGATCGAGCGGGCCCTTCTCACGCACCCGCACCCACCTCCCGGTGCGCACCAGGACGGCATCGCCCGGCTCCACGCGGAAGCCGGCTTTCTTCTCCCAGGCCTCCAGATCCTCCACATAAATCGCCTCGTCGTCGCCTAGATAGGGAACGCCCTTCAACTTTGGGATGTCGAACAGCACGCCCCGGGTGAAGATTCCGTTCTTCATGGACATCACATCGTCCTTGCCCGCGCCGCGGTCCGAGTAGCTGCTTTGCGGATACCCGTTGTAGATCTGGCCCTTGTAATACAGGTGGCTCGGAGCATCCAGGTGAGTCGTGTTGTTGCCGTGATAGGAGACCGCGATGGTGTCCACGACGTACGCCGCCAGGTCGCGGGAATCCGGACCGGGAGGCCGGCTGGTCAGCGTCCATGTCGTGCGGCTGGCTCCGCCCCCACCCTGACCGCGTGCTGCAGGAGCACCGCCCATGCCGGGCAGCGGACCGCCGGTCGAGCCTTCCTTGGGGAGGTCGGCATCGAGCGCCATCGACACGCAGACGCCGTCGCGCACCAGGGCCGCGGCGGCCTTGCGTTTCGCGTTGGTGATCAGGTTGATGGTCCCCGCCTGGTCGTTCGGTCCCCATTTGCCCCAGTTGGACAGCTCTTTCATCCACCGATCCACATCTTCTTTAGTGAGATCGCGGGGATATTTGCCGCCGGCGGCGATGGCTTCGCCCGAGAGAGCAACGCCACCCGCCGCCAGAAGGGTTCGTCGTGTGATCGGTTCCATCAGGCACCGCGCAGATCGGACGCGATCTGGTCGGCTGTAGCGCGCAGCGCCGTCAGTATCGCCTTCCGATTGTCGTTATCGCCGACCCGGGCTTTTGGCAGCGAAACACTGATCGCCGCGCCGACTTCGCCCGCGGCGCCGAAAATGGGGACGCCGAAGCAGTGCCCGTCGGCGACCGATTCCTCCAGGTCCGTGGCGAACTTCTGCTCGCGCACCCGCGCGAATTCGCGGTCCAGTTCCGTGCGATTGGTGATGGTGTGATCCGTGAACCGGTAAACTCCGTAGCTCCGCAACAGCTTTTCGCGGCGCTCTTCGTTCTGAAAGGCAGCAATCGCTTTTCCCAGGGAACTGGCGTTCGGAGGGAGGATGTGGCCCACGATGTTGCTCATGCGGATGGGCTGCGGGCTTTCCACCACCGCGATCACCTCGATCCGGTTGTCGAACAGCGCCGCCAGGCTCGTGGTTTCGCGCAGTTGCCGGCTCAACTGCTGCATCAAGGGGATGCCCGTTCGGAGCAGCCGCGCCACGGTCTGCGTGGAAACCACGGAGTGCATGCCCGGCGCCAGCGAGTACTTGCCCCACTCGCTCGCCGTCAGGCAGCCCGACGACTCCAGCGTTCGCAGCAGCCGGAAGGCGGAGGTCTTCGATAACTGAAGGCGCTGCGCCACCTCGTTCAGCGCCATGGGTCCATTCGCCGCCTGAAGGATGTCCAGCGTCTCCAGCGCCTTGGCAACGGCGCGAGAGAAGTACTGATCCCGGTCGCGACTCTTCACCGCCGGTGCGGCCGCCTTAGTCCGCGCGCCGCGCGCGCCTTCGAGTGATGGTCCCCGTTCTATGGCCATGTTTCATAATATCGAAATCGGTTACGATAGTGCCCTCAAATGATGGCAATTGTGAAACGCCCTTGGTTGGCAGCCCTTCTGCTTCTAGCCGCTTCTCCACGCGCAGCAGAATGCGGGCGGCCGACCGATCCACGTCGAAGCCGAACGGCTGGCCCGCTGGAAGCCGGTCGAGATGCCGTTTCATGCCGAGGGCCTGTCCGTGCGCGAGCTCAGGATGATCGAGAAGCTCGTGGAGACCTGCCAACTCCTGGACAGCGTCTACTGGCGGCAGAGCGACTATGGCGGCTTCCAGGTCTACAAAACGACGCGCGACGCCACCATGAGGAGCCTGTTGGGCGTGATGGGTGGCCGTTGGGACCTGCTCGATTCCAACCATTTCTTCCTCGGCGAGATGCCGATGCCGCCCGGGCGGGAGTGGTATCCCCAAGATCTCACGCGAGCCGGACTGGACCAGTACCATCGTAGTTTGCTTGTTGGGGAGGTGCTCCTCAGCTCCCAAAGGAGCCGGCTCGCGCCGCTCTTCGATCGATTCGACGCAGGAATCGGCCGGCGCCGCGGGGTTTTCGGTGGAGGTAGCGAGCATAGAGCGAAGTGCGGAGCATCATCGTGGCGGTGAGCTTCGTGTCGCAGTACCACCCGCAGGGCATGCGTGGACCAGGCGGCCATCCTCCCCGATTGGGGCTTTGGGGGTAGATGCCACGTCGTTTCACTCGCTGTTGGCCGCTGCTAGACCGCGGCACCCTTCGAGCCCGGCTGGGCTGTTTGGCCCGTTTTGGCCCCAGAATCCCCAAATCATTGCTCCCGGGGGGCCGCCAGGAGCAATCGCCGAAAGGCTCCCGATACTCTGACGCCCGGTTTTGCCTTCGCCGCACACCTTCACCAGACCCTGGCCGGGGTTTTCTGTACCGCGGCTGCGCAGTCGCGGAAAAAGAGGGGG
>PMTT01000884.1 GCA_003167275.1 Bryobacterales bacterium | reverse complement strand
AGCCGGCTTTCAGCCGGCTGCAGGCAAGATTGCCTGCCCCACAAAAGGCCATTCGACAGCCGCCAGGATTGGTGCCCCACATGGGCTTTGTGAACATTACTTCGACAACACCGGCACTTCGAACCACTTCTCCAACATCATATCCGCCGTCTGGAGCGCGCCTTCCACCCAGCCCTGCGCATCCGAGTACGCCTCTTCACAGATATAGACTGGGGAATCCGCGGGCTTCAGGATCTGCTCCTTCACGTGCGGACTGCGCACCCCGATGTTCCACGAATTCCATCCGCCGCCGAAGGGGTCGTCGCCCCAATCCTTGAAGCTTTACGGAAGCCGTCCTAGAAGCCGATGTTCATGCCATAGTCATGCCAATCCTGGCTGCAGCCGCCTTTTAGGGCGGCCGTTGCCATTGCAACAATCTGGCCTGACAAGGTCTATGCATACACTGGTACATGCCTGCTCGCACTGACGAAGTTTGGAAGACATCCGCCCTGGTTGCCGTTTACCTGGAAGGGGTTCGCGGAGCGATCCCCCTGGCGCAGGAGCAGATCGATATCATGCTTCGGCTCATCGCAGCCTGCGCCCGGCCGATTCGCCGCTTCCTTGATTTGGGTTGCGGCGATGGAGTGCTATCGGCGGCGATCCTCCAACACCACCCGCGGGCGGAGGGAGTGCTGGCGGATTTCTCCGCCCCAATGCTCGACACTGCCAGACGCCGCCTCGCACCGCAGAACGCCACAGTGCGCTTTGCCGACGTGGATTACGCCATCGCATCCTGGACAGGCTCAGTTGCGGAGTTCGGTCCCTATGACGCAATTGTCTCGGGCTACTCCATCCATCACCAGCCGGACGTTCGCAAGCGGGAAGTCTACGCCGAGGTTTTCGGGTTGTTGAGTCCGGGTGGCGTGTTCATTAATGTAGAGCATGTCTCGTCTGCTTCCCCGTGGGTTGAGTCGATCCATGACGATCTGTTCATCGACCATTTGCATCGCGCGCATCCAGGCGCCAGCCGCACCGAGGTGGCGGAGACCTACTATCACCGTCCCGACAAGGCGGCGAATATCCTGGCGCCTGTAGAGCTTCAGTGCCAGTGGCTCCGCGAGATCGGATACACCGACGTGGATTGCTACCTTAAGGTCTTCGAGCTAGCTGTCTTTGGCGGCCGCCGCTAACACTGGCATCCTTGCCACGCCGTGGCACAGGCATTCTTGCCTGTGTTGGGTTTGGCTTGGGTAGCTACAATCAAATCATGTTCAGAGCCAAATTCCTTTTCTTCGCCCTATTCTCCCTTTTGCGCGCCGAGGTCCACCCCATGACGCTGCGGCAGGCCGTCGAAGCCGGCATCCGCCAAAACCCGGACATCGCCCTGACTCGGTTGGATGAAGAGAAGGCGCGGCAGGCCGTCCGGGTAGCCCGCGGTCCCTTCACCCCACGCGTGACGGTGGGCAGCGGACTGGCGTATAGCGATGGCTTCCCCTTGAGCATCGAAGGATCGGCTCCCAGCGTCGTGCAGGGGCAGGCCGCGCAGTACCTCTTCAATCGCCCGCAAAGTTTTGCCGTGGCGCAGGCCCGGGAGGATGCCCGCGGCGCCTCGCTGGCGGTGGTCAGCAAGCGGGACGAGGTGGCGTATCGAATCGCCTCTCTTTACCTGGATGCTGAACGCGCCGCCCGCGTCGGCGCGCTGGCCCGCAAGGACACCGAAAGCCAGGAGAAAGTGCTGGAGACCGTCCGTGCCCAGGTGAGTGAAGGCCTCGCCCTCCCGCTGGCCGAGAAGACGGCGATGTACAACCTGGCGCGCGCACGCCAGATCGCCGACGGCCTGGACGACGACCAGGCCACCGCCGAAACCTCGTTAGCCATTGGCCTCGGCTTTTCGGCCGAGGACCGTGTGCGGCCAGTGGACGAGCAGCGGACCGCGCCCCCTCTGCCGCAATCCGAGGAGCAGGCCATACAGAGCGCGCTCGAATCGAATAAGGACTTGCGCCGGCTGGAATCTCAAATCGTGTCCAAGCAGTTGGAGAGGCGCGGCGAAAGAGCCGCGCGCCTGCCGCGGGTTGACCTGGTGGCGCAATACGGCCTGTTCGCCAAATTCAATAATTACCAGGAGTTCTTCCAGAAATTCCAGCGCAACAACGGCCAGCTCGGCGTCTCCTTCCAACTGCCGCTGTTGGCCGGCACCGGAGTAGGAGGCCAGGTAGCCCAGACCGAAATCGACATCTCGCACCTGAAGCTGGAGTTGAGCAACACGCGAAACCGCCTCGCCGCGGACCTTCAGCAATCGTTCCGAGAGGTGAGGAAGGCTGGGACCGGCGCCGACATTTCCCGTCTGGACCTGGAAGTAGCGCGCGAGCAACTCTCCGTGACTCTCGCCCAGATGCAGGAAGGCCGCGCCACCATGCGCCAGGTGGAAGAGGCGCGCATTCTGGAAAACCAGAAGTGGATCGCCTTCTACGATGCCCAATACTCCGTGGAAAAGGCCCGTTGGAACGTACTGCGGTTGACCGGGGATTTGGTGGCGTCGGTGGAAGGAATGAGGTAAAGCGTGAGCTTTCGGCAAGCGTGCGTGACTCGACCCCGCAGTGAGTAGTACGGTGGGGCATGTCCCGCGAGAAGACAACGATCCCCGACGATTTATTGCAACTGAAGCAGCGATTGGAAGAGTGGCGAAGCGCGCAACCGTCGCGGTCACGGCTGCCGGAGACGTTCTGGGTAGAGGCCGTCGAAATGGCACGACGGTATGGCCTGCACCTCACAGCCAAGACGTTGCGAATGGATTACATGCGGTTGAAGAAGCGTTTGTCGCCCGAAGCGGAGTGCTCTCAAAAGGTGCCTAGATCAGGGCCGCCGTCATTCTTGGAACTGTTGTCGCCGTCCGCGGGACTAGGTGAGTGTGTAGTGGAGTTGGAACCCGCCAGCGGGAAGATTCGCGTCGCGATGAAGGGCATGAGGCTGGATTGGGGCGGCTTGCTGCGCGCCTGGCGAGAGGCGGCCAGATGATCCAGATTAATGGCAAGGATCCGGTAATGCGAAGCAGACGGCCGGACGCCTGTTCTCTTCGGTACCCGGCCGAGCGCACCTTCTCATTATCAGGCGGCGACTCGATTGGAAAACCAGCTCAGAGCGAATCGAGCCATTCCAGCAGTTTCGCCTCGCGCTTCCAACGCGGAGGCTTGTCGGGCCTAGCGGAACCGTCCACCTTATCCAGAGCCTTGCGTTTCGTTTCAAGATTGGCTCGCGCGTAGATATTGGTGGTGTCGAGACTGGCATGTCCGAGCCAGCTGCGAATCACCGTCACGTCAACACCCGCGGCGACAAGACTCACGGCTGCGCTGTGACGAAACGTATGAGGGGAAACTCGTTTGCCGGCCAGCGATGGAACCTTCTTGGCCGCCGCCGCCACGTATTGCTTCAACTTGAAACGAACGCCGCCGGCATTGAGGGGACGGCCGTAACGGTTAACGAAAATGGGTTCATTCTCCCTGCGCGGCTGTCTTTCCAGAAAGGCCTTCAGCAGCTCGACAGTCTCGGGCCAGAGCGGACAGATTCGCTCTTTTCGCCCTTTGCCGAGCAGTCGGACATGGAAAGGTATTTCCAGACGGAGTGCCTCGGGAGCAAGGTTCAGCGCCTCTTGAATGCGGGCGCCGGTGTTGTAAAGGGTAGCCAACAGGACGTGATCGCGCTGCCCTTCGATCTTCGACCGATTCGGCTGAGCGAGAATCGCGCTGATGTCGTTCTCGTCCAGGCTACCGACCTCGGGTTTAATCGCCTGTTTCGTAGGAATCCGCAAGACCGCCGCGCACTGCGCAGATGCCAAAGGTTCGCGGTCGGCAACGAAGCCGAAGAAACTGTGCAGCGCGGCCAGCCGGCAGTTCCGGGTGCCAATCGAAGACTTTCGAACATGTTCGACGCTTTCCAGGAATGCGAGGACTTCGACTGCGGTGAGATCGGTCAGACCGAGATTGGCAACGGACTTGGTCTTCTCGGCAGCCACGAATCGCAGAAATAGCCGCCAACTGTCCCGGTAGGACAACACGGTGTGATGGGAAACATTGCGTTGCTGCACCAACCACTCGTGGAAGAAGGCGTGCAATAGCTGAGAAAAGGGAATCGGCTTCATGCATTTGCTCCTGTTGAGGCTCGCAGAACATCGACTCCACGCACGCGAAATCGCTCACTGGCTTGCTGAAGCAGTTCCTGGGTAATCGTGAGATACACCAGCGTCGAATTGATGTCTTTGTGGCCGAGATACGTGGCCAAGTACGGGAGACGTGATTGGGGATTGATGCCTTCGCGATACCAGGCGAGCATACGGTTCACGACGAAAGCGTGCCTCAAATCGTGAACGCGCGGGCCCCTGCGGCCGGTCGCGGGTTTGAGTCCTGCGCGCCGCAGAATCCGAACCAGCAAATCGCTGCCCATCGAGTGTGAGTATCGGGCGGCTGGCGAACCTTGCCAGAACAGTGGGCTATCAGGGTTTGTGGGTGCCCCGCTTCTTTGCGTGCGCCGAGGTATGTCTGCAGTGCCGCAACCACGCTGTCTGAAAGCGGCAGCCTCCGGGATTTGAAGAACTTGGTGCCGCGGATGTCGATGGTGCGATCATCCGCGTCGAAATCACCCAAGTCCAACCGCACGACTTCGCCGATGCGGAGACCGGCGCAGTAGGCCAGTATCAGCATCATGTGGGCCGTTTGTGGCCGTAATGGTGATTGTCGAGATGGCAAGCTGAGCGCTGTCTCCAACAAACAGTGAACCTCGTGTTCGCTGAAGAGATATGGCCGCCGGTGCCGGCGAAGCGCTTCCTTGCGGATTCGTTTGTCCCAGGGAAAGTTCTCGACAGTTGGATCGATGCGGGAAAGCGCCCGGGAAAGGGTTCTGCCCGTCAGTTGGCACTCCAGCGCCTGCTGGGGGCCGGATCGTGTGTTTGCCCATTCCCGAATCAACACCGTCAGGGAGCTGCCCGAAAGATCCTGTCGGCTCTGAAGGAATCGGTCCAGGCGAAGCAAGCGCTTCTCCTGCGTGGTGTAGCGGTAACCCATGGTCTGCATGAGAGCCACATGCTCGCCCATCACCGGACCGAGAAAACTGCCGAAACGCGGCGCCGGCCGCAGTGCTTCAAGTGCCGCCCGCGAGTCGGGCTCTAACAGTGCCCGTACGACCGGTGCGGTCCTTCGCTGTCCATAATCCGTTCTCAGGTCCGCAAACGGGTTGTTTGAGAGTGCTTCCCGGTCTACCATCCAGTCCAGGAAATGGTCCACAATGCGAGCACGTTCCGTGAGTTTGTAAATCGGCCACACTCGGACTCGATCATTGAGCCAAAGCCTCACTGCTTCCTCGGACACGGATTTGTCCTCAGCCCGTTCGGCGACGAAACGTTGGAATCCGTTCAGGACCCAGAGATAACGCTTCGGTGCCATCGGAACGCTCAGCACCAACTCTTGGACGTAAGTTTCTGGCGTTGCTGGTTTCGATTTGGATGCCATTCTCATGCCTTCACCCCAGTCGGAATCTCCAGGGCTACTGCACGTAGATCCTCCGTCGCCCGCTTCAAGTAAACCAAGGTCGAATCAGCGGCGCGATGGCCGAGAAGATCGCCGATCTCCTTCACTGGCACGGTCGCGCGAAGCATGCTCACCGCTCGTGCATGGCGGAAAGCATGAGGGCCGCGTTTGCCAGCGGGTACCACCCCGGCAGCTTCGAGGCGGCATTGGACCAGCCCCCAAAGGCTCGACCCACCTCGGAATGGACGAAAGGGAGCGTGGCACCGAAGAAACAGCTCTCGAATGGCCGTCTTCGGCCGGGACTTTTCCAGATATTCCAAGATCGCTTCCCCACTTCCGGCCGTAGGGGCAGATAGGATGTGGCGCCAGTCTTGCTGTGTCGAATCCGAATGGCCTCCTTGCGCCAATCCACGTCATCCAAACGAAGAGATGTGATCTCCCCCGCCCGCACACCGTACGTGGAAAGCAGAATCAGGATCGCGTGATCGCGTATCCCTTTCGGCGTGCGATCCTGTCGCGTCACTGCCAGGACCTCCTTTACCTCCTGCGCTCGAAATGCGGAAGGAATGCCTTCGAATGCGTGGAGTGAAGGTGTGATCACGGCGGATGAAAGATCGCGGGTGGCTTGCCCAGTCATGTGCAACCCCGCAAAAAGCCCGTATATTCGTGGCAAGGCCGCTGAGCGTGCGCCTTCCCAGCGCCTTGACTCGATCCTTCACAAATGCGTCCACCTCAATAAGCGTGAGGCCGACAAGTGTCTCTCCCGTTACCCAATCTCCGAGCCAGTCGAGGAAACGACGTGCCTCAGCGCAGCGATCCAACACCGTTATCGGGGCAAGCCCGCGCTGGTCGCCCATCCACCGTGCATACTCTCGACAGATCTGGCTGCTGCAAGATCCCCGCTGGCGTGACCTCGACCGATACCGGTGGCCACTGGCCTTGCGCCAAGCGCAAGAGCATGTGGATGCTGCTGGTTTGCACCGGCCGCCATCCCTTGTAGTCAGGTGGATGACCGTGACGCTGGCGATACTTCCGTTGGGCATGCTCCAGATATCGTTCGACGTTGGTCGCGCCTGCAGCACCAATCTCCACGTGCTGCTTCTCGATAGACGCCAAAAAACGGCGGGCGACAACAAGGCACCTCTGAGAAGTCCTTGCGGCGTAACGTTCTTCTTCCAGGTGATCTCTCAGTTTTGAGAGCCACACCTCATGGCTGAAGTATTGATCGGACATGTGCACCTCCGGGTGACGTCCCAGAGTTGCACGCTTCCAGATTATGACAAGGAACCTGTGTCATTGACACCATCCTAATTGCTCCCGAAGGCTTTCCTTCGCATTATCAGATCCTTGCCATTAATCTGGAAATGGTCATCTGACCATTTCCAGATCACTCCCCAGATGCGGATACTGGTGGCGGTCGAAGCCGTCGACGGACGAAAAGGGATCGACTCGCTGGCCCGGTTATGCCGCGAGAAACTCCAGGCGGATCCCTTTTCGGGATGCCTGATTTTCTTCCGCAGCCGAAGTAGAACGTCCATCCGGATTCTCCCCTATGACGGGCAGGGGTTCTGGCTGGCGCAGAAACGGTTGTCCGAAGGGCGGTTTGCATGGTGGCCGAGCGGAACCGAGCCGTCGCAGGTACTGCAGGCGCAGCTGGCACAGTTGCTGCTGGCGGCCGGCAATCCGGATACGGAAGCCGCGCCGGTGTGGCGCAAAATCAGTCAAAACAAAATACTTACGTTCTGCTTTTTTCTCTGGCATGCTGCGGTTATGCCGGAAACGTGGCGCTACCGCGGACAGGAGATCGCCAGCGAGCAGATTGCGTTCCTGCGGGAGTTCATTCAGGCACATCCGGACAGCAGCCGCTGGAAGCTGTCGCGTCAACTGTGCGAAGCCTTGGGGTGGAAACAGCCCAACGGAGCGTTGCGTGACGTGGTTTGCCGTGGCCTGCTGCTGATGCTGGAGCGGGCCGGCCAGATCCAGTTGCCGCCGGTGCGTTGCCACATCCGCGGCCAGAACCGCCGGGAGCGGTCACGCCCGCAAGCCTTCCTGATCGACACCACGCCTTTGGCGATGCCACTGAAAGCGTTGGGCCCGGTCGACATTCAGCTCGTGCGGCGAACGGCCGACGAGCCGCTTTTCCATAGCCTGATGGAAGGCCATCACTACCTGGGCTACGAGCAACCGGTAGGCGAGCACCTCAAGTATCTGGTCTGGGCGCAGGAGAGGCCGGTGGCGTGCCTGGCGTGGAGTTCGGCGCCGCGGCACCTGGGCAGCCGGGACCGGTTCATCGACTGGAGTGGCGAAGCACGGCGGCGCAACATCCGGTGGATCGCCTACAATACCCGGTTTCTGATTCTGCCGTGGGTAGCGGTGCCGCACCTGGCTTCCCACATCCTCGGGCACATGGCCCGGCGGCTATCGCAGGACTGGGAGCGCCTCTACGGGCACCCCATCTATTTCCTGGAAACCTTCATCGATCCGGAACGCTTTCGCGGGACCTGCTACCGGGCCGCCAACTGGGTGCGGATGGGGCGCACCACGGGACGGGGCAAGGACGATCAGACGGGTCGTCCGAACCGGTCGATCAAGGAGGTGTGGGGCTATCCGCTGACGCCGCGGTTTCGCCAGTTACTGCAGGAGACGGATGCATGCAGGCCCCGATAGAAAAGCTGGATGCCTCCCTGGCGGAACTGGAGGCCTTCGTGGAGCAGGCCCGGCCGGCGCTCTCCGAAGACGGCTATCGCAAGCTGAGAGCCGCCATCCGCACCCTGGGCCATGTGACGGAACTGCTGAACGAGAAGGAAACCACGTTGGCAGCGTTGCGCAAGCTATGGTGTCCCGCGAGCACAGAAAAGACCGCCAAGGTGCTGGAGCAGGCGGGCCGCCAAAAGGGAGAGAAGAAGGAGGACTCCCAGAGTGACGCAGTCGCCCAGGGGGACTCGCAAGCCCGGAAGAGTCCGGCCCCCGGTCACGGGCGCAAGGGAGCCGACGCATACGAGGGGGCGAATCAGGTCAAGGTTCCACACGCGTCTTTAAAGAAGGGAGATCCCTGCCCGCTGAGGTGCGGTGGTAAGCTCTATCCGTTGCGCGATCCCAAGGTGCTGCTGCGGATTCGTGGGCAAGCGCCCATCGCTGCCACACAGTACGAACTGGAGCGGTTGCGGTGCCATGTTGCGGGGATGTATTCACGGCCGCGACCCCGGAAGGGGTGGGCGAGAAGAAGTACGACGCGACGGCGGTGAGCATGATTGCCCTGTTGCGCTACGGGAATGGGTTTCCGTGGCATCGGCTGGAGATTCTCGAAGCCAGTCTGGGCATTCCGCTGCCGGCGGGCACACAGTGCGACATCCTGATGGAAGCTGCAGCGGGTCTCGAATTCGTCCTGCAGGAATTGATTCGCCAGGGCGGCGCAAGGGGAGGTGGTACACAACGACGATACCGGGATGCGAGTACTGCGATTGGAGCGGGATGCGGATATCTCCGCCAAGCGGACCGGAGTCTTCACCAGCGGGATCGTGAGCATCTCTGGAGGACATCGGATCGGCTTGTTTTTCACGGGGTGCAAACACGCGGGAGAAAACTTGGCCGCGGTGCTGAAGAAGCGGGCGGCCGAGTTGCCGCCGCCGATCCAAATGTGCGATGGATTGTCCTGCAATGTGCCCAAGCCGTCCGCCACATTCAAGACGGTGCTGGCGAACTGTAATGCCCACGGACGGCGGAAGTTCGTGAAGGTGATCGAGAATTTTCCCGAAGGGTGCCGGTACGTGTTGGAGAGTCTGGGTGAGGTCTACCATTATGACGATCAGGCGCGGGCGCAGAAGTTGCCGGCGGAGGAGCGACTGCGGTTCCACCGGGAAAATAGCGGGCCGGTGATGAAAAAGCTGCATGCCTGGCTCGAAGCCCAGTTTCAAGAAAAGAAGGTCGAGCCAAACTCAGGGCTGGGGAAGGCGATCACGTATCTGCTGCATCACTGGGAGAAGCTGACGCTGTTCTTGCAGAAGGCGGGAGCCCCCACTGGATAACAACATTGTGGAGCGGGCACTGAAGAAAGCCATTCGTCATCGCAAGAATTCGCTGTTTTACAAAACCCGGAAGGGAGCGAAGCTGGGCGACCTGTTCATGAGCCTGATTCACACCTGCGAACTGAACGACGCCAACCCGTTCGACTACCTGACCGAGCTACAGCGTCACGCCGAGGAGATGAAGCAAAATCCGGCGGCCTGGATGCCATGGAACTATCGCGACAACCTGATGACGCAAGCCGCTGCCTGAGCGGCTTCCCGATTAGGCACCTACCTTCGACACTCAAGAAACCGAAGACTGGCACCGGCGAATCACCGCCCCGCAATTGCATTCAAGCGGGCTGCGCCCGATCGCCTGCTGGCCAGGAATTTACAATCTACGCACGCTTGCCGAAAGCTCACGATCTTCCCTCGTCGTTGATGTCAGTATTGGAGAGCGACGAGGTGACGGCAGCAGCGAAGAAGCTAGATGCGAAATTCATCGCGCTCGCGGTCCACGCGACCGGATCGGAGGCCTGACAGACAGTATCCGCCCTACCAGGTGGACCGGCGCTGACAGGCTTTGTTAACCTTTTCTGCGTCCCCCACTTGCGTAGTTTCTTGGGGAACGCTTTTGTGACCCGCGCCTGCGCAGTCGCGGAAAAAGAGGGGGGCCCTCAACTATGCCCAACTAAAGCCTGATCGACTCCGCCGCGCGCGAGAGGGGGTTCCCCGCTACGTCGCGCCATCCGCTGCCGGAAGCCTTGGCACAAGTTCGGCCGGGTTGCTACAACGCCGATCTTACCTCGTTGATGGCGGTCAACGTCTTCAGGCGAAGGCGATCGGCGACACGGTTCCTACTCGACGCGGAAAAGATGTGGTGGCGAGCGCCGCGCTCTAGCAAGAGAGCAAAACCTTCCCATGAAATCCCACCCACACAATCGCAGTGTGCCCCCTCCAAAAGCAGCGTTCGAATTCCTGTGCCTGAAGAGAACGGAGGTTTTCGCGCACTTCGAAGGTGCCCCCGATGGGTTTCCGGCAACATCCTGGATTGCGTATTAATACATCGGAAGCTCAATTGCTCGCAATCCAGCGGCCGGAGAGCAGATTCAGAAGCCAAAATGGTCTGCCCTCTTGCCTGCATTCGCCGCTGCCAACGCCATCATCACAGACTGAAGGAAAGGAGAATTCAACAATGCGAGACATAGCATGTCCTATCGCAAGGACCGTCGTTTTTGCGGCGGTCCTGGGAGTCTCCCTGAGCTACCATGCCGGTGCTGTCACGATCACCGAGTACTCGGTTCCAGGCGCGAACAGCACACCCATGTCACCGCCTCGAACGCGACGACTCTGACCGCACAGTTCGCGGTTGCCTCCGGCACCACCCTGGGGCCGCGGTCGATTACAGTGACGACGGGCAGCGAGGAAGCGACCTTGCCGAGTGGGTTTCGCGTCCAATAGTGAAAACGGCTTGCCGTGCCAAGTAAGGCCGTTGTCTGCCCTTGATATTTTGAAGGTTCGGCCTTTTCTGGGCCCCCAACTGCGCAGTTTGCTTTTTTGGAATTGGTGTCCACGCCTCTCAGACAGAGCCGAATCGCGCCGTTTTTGCGCTGGCCGATCCAATCCGAGCCGGAGTGGCCTTCGGGTCGTTCGCGAACCCTCCAGGAACGCTCTCACCAGAGCTTTTGGACATCGCGAACATTGAGCGAAGTGCCGCCGCTGTCGTCGGTGCGATGGGAGGAGTTGCGGAGGGAGTCTTGATAGTGGCATGAAGCTCGGCCTATCGCTCTTCTGGACCTCCCAAAGGTACTCCTTTTCCACCAGGACTCGCCCGGGTGGGGCCACTTTCCGATATCACCGTTTTTTGGCCACAACGGCGCGACCGGCCGGATTTGCTGCTCGGGTCCGGCTGAGTCCCTGCCCGGAAGCTAACAACCCCTTTAGAGCGAAGGAAGGCGCCTGGCCGTATACTGGCCCCATGATGAGCACCAAAGCGGAAATCTCGGCTATTATCCTAACGCGATTCTGGTTGATTACTTTGGCCGCTGTGATGGTCGTCGGGCATTGCCTGGCCCAGACGCCCACGCCACTCAGTTTCGAAGTCGCCTCAGTACGCCCGGCCAGCTCGAAGCCTCCGTATACCCCAATTCCCGCGGCCGGCGACGTTAAAGGCGGCCCCGCCACGGGCGATCCCACGCGCATGACTTTCACCTGGGTCCTGGTGCGCAGGTTATTGATGAACGCCTTCGCGCTTCCGCTGGATCAGATATCCGGCTCCGACTGGGTCATGGGTCAGGACGCCCGATTCGACATTTCGGCAATCGTTCCGGTGGGCGCGACGAAAGAGCAGGCCAACGAAATGCTGCTCAGTTTGCTCAAGGAGCGATTCCATCTTACGTACCACAGTGAAAAGAAGAATTTCAACCTGTACGCGTTGGTCGTCGCAAAAGGCGGACCGAAACTCAAGCATGCCGCGCCGGCCGACGGTCCGCTCCCCGAAGCGCCGCAACCGGGGACGATTGCCACGCCTGCGCCGCTGGATCGTAACGGTTTTCCGCAACTGCCTGCTGGACGTCCTGGTTTCCAGGGAAGGACTGAGAGTGGGGTCACCCGCTGGACATTCCGGATGGAGACGCCTCAGCAACTGTTGAACCTGCTCCAGTTTCAGCTGTCGCCCAGCCGGACCGTGGAGAAGACCGGTTTGACCGGCCCATACGATTTCACTCTGGAATTTTCGAACGCGGGGCTGCCGGGTCCGATGGGAAGGGGCCTCGCGGCGCCGTCGCCAGGCGAAGCCGGCCAGCCCGACGCTGCTCCCGATCTGTTTACGGCCCTTGAAAAACAACTCGGGCTGAAGCTGGAGAAATCCAAAACGCAGCTCGACGTGATCGTGATCGATCACATGGACAAGCAGCCGACCGAGAATTGATATGTAACGACCAGTCAAGTACCTTTGAGGTTTCGGCGGTAGCTTTAAGTTGCTTTTCGCCTTTGTCCGATAGTACCCCGCGGTTCCCGGACTCCGCTTGGGCTCTGAGAGTGGACCACCTCGGGAGTCAGCAATCCGAGACCGGAGTGATGGTGCTCGGTGTTGTACCAGAGGAAGAACTCCTGGCAAAAACTGCGGGCATGCTGCAAGGAGCTGAAGCGGTCTGGAAATTCCGGCCGGTATTTCAAGGTTTTGAAGTGGCTTTCCGAAAACGGATTGTCGTCAGAGACATGGGGGCGGCTATGGGTTTTGGTGACACCGAGATCCGCCAGCATAAAGGCCACGGGCTTGGAGGTCATCGAAGAGCCGCGGTCAGCATGGAGGGTGAGTTGGCCCGGGGCAATCTCATGCCTGGCGCACGTTTCGGCGATGAACTGCCGGGCCAGTTCCTTGCCCTCCCGATCCGCAATCATCCACCCGACCACATAGCGGCTGAACACGTCGAGAATCACATAGAGATAGAAGTAGGTCCATTTGGCGGGCCCCAGCAACTTGGTGATGTCCCAACTCCACAGCTGATTAGGAGCAGTGGCCAGCAATTGCGGTTTCTGGTAGGCAGGATGGCTGAGCTGGTCGCGACGTTCGCGCGTCTCTCCCTCCGCCGCCAGGAGACGGTAGAGAGTGCGAATCGAGCAGCAGTAGACGCCTTCATCGAGCAGCGTGCCATAGACCTCGGTCGGGGAACGATCCTGAAAGCGCTCCGAGTGTAGGTGGCCGAGCACGACGGACCGCTCCTCGGCCGTCAACGCCCGAGGCGGCGACGGCCGATGCTGCGGCTCGGGCAATGGTGGCTGTGGATTCTGCAGCCGATGCAAAGAAGCACGGGAAACGCCGAGGGCATCACAGGCGGCGACGGGCCCTAACTCCGGCACGGCCTGAAGGGCAGCGGTCATGAGTTGCTCCCGCCGTTGTCGACCGCCGCCAGCGGAATCCCCAACAACAGCGAGACTTTTTTTTGAACGTCGATGATGATCTCAGCGCGCGCCATGCGTTGAGTCAACTGGTCGTTCTGCTGCATGAGTTTGCGTACCGTTTCAGCAAGGGGGTCCTGTTTGGACTTGGGGCCGCGCCGATGAGGCGACAGACCCAAGTCGCGCTGTTGGCGCCAGTGGGTGAGGTGGGAAGAGTAGCGGCCCTCGCGGCGCAGCAGGGCGCCGACGGCACCCGGTTGGCCGGCTGAATCGGCCTCCGCCAAAATGCGTTTCTTGTAGTCGGTGGTAAACTGGCGGCGCTGTGCCTTGGCGACCACCTCAGATTCAGGCATCGTTTTGGCCCCGCCTGGGGCTACGTTGCGTTCGGCCTCGCTTCGCTCAGCCTCACTCCGCTTCGCCCCAGGCGGGGCCAAAACGACAGAAGGCAGGACAGCGCCATTTGTATGCTTCTTCATGAGTATTTCCTTCTCCGCCCCCTACAGTAAATGCCGGACGGGAAGGCGTCTCATCGATCTTGGCACAGAGGG
>PMTT01000155.1 GCA_003167275.1 Bryobacterales bacterium | reverse complement strand
CTGGGCTCTTCGTGTTGGCTAAGTAATAGTTGATTCTTCCACCGCCCTCGGCCGGGTTCGCGGGACCGTTTGTGAGCATGCGGAAGCCGGGCATTTCCAGAAAGCCGTTACGGTCGTTTTCCTTGAGCCAGTTCCACGCGTAGCGCAGCCACTCGTTTCGATAGGCTTCGGGCTGGTGCGCGAACCAAGTGATCTCGTCATAACCCCAGGTGAAAATGGAGGCACCCCGCGCCTGCGAAGACTGGCCGGGTGTGCGGGTGCCTCCAAAATTGTCGAACTCCACCAGGTACGGGAGGTGCTCGCATTTCCAGCCGCTGGGCGTCACGCCCCCTTTACTCCGGCCATAGATTGCATCCGAGTAGCCTACCGCCAGAATCGCCTTCTGCGGAGAGTCCGCCACCTCTTTGAGACGCAGCGGAAACGAGTGGAAATCCAGCAACAGCCTGCCGTCCACCACCGGCCCTCCCTTGGGCACATGTGCGTCGCAGATCAGGTAATGACGGCGGGCCTTCCTGGATGCGTAACCGCGTACGTGCCGCAGGAGGTCCGCCCAATTCCGGTACTCCGGATCGTTCTTGCCGATCAGGTCGAGTTGCCCGAAATGGATGGCTTCCATACCGGCATTCACGTAGGACGCAGCCAGGAAGAAGAACCACATCTTGGTCTCGATCTGGCAGATGTCGGGCACCGACGATCCTCGCCTCCAATGGTCCACGTACTTTTTGTCCGGAAACAGCATCTTCGAGTAATCGAAGTTGCGGGTTTGCGGGGTTTGCCCGAACTCCTGGAACACCCAATCGGGAACCGGGACTTCACCGACGCTCTCGGTCACGATTTCGAATACCGCGGCCTGCAAAACCACGTCCGGGTCGTTCTTGTGGATCCGTTCCGCCAGGTCGCTGCCCCAGGCGAGAAACTTCGGGTCGGCGATTCTCGCCTCGTTGCCCCACAGGTAGATCGCTCGGCCGGCAAATTTTGCACCGATATCCTGCAACATGCGGATCTCGTCGTCCAGAGTGCCAGGAGACCGGTCCAGTTCCATCATGGTGATCGAGCGGGAAAGGTAATTCTCGAGCACGTTCCGGGGGATCTTGCCGTCGAAGCGGTAATTGCTCTTGCCGGTCAGTCCGTGAATATCACCGGCGATCAGCAGCAGGCAGAGGCAGAAGCCAATGCGTCGGTATTTCCGGTTCATACATTCAAGATATCTCCGTTCCGGACCAGCCATGCAACGGGCACCAAGACCACGCCTTGATTTGCACCGGTCTGGAGGCGGCCAGCACCACGAATCATCGAATCGAAGTAGATGGGGGTTACGCTCCCCAGGTCGAAGTGAGTTTACCTGACCCGCGGCTGCGCAGTCGCGGAAAAAGAGGGGGCTCATTTCCCAGGGCGCAGGGGCCCGGATTCCACCTTTTCTGCGTCCGCCAACTGCGAGCATGACCTCATGCCCCCTCGTGGTAGCATGACCGGAATGCCAATGAGGAGTGGCTACCAATGAACCGTCCACATGCCCGCTGGATTGCTGTGCTCACCGCCGTGAGCGCGATCGCCGCCCCGCCTGCCGCGCTTCAAAACGAGTCCAAGACGCGCGGCTCAGACCCAGAGCATGCGCGCCTCACCGCGATGTGTGGTGGCTGGGATGTCGAAGTGACGTTCTGGTTCCAGCCCGGCCGCGCGGGTATCACGACCAAGGGCACGTCGACGATTCGGCCGCTGTTCGACGGGCTCTTCGTCGAAGAGAAGATCGAAGGCACACTGAACGGTGTTCCGTTCACAACCCTGGCGTGGACCGGCTTCAACACCACGACGCATCAATACGAGGCCACGCGCATCGCCAGCACGAACACGATTCGCATCGCCGAAACCGGCAGTTACGACGAGAAGAGCAAGCAGTTCGAACTGAAAGCGGAGTACCCTTTGGCCGGCGATACGTGGCGCCAGCGCACCGTGATCCAGCCAACGTCGTCCGACGCCATGCTGGTGGCCAGTTATCTGAGCTTCGGCAAGGTGCCGGAGTGGAAGGGCGTGGAGATCAAATACACGCGCAAGAGCTCGACGAAGTAGCCGTAGTGCCAACCGGGGGTTTTTCTGACCCGCGGCTGCGTAGTCGCCGAAAAAGAGGGGGCTCATTTCCCTGGGCTCAGGGGGCCGGATTCCACCTTTTCTGCGCCCCCCACCTCCCCCCCGCGGCCTATTTCTCATCGAAATCAAGAGCGATGTCGGCCAACTCCGTGGCACCCGCGGCACCTGGACCTACCAACCACAAGCTCAACAGCCGCTAGAAGACTGTCGACAGTCCGCTCCTCAACGCCGACCGCAAGTACAAGAAGCTCAAGTCCCTCCTCGAACGCCAGCCATCCTGCCGGGCCGACCGCCTCCCCTTCATGGAGCCCCTCGTCTTCCTCTCCAACCCCGCCCTGTACAACCTCCTCCCCCGAGGCCGAAAGGTTCATCCTCGGTCATTTGGGCGGTGCTGGATGCGGTCGTCAGGGTTCTGTCCTTTGCGCAACACTACGTCTTCTTCCGCCGCGCTGTCTGCCCGTGAAATCCAATAACCCCAATTCCTTCGCGCCCGTGGACCGGCTAGTCGCTTTGGTTGGAGAACGGAGGCGTCGCAGCCTTTCGGACATCCTGCTGTGTGCTCTGCCATCAACTGCAGGCTGCCGAACCTCCGCAGAGGAAGCCCCGCGAGCTGCTCAGAAATGTCCTCGAACTGCAATTGCCCGCACCCGTTCAGAACTGCAGACGGTGACTCAGGGTCCAGGAGGTCAGCGGCGCGGCGGGCCTGAGAGGCACTACCGCACGTAAGTGTATTCCCTGGCTGAACTGCCGAAACCGGCGCCCGCAGCACTGACCAGATGGTTTTCAGCGCTATCGGGTATCCAACGTTCCACTTCGTGTTGAGCCGGTGGCCTTTCGTTCTGCGTGCCGGGGTACTTCGCCAGGCCCAGTCTTTGCATCCTGGCGATCAGGGATGTTCTGGGCAGCCCGAGTCTGGCCGCCGCACCGCTTGGTCCGCCCACCACGCCGTTAGTCTCCCGAAGCGTCGCCGCAATGTGAGCGCGCTCTGCATCCGCCAGGGTCCGAACCTCTGTCGGGACGGCCTGCATCCACAGTTCCGCCAGACGCGGCCGCAGTACCCCACCCGTCGTCATGATTACCGCGCGCTCAATGAAGTTTTGCAATTCCCGGATGTTGCCCGGCCAGGAATGGTTTTCCAGCGCTTCCATGACCTCTTCGGGGATGCACTCGATCGCTTTGCCTTGCCGCTCGGCGAACTTCCGGACAAAGTGGCGCGCCAGAAGGGGAATATCACCCTCCCTTTCCCGCAAGGCCGGCAGGTTGATTGGGAAAACATTCAGGCGGTAGTACAGGTCGGCGCGAAACTTCTTCTCCTGGACCATGCCCCACAGGTCCTGATTAGTGGCGGCGATCACTCGCACGTTCACTGGGATGGTGCGGCTGCTACCGAGGCGCTCGACTTGCCGCTCTTGCAGAACGCGCAGGAGCTTCGGTTGGAGTTCCAGGGGAAGGTCGCCGATTTCATCGAGAAACAACGTACCGCGATCCGCGGCCTGAAAGCGTCCCTCGCGCTGCGTAACGGCGCCCGTAAAGGCGCCTCGTTCGTACCCGAAGAGTTCGCTCTCCAGCAACGCCGCGGGAATCGCGGCACAGTTAATGGCTACGAACGGTTGCTGGCGGCGCGGGCTGGCAGCATGGACGGCCTGTGCCACCACTTCCTTCCCAGTGCCTGTCTCCCCGCGAAGGAGGACGGCGCTGTCCACTGGCGCCACCAAGGTGATTTCCTCAAGTAGAGCCCGGAATTTAGGGCTGGAACCAATCAAATCGGATATAGCCATCGTTTTTCTCCTTGCTGAACAGCTCGGGAGCCGCCCCAGGTCAATCCTCTGGTGGCGTACTCAGGGCGAACTCGATTGCACCCAACAAATCCACGGCGTCGAAGGGCTTGTACAGGAATCCGGCGGCGCCTTGACTGAGGGCTCGTTGCCGAGTCTCATTGTCATAGTGGGCGGTTATAAAGATCACGGGTAACCGAGGATATTTGAGCCTGACGCGACGCTGCAACTCGAGTCCGTCGATACCCGGCATCCTCACATCCGTAATCAGGCAGACCGCCGACTCGGGCGCTTCTGATTGCAGAAACTCTTCCGCGGAAGCGAACACCAAGGGTGTGTGCCCGGCCGAAGCCACGAGGCTCTCGATGGATTCGCGAACTCTAAAATCATCGTCGACCGCCGCGACGATATGCCTTGCAGAACCTGCATTCGAACTGGAATCTTCAACCACGATTCGATCATAACCGCAGGTGCAGGAAGCCCGCCATTATATGTTTATTTAGCCATGTCCAGCTCCGCGCATGAGCGTAAGCTTGTCGGCCATACGGACGAGTTCGGCGAGCGACCGCGCACCCATCTTGCGCATGATCTGGCCGCGATGAACTCCGATGGTGATCTCGCTGGTACCGAGTTCCGCGGCGGTCTGCTTATTCGCTAATCCCGAGACCACCAAGGGCAGTACTTCCCGTTCGCGAGGGGTGAGCAGCGCGTAGTGCTTCTGCAACTCCGCTAACTCAGCTCTCTGTCGCCGCCCTTTGCGATCGAGCGCCAGGGCTGCGTCGATCGCCTGCAGCAGTTCCTGATCGCCGAAGGGTTTGGGGAGAAACTCGATTGCCCCCGCCTTCATGGCGCGGACCGAAGATGGAATATCTCCGTGACCCGTAATGAAGATGATCGGCGGCCCTCTACCGTCGGCCAGTTCGCGTTGCAGCTCCAGGCCGCTCGCCCCCGGGAGTTGCAGATCCAGCACCAGGCAGGCGGGCGCGTCCGGCTTTTCGGCCTCCAGAAACTCCGCCGCCGAACCAAACGCAGTCACGCGAAGCCCCACCGAAGCGATCAGGCTGGACAGAGCTTCGCGTATACGATAGTCATCATCCACAACGAAGACAATGGGATTGTCGGAAGTCATGACACCGGACTCAATTGAAGAGGGAGAGTGAAGCAGAACGTGGCGCCGGGACCTTCTCCGGATGCTGCCCAGATGCGCCCGCTGTGCGCTTGGACAATCGAGCGGCAGATCGCCAACCCCATGCCCATGCCGTTCTCCTTCGTGGTGAAGAAGGCTTCGAAGACCGTTTCCGGATCTTTCAATCCTACTCCGGAATCTCTTATTTCCACCAGGACCGTGTCGCCAGGTTGCTGGATGGAACGGATGAACAGTCGCTTGGGGTGATCGGTCACCGGATCCATGGCCTCGATCCCGTTCAGGAGCAGGTTGAGTATCAGTTGCTGCAATTGTACGCGATCGCCTGTTACCGGCGGCAGGTTCTGCCCCAGGTCGGTCTCTACCATGACGCGCCTCTTCGCGGTCTCGCCGCGCAGGAGGCCGAGTACTTCGCCGATCACTTCGTTCAAGTCGAGCGAAACTTCCTCACGGGCGGCCTTTTTGAAAAGCGCACGGATGCGGCGCACCACTTCGCCTGCATCTTTCCCATCGCGGACAATTCGTTGGGCGGCTTCCACAGCCTTGGCAAGGTTCGGCGGCTGGGCGGAAAGCCACCGTAGGCAGGCGTTGCCGTTGGAGACTACAGCGGTGAGCGGCTGGTTCACTTCGTGCGCGATGGAAGCCGACAATTCGCCCACGGTCGCGATCTGCGACGCAATGGAAAGACGCTCCTGGGTGTTTCGCAGAGCTTCCTCGATGCGTTTGCTGTCCTCCATGTCGATACAAATTCCGTACCACTGGACCACGCGCCCTTCGCTATCGCGCAACGGCTCGCCACGCACGTCGAACCAGCGATATGTGCCATCTGCGCGGCAGAGCCGGTAAGTGACTTGGTGAGAATCTCCGGTCTGCGTGTTGTTCCGCCATATGCGTATGGTGGATTCGACATCGTCGGGATGGAGAAGCTGCAGCCATCCGGCGTTTCCAAAGTGTTCGAGCGGCTTGCCGGTGTATTCCAGAACGCGCCGATTGACGTAGTCGATCTCGCCGTCCGGCGTGGTGCGCCACACCAGCGCGGGAATGGTTTCAGTGATCAGGCGGAGATGATGCTCGCTAGCCCGCAACGCTTGCTCAGCCTGCCTGCGATCTTCGATGTCGGTGAACAGGTAATACCATCGGACGATGCTTCCCGTAGAGTCTCGTGATGGGAGACCGCGTACGTGAAACCAGCGAAACACGCCGTCGGCACGACGGACGCGGTATTCAATGTGATGCGGCTGCCCGGTTTCCCTGGTGAATCTCCAGTGGTCTATAACCCGCGCCAAATCGTCCTCGTGAATTAGACCGACGGTGGCCCACTGTCGCGCTTCCTCGAAAGTTCTCCCCGTGTAATCGAGGAATTGCCGATTCACGAGTTCCACTCCGTCGGCCGGCGTCTCGGTGCAAACGAGTCCGGGAATGCTATCGACCATCAACCGTAGCTGATGCTCGCTCGAGCGCAGGGCTTCTTCGGCGCGCTTGCGGTCTTCGATGTCCACATAGAGCGCGTGCCAACGGATGATCCTGCCTTCGGTGTCGCGCAGGGGAAGAGCGCGGGCGTGAAACCAGCGATACACTCCGTCGGCGCGCCTGAGACGGACTTCGGTATCCAAGGGATTCCCGCTTTCAATGGCATACTTCCACAGGGTGATGGTGTCCGCACGGTCGTCCGGATGCACCGCTTCGGGCCAGTTCTTCAACTGATCCACGGTCATGCCAGTGTAATCGAGGCACTGTCGATTTACCGTCTCGACCTCGCCTGTCGCCGTTCGAATACTGATCAGCGCCGGGATGCTGTCGACCATCAAGCGGAGTTGCTGCTCGCGGGACCGGAGGGCTTCCTCAGTGCGCTTGCGATCTTCGATGTCGGTGAGCACGCAATACCAGCGGACCACCTGGCCGTGGGTGTCGCGCAGGGGCAGGCCGCGCACGTAGAACCAGCGATACGCGCCATCGGCGCGGCGCATATGGTGCTCCACGTCATATTCACATCCGGTTTCCACCGACTGTTTCCATTCGGCGGCCACACGCGGCAACTCATCTTCCGGCACAAGTGCGGTGGCCCACCAATCCTTGAGGGCGTCAAACGCCAGCCCTGTGTAGTCCAGGACGGGTTGATTGACGAGTTCCAGGTCGCCTTTCGGTGACATGGTGGCGACCAGGCCGGGAATGCTGTGGACGATCATACGAAAGTTAAGCTCGCTGGCGCGTACGGCGTCCGCCGCCTGTTTTCGGTCTTCAATGTCGATACATGTGCCATACCACTGCACGACGTTTCCCGATTCGTCGCGTAAAGGACAGACGCGGAAGAGGAACCAGCGGTATGTTCCGTCGAAACGGCGCAGACGCGCTTCCAACTCCCGATCCTCGTGAGAAGCCAGAACCGATCGCCAGTACTCCATCGTCCGATCCACGTCGTCCGGATGACACACAACCTTCCAGCCCCAACCCAGCGCCTCTTCAGGCGCGATGCCGGCATAGTCCAGCCAGCGCTGATTGACGAAATCGGTGGCGCCGTCTGCTCGACTGGACCACGCCGGCACGGGAATGGAGTCGATTATGAGGCGCAGGCGAGCTTCCGATTTCCGGGCTTCGGCAAGAGCGTCGGCCGAAACCTGCCGGTATTTGACGTCGATTTGGCGACGTGCTTCTTCCGCCCGCCGTTTCGCCTCGATTAATAGCGAGACTATCAGAACGGCTCCCAGGAACGCCGTAAATTGCAGGGATGAAAATGGCTGCATCGCGAAACTGTATTTCGGCAGAAGGAAGAAATAATCGAAAGCCAGGGAGGATAGCAGCACCGACAGGACGCCCGGCCCCTTTCCGCCGTACAGGCTGCTCACCATGACGGCGAGAAAGAAGCACGAGGACGGAGAATCCAAGGGGAGCGCCAGGGCCAGCGCAAAACCGCACGAAATTACCGCAAGCCCATAGCGCCAAGCTTTGAAGAGAACCCTCATATGCCACCAGTTCGCGGCCAATGGGTCCAGTCAGTAGGCCGCACGGAACAGTATCCTTTCCCATATAGTGCCAGATTCTGTTCCAATTCGCGCCTAAAGGTTTATTCAGATGTGGCTCCCGGCCAGTGATCGCCAGTGGGCCCTTGTGCCATGGCGCCCTCGCCGGGAGGATCCACAGGCGAGGCGCTTCCACTCGAGCGCGGTTCCCGTAACGGTACACGATTCATGGTCCGCTCCCACCAAAACCAATGGCCTGAAAAATCCAATCGGCGGATTGTCCGGGCCCCGGTTGGAGGACGCCGCCGGGAGAGAAACCCGCGATGGCGTCGGCGGTTGTGAATGTGGTCGAACGGTCATAGTGGAAATCGGAGTAGTCACCGGAATCGCTCTTGAGACTGAGCGTATGCTCCACAATGTCCCATCCGGCAATCTGGCCAGCGGCCTGGCACGCCGCGACGGGCGGGGTGGTGCTCTGCCACGCCTGCGCGAAAAGAGGCACCGCAAGGAGGCAGAGCACGGCGCGGCAGGCTGGTAGACACGCCAGGGAATTTGAGATGGGTGTGGCTATTTTGGAACCACGGTCCGGAAGGGGTGTAGCCGGCGCTGGTCCTGATCGATGTGGAATTGCCAGTAGCGATCAAAGTCTCCTGAGAGGTAGACGGCCCGCAGTTGTACGATGGCCTCCGCCATCTGCTCGGTCCAACGCATACCGGAGCGTTCCATGCGATCTTTGAACAGGTTCTTGCAAGCACCTTCGAAAGGGCCACTGGCGATCGGCCACCCCTTAGCAAGGTATTG
>PMTT01000436.1 GCA_003167275.1 Bryobacterales bacterium | reverse complement strand
CGTCTTCCGAGGCCAGAAACGACGCAATGTGCGCCATGTCACGTTTCTTCCGCTTCCGTCCGGACATAAGCCTGCTCGCCCTGTTTTTGTCAGCCCAACAAAAAGGAGCGGATTCGGGATTGAGCGGTTCAGCCGGATGACAGCTTCCCGAATTTACCCCTTTCCTTTTCGCCAGTTCACGAGTTTGAACAAAATTTACTCAATCCCTTCAATCACTTACAGCCCGCCCTGTCAAAAGCCTGCACCCCGGCCTGCTATTCCTGGTAGAAGAGTACCCTTATGCAAGCCGCCACCCACCACCTCAGAGCTCAAATTCCTCCCGGCCGACGCCCCGCCGGAGGCAAGTCCGCCATTTCCGAAAACCAACCACTCGGCCGCTCGCCCATCTTCCCACGGCCCGAAGACCCAAAGCGTAAACGCCGCACCTCCCCTCGTCAGGGACAAAATCCGCCCCTACCGCTTGTGACGCATCTTGTCAAACACACCCAAAGATGCGTCACAACTTTCCGTTTTTTTCCGGCAACTTACACAAACAAATGGACTTCGAAAACGCACACAATTCGTCGCCCATCCCTCGAAACATGCGTCACAACCGTCCCACCGGGCCCACGCCCACGCTCCGCCGATGCCAGGCCTCCCTCCCGTGCCAACTCCCTCCAAACCGGCCCCTCCGCCCGATACCGTGTCACCCCAGGCGAAACCCGCATCGCAAGCCAAAGCCAATCTACAACCCCAATCGAATCAACAAAAAATGGGTTCGTTCCTTCATTTTGCGATGCCCCGGAACCCATTTCCGGGCCAGCTTCTTCCCCAAAACAGGGATGCACCCGGACAGTGGGCTCAAACCCACCGCCCGGCCCGCTCATCGTACACTGGTTCTTCATGGGCTTTTCGTTCCGTCACGCCATCTGCAACGAATCCTTCGAGGGCTGGCCGTTCGCCTCCGCCGCGAAAGCCATCCGTAAAGCCGGGTACACCGGCATCGAGATCGCGCCGTTCACCCTGGCCGAAAGCCCGTTCCAAATCACCCCCGCCCAACGCCACGAGTACCGGGACATCATCCAGTCCGAAGGATTGACCTTCGTCGGTTTGCACTGGCTGATGGTCAGCCCCAAGGGTCTGCATGTCACCACGCCCGACGCCGCACTGCGCCAGCGAAGCTGGGAGCACATCCGCGGCCTAATCGATCTTTGCGCCGACCTCGGCCCCCACGGCGTGATGGTCTTCGGCTCGCCCAAGCAGCGTTCCACTACCGGCGGGCTCACCCGTGAGGAGGCCACCCGGAATTTCGTGGACGGCCTGCGGACCATCGTGCCCGACGCCTCCCGGCGCGAAGTGACGGTGCTGGTGGAAGCGCTTCCCATCGGACAGGCCGACGTGGTGCAGACCCTCGACGAAGCTGCCGCGATTGTCGCGGAGATCGGCAGCCCCTTCATTCAGACGATGTTCGACGTCCACAACGCCATCGACGAACAGGAGCCGCACGCCGCGCTGGTGGACCGGCATTTCGATCGCATCCGCCACGTCCACGTCAACGAACTCGATGGGCGCCACTGCGGGGCAGGGAATTACGACTTCAAACCGGTCTTCGAGGTCTTGCGGCGGCGCAACTATGCAGGTTGGATCTCGCTCGAGGCGTTCGATTTCAGCCCCGGCGCTGAGCGTCTGGCCACCGAGTCGCTGCGCCACCTGGAATCGGAGATCGCCCAACTACCATCATGAGCCACTATGTCGTTACGGGAGGAGCGGGATTCATCGGCTCCGCGATTGTCCGCCGTCTCTTGCAGGAGGGGGCCGGCAGGGTCGTGGTCATCGACAATCTGTTGACCGGGCGGGAATCGAACCTGGAGGAGGTGCGCGCCTCCATCGATTTTCAGCGCGCCGATATCCGCAATTATGAGGAGATTGCGGCCCTCATCCGCGGCGCGGCGGTGGTGTTCCACGAAGCCGCGATCCCCTCGGTGCCGCGGTCGATCGACGACCCCGTTCCCTCGCACGAGATCAATATCGACGGTACGTTCAACGTATTGCGCGCCGCGCGTGAGGGCGGCGCCGGCCGGGTGGTGTACGCCGCTTCGTCATCCGCCTATGGCGATACCGAAGTGCTTCCCAAGGTGGAGACCATGAATCCGCGCCCGAAATCGCCGTACGCCCTGCAGAAGCTGGTGGGCGAATACTACTGCAACGTTTTCTCCGGCGTCTATGGCGTGGAGACCGTGTCGTTGCGATATTTCAACGTGTACGGTCCGAGGCAGGACCCGTCCAGTCCCTATTCGGGTGTGCTCTCGGTGTTCATGAAGGCGATTCTGGAACGCCGCTCGCCCACCATCTTCGGCGATGGCGAGCAGTCCCGCGATTTCACCTACGTGGACGATGTGGCGGAGTTGAATCTCAAGGCTGCACGCGCAAAGAATGTCGCTGGTAAGACCATCAATGCCGGCAACGGCGGGCGCATCACGCTGAATCAGGCATGGGCGCTATTGCAAGCGATCGAAGGGGTCGAAATCCCAGCGCTCTACGGCCCTCCCCGGGCCGGCGACGTGCGCGATTCGCAGGCCGACACCACCACCGCCGTTCGCGAATTGGGACACGCGCCCAGGTTCTCGTTCGAGGAAGGCATGCGGCTGACTCTGGAGTGGTACCGCCGTACGGTATGCTTTAGCTTGCCCGGTGACTGAAAACGCAAAACAAACCTGGGCAAGCTAAAGCATACCGTACGAGGTACAAGAACCAATGTCATTATTCAGGCCCCTACACCCGCGAGGATCTGACATCGTCCTGCTGCCCCTCTTCTTGTTGGCAGCGTCGAACCTGATCGCACAGCAGGACCGCATCCCGGCCACGGTTGACGCTTCCCGCTCGGTCGTCCTCAAGGGAAGCCGAAATCCGAAAGCGCAGCCACAATTCGATCTGGGTCTGGCCGATCCCTCCCTGCAACTCCCCTATGTCACCTTGCTGCTCAAGCCATCCCCCACGCAGCAGGCGGCGCTCGATCGCCTGCTGGACGAACAGCAGACGCCGTCGTCGCCGGGCCATCACAAATGGCTGACCCCGGAGCAGTACGCCGATCGTTTCGGGATGAGCCGCGGGGATGTCTCGAGGATCGTCGCCTGGCTGGAGTCGGCGGGGCTGACGGTCAACGACGTCGCCCGCGGACGCCACTGGATCACCTTCACGGGCACGGCCGGGCGCGTCGGCAGCGCGCTTCACACGGAGATCCATCGCTACCGCGTGGATGGCGAAACACACCGTGCGAATGCCTCGGAGCCCTCAGTGCCGGCCGATCTGGCGGACATCGTGGCCGGTTTCCGTGGCCTGGATGATTTTCCGTTGCAAAGCTACCATGTGACCACTCCCGCCGACGTGCCGGCCTTCACCAGCGGCGCCACACACTATCTGGCCCCGGACGATTTCGCCACCATCTATCACGCCAATGCGCTCTACCAGGCCGGCATCGATGGTACCGGACAGAAAATTGCAATCGCCGGTCAAACCGACATCAGCGTCGCGGATGTGCGGACTTTTCGAACGCAATTCAACCTCCCGGCAAACGATCCGCAGGTGGTCCTTTTCGGACCCGACCCCGGCGTCTCTACCGCCGACCAGGTCGAGGCCTACCTCGATGTGGAATGGGCCGGCGCCGTGGCGCGTAAAGCCACCATCATTTATGTGAATTCCATCGACGCGGGCATCTCGGCCCAATACGCCGTGGATCAGAACCTGGCCGGAGTGATGAGCTTAAGCTATGGCAGTTGCGAACAGTCGACGACGCCGGCGTTTCGCTCCGTCTTCCAGCAGGCGGCAGCACAGGGCATCACTTGGCTGGTTGGCTCCGGGGATACGGGAGCGAACGGTTGCGATCAGCACGGCTCCAGTTTGGTGGTGCAGTCGACCAAGGGACAGGGTGTTTCTTTTCCGGCCAGCGTTCCGGAAGTGACTGCGGTAGGTGGGACTCTGTTCAACGAAGCCGGCGGGACTTACTGGGGCTCGAACGGTCCCAACCAGAGTTCGGCTCTTTCCTACATTCCGGAGAAGGCCTGGAACGAATACAACACTCCAGGTCCCGGCCTCAATGCCACTGGCGGCGGCCCCAGTCTTTTCTTCGGCAAACCCGCCTGGCAGACTGGTCCTGGCGTGCCCAACGACAATGCCCGCGACCTGCCGGATGTGTCTCTCAGCGCGGGGCTCCATGACGGTTACCTGACCACCTTCGGCGGCAACCTCTACATTAATGGCGGGACCTCGGCTGCGTCACCGGCATTTGCTGGAATCGTGGCCTTGCTGAACCAGTACCTGTTGGCACATGGGGGCAGCGCCGGCGGTTTGGGAACGATCAATCCGGCTCTCTATCGCCTGGCCCAAAACTCCACCGATGTCTTCCATGACATCACGCTTGGCGACAATCTTAACCCCTGCGCTCAGGAGTCGCCGAATTGCGTCAACGGCCTGTCGGGCTTTACCGCCGGCCCCAATTACGATCTGACCACTGGGCTGGGGTCGGTGGACGCCTACAACCTGGTCACCGAATGGATCGCGAAGACCGGGAGTGCTTCCACCACCAAGCTGACGACTGACTCCTCCAGCGTGGACTTAAATGGCACCCTACATCTGACGGCGGCCGTGAGCTCCGCGGCAGGCGCGGGCACTCCCACCGGCACGGTCGCTTTTACCGTGGGCACGGACAGCTCGCTGGGTTCAGCCACTCTGTCCGCCGGAATCGCTACGCTGGCGGTTCCCGCTAATCTGTTGCCTGTTGGCAGCAGCGATACTCTCTCGGCCGTGTACTCGGGAGATGCCAACTTCAACGGCTCCGCTGGTTCGGTAGTGGTCGCCGTGACCGTGCCGGCAAGCGGCTCTGTGGTGGTGGCGAGCGTCACACCCAATCCCGTGTACCAGAATCCCGTCAATTCGCAGGGACTCAACTGGATCTTCTCCATCTCTTTGACGGAACTCGCCGGCGTCCCCACTACCCTGACCGGTTTCACGATCAATGGTAGCAAGCAGTCGCTCGCCCTCTTCCCAACTACCACAATCCCCTCGAAGGGAACGATTTCGACAACGGTCGGCTTTCCCAGCTTGACCGTACCCATCACTCTCGTGTTCGGATTCACTGGGGCCGATGCCGGGGGCCGCACCTGGTCGCAGCAGATTCCCGTTTCGTTCGAGGGGCCAGGCGTGGTAACGCCCGCGATGCTCCTGACTGCCCCGGCGGGTACCGTGCAGCAAAACCCCAACGCCGATCCTGCGTGTCAGTGGTCGCAGCCGGTCTACCTGCAAGAGGCGGGCGGATTCACGGTGCAACTGACCAAATTCACGGCTGGAACCACGGACCTCAGCAGCCAGATCCAGCAGATTTTCGGAGCCACGCGGCTGGCTCCGTTCGGTATGCTTCAGGGAACGATTTGTTCCAGCGGCATCACGCCACCCCAGACCGCGACCTACAACATAACCGGCACGCCAGACAACCTGACCCCGCTCACGACATCGCTTTCGACGACGTTTGGCGCGGCTGCAGCGGCGCCATCGAAGTCATCCGTCACGCCGGCGGTGGTTACCATGCCGGTCGGGGACTCGTCGCAAAGTGCCACCGCCACAGTAGCGCTGGCCTTCGACGCAGGTTCCCCGCAATGGACGGTCACGGTAGTTCCGGCGGGCCGGACCACGAGTTGGCTGCAGGTATCTCCGGCGAGTGGCACTGGATCGGCGACGCTGAACCTGAAGGCCACCGGGGCGGGGCTGTCGAACGGCGTCTATAACGCTACGTTGGCGATTCAGGCGACGGGAGCCGTGCCGCAGTATCTCAACGTCACCGTGGCTTTCGTGGTGGGCGCCGCGTCGGGAATGAGTATCAGCCAGATGTCGAACGTCTTCTCGAACCAGCCCGCTTTCGCTCCCGGGATGCTGGCGGCAGTCTATGGAACGCAACTCTCGGGCGTCACCCAACCGGCCGCGGCCCTTCCTCTCCCGCTTTCAGTGGGGACAGTGTCGGCCACGGTAAATGGCGTGTCAGCCCCGCTGGATTACGTCTCTCCAGGTCAGTTCAACATTCAGATTCCATACGAAACGGGCGCGGGGACGGCCGTTCTGGGGATCAATAACAACGGTAAGCTGGCGTCTTTCACTTTTCCGGTGGTAGCGGCGGCGCCCGGACTGTGGCCCTACTTCCTGAACCTGGCCGGCGCAGTGACGGCCACCGCCAAACAGGGCGACGTCCTGGTGACCTTCATGACGGGCGAAGGCGACGTCACACCGCCATTGATCGACGGCGCCACTCCCGTGGCCGGGACCCCGACGAAGAATCTGCCGCAGCCTCGTCTACCTTTTTCGATAACGGTGGGCGGCGTGCCCGCCACGGTGTTGTTTGTCGGAATCCCGAACGGAGTGGCCGGAGTCACGCAGATCGATTTCACGGTTCCGTCGAATGCGCCGGTACGTGCGCAAGTGCCGGTCGTAGCGACAGTGGGTACGGCATCGAGCAATCCGGTAAATCTAACGGTGACTCTTCCGTAGGGTATGCTTTAGCTTGCCCAGCCCCAGACTCGACAAGCTCAAAGCATGCCCCACCTACCGCCCGACCTCGCGGATCCGTATATTCCGGAACTGAATGATCGAGAACTGATCGTGCATCTGCAGTCCGATCGGCCCCACTTTCGATCGCTGGGGATCGCCTGGATGCTCGGCCACCACGCGGCCATTTAAGCTCACTGTGATCTTCGCGTTGCGCGACGAAATGTCCATCGAGTTCCAGTCGTCATCGTGCTGGGCATCTTTGGGAGCGTCAACGAAGCCATAGATACTGCCAGACGGGTGGGGGTCGGGAAAGCGGTTGTTGATCTGAATCTCATAGCCGATCTTGGAGGGCGTGTGGGTATAATCGGGCGGCGTGACGATGGCCGATTTGGCGCGCGAAGTGTCGCGAATGGAGACACCGCTGTTGCCCGTCGTCTTGGTCCAATACTCCAGGTGGAGATCGAACTCGCCGAAGTCATTGCGCACGGTGTAGAGCCAGGACTGAGTATCGACCCACCCCTTGAATTGCTCCGGCGTGGTGAACGGCCCGCCAGGCACCAACATCTTGCGCAGATCGGCGATGCGCTGGCCCAGCAGGGTGCCATCGGCCATTACGGTCCATTGGCCGTCGCCGATCACCTCCCAGCCATCCAGGTTCTTCCCATTGAACAACGGTTTTCCGTCAGCCGCGGCCAACGTCCCGATGAACCAACTGCATCCCGCAATTGCCAAGAAGAGTCTGAGTTTCACTTCTCCAGTATAATTGGGCCGCACTGTGCTGATTCACAAGCCCCGGCGAAGGCTCCGTGCGCAGCCTGCGAGTCCGTCAGGGCATGCGCCCCAAAAGGGAACGCGACAACACCGTCTCCGAGTGGATTGTGAGACAATCGAGTCCGTCTGGAGCATGATTCAGACCCGATTCAACAGTGCAAGGAGGCGCGATGCCTGTGATTTCGAGAAGAGAGCTTTTCAGGAAAGCGGGGACCGGCGCCGCCGTCGCAGGGTTCCTGTCCGCGGCCGCCCGGAACCTCGCTGCCAATCCGTTGGACATGCCGATTGGATGCCAGACCTATCCCGTCCGGGCGATGATCGGCCAGGACTTCCCCGGAACCATCAAGCAACTCGCCGACGCCGGATTTCAGCGGGTCGAACTGTGCTCGCCGGTGGGCTATGCCGATTCCGGCTTCGGCGTCATCGCCAAGTACAAAGGGGCCGAACTGAGGAAGATCCTGGGCGATGCCGGTGTGAAATGTGAGAGCTCCCATTTCGACATCAAGGAACTCCGGCAGAATACGGACGACCGGATCGCCTGGGCCAAAGACGTGGGCCTGACGCAGATGCTCGTGCCTAGTCTGGGTGGCCCGCGGAATCCCACCCTGGACGACGTGAAGCGGGCGGCCGACGAATACAACAAGATGGGCGAGCAGTCGGCCAAGGCCGGTATTCAGCAGGGCCTTCACAATGAGAACTTCGAGCTGACGACGATCGACGGCAAGCGGACCTATGACCTGCTGTTGGAGTTGCTCGATCCGAAGCTGGTCAAGTTCCAGTTCCAGGTCTCCACCATTAGCCGCGGCTACGATGCCGCCGAATACTTCATGAAATATCCCGGCCGTTTCATTTCGATGCACGTGCAGGACTGGTCGTCGGAAACCAAGAAGACGATGGCGGTGGGGCAGGGCACGCTCGATTGGAAAAAGATCTTCACCGCGGCCAAGACGGGCGGGGTCAAGAACTACTTCGTCGAGATGAGCCTGGATCTGATGAAGGCCAGCGTTCCCTATCTACGCGATCTGCACGTGTAGCGGACCCTTGAAAACACCTCTTGGTGGGGCGGACCCCCTGGTCCGCGGCCTACGCCCCCGTCGGCCTGCTGGCATCGCGCCGGAAATTGCTTCAATGGGCGAAAGCGGGTCCGGGGGGACCCGCGCGGACCAGGGGGTCCGCCCCACCATGTTTGAACACGGCCTCTCAGCTCCCGCGATTCACCGAAACCACGCTGTGGTCCACTAAGACCGAATCGTTTGGCTTGAGGTGGCCGTACGCCTGCCCGTTCACCGTCAAATCGTCGTTGCGAATCACCACATCGGCATCGCGGCATGGTGTGAAATGGTAGACCGCGTCCTGCTCCTTCACGGGCGGTGGAACGCTGGTGCGGTAACAGTCGGTAACGACTACCGTGTGGGTGCCCACTGTGGCCTCCACGCGGCCCAGGAACAGGTTGTTATGCCGGCTGCACGCCATCATCAGGCACATCGCCGACAAACAGCCAGGAAGAATCGTGTAGTACATCCTCATAGTACCCATCATCGTAATGTACTTTGTATTGAAAAGTCAATACCACCTTGCCGATTGAGCCGACGCGGTGCCATGCTCGTGAGTTCGGGCTCCGATGATCCTCTTCTTCTGCTTCTTCCTGATGTCCGGATTTTGCAGCTTGGTCTACCAGGTGGTCTGGCTGCGCGTGGCGATGGCCGATTTCGGCATCACCACCCCTCTCATCTCCATCGTTCTCTCGGTCTTCATGGCGGGCCTGGCGTTGGGCAGTTGGGGCGGCGGCCACCTGGTCAGACGCTTCGAGAGCCGTCCCGCCAGCTTTTTCATTGGCCTCTACGCGGCCAGCGAGCTCGCCATCGGCGTCTCGGGCCTCGCCGTGCGCCCACTCCTGGGATTGGGCCGCGCCCTTCTGGCAGCCCGCGTCGAGCACGCTGCCTGGGGTTCGTCCGGCTACTATCTCGCCTCGGGAGGCTGGATCGGGCTAGTCCTGCTGCCGTTCTGCACTTGCATGGGAGCCACCTTCCCACTGGCGATGGCTGGGATCCGGGCGGCCTTCCACAGCGAATCGCCGCGGTCTTTCAGCTACCTCTACCTCGCCAACGTGCTGGGCGCAATGGCCGGCGCTTTCGGGTCCGCATTCGTGTTCATCGAGTGGATCGGCTTCTCGCGCACTCTCCTGCTCGCTGCCGCGCTGAACGCACTCATCGCCGCGATGGCCTGGGCGTTCGCCCGGAGCGCCATCGGTAGCCTGCACCGCTCGCCGCGCCCGACCGCATCGGAACCTTCCCAAGACATAGGGGACCCGGCCGAGAACGGCCGTTCCTCCCCGCTTGGCGGTCGGGCGAACGCCGTTGTGCTTCCACTCCTGTTCGCTACCGGCCTCTCAAGCCTCGCGATGGAAGTGGTGTGGACCCGTCAGTTCGTCCCCTTCCTCGGCCCCGTGGTGTACTCCTTCGCCACGATGCTGGCGGTGTACCTGGCCGCTACAGCGGCCGGGTCGCGAATTTACCGCGTCTGGATCGGCCGCGCGGGCGCTCTGAACCCGCACCTCCGCACCGCCGCCGCTGCCGGCAATGCGGCCATCCTGGCAGGTTGTTGCGCGCTACTTCCCCTGCTGGCCGCCGACCCGCGCATCCCCAGCCGCCACCGCCTGCTGATTGGTGCAGTGCGAGTCGCCTGGGGCATCGGTCCATTCTGCGGAGTGCTCGGGTTCCTCACCCCGATGCTGGTAGACCGCTGGTCGGCAGGCGACCCCGGCCGCGCCGGCAGGGCCTACGCCGTAAATGCGCTCGGCTGCATCGCCGGTCCGCTGCTCTCCGGATTCCTACTCCTGCCGATCGTAGGAGAGCGTTGGACCTTGGTCCTGCTGTCGTTCCCGCTGTTCCTGGGTGGGGTATGCTTTAGCTTGCCCAGTCCAAACAAGAGTGGACTTTGGCAGCCTAAAGCAGCATGTGCCCTCGTAGCCTCCGTGCTCCTAATAATCCTGACCCGCGACTTCGAAACCCTCTATCCAGGCGCCCAGGTGCGCCGCGACCACACGGCCACCGTGATCGCCACCGGCCAGGGCATGGACCGCATGCTGCGGGTAAATGGCGTGGGCATCACCAACCTGACCCCCATCACGAAGATGATGGCCCATCTCCCTTTGGCATCCCTGGAGTCACCGCCGCAGCGAGTCCTGATCCTCTGCTTCGGTATGGGCACGTCCTTCCGTTCGGCCCTATCCTGGGGCGTGCCCGTGACAGCGGTGGAACTGGTGCCCAGCGTCCCCTCGCTGTTCGGATACTTCCACCGTGATGCCCAAACCGTGCTCGCATCGCCCCGCGCCACCATCGTGATCGACGACGCGCGCCGCTTCCTGGAGCGAACCCAGGAGACCTTCGACGTGATCGTCATCGATCCCCCGCCTCCGATCGAGGCCGCCGGGTCCAGCCTGCTGTACTCCCGCGAGTTTTACCAATTAGCGGCCCGCCGACTGCGGCCGGGAGGCATCCTGCAACAGTGGCTGCCCGGAGGCGAGCCCATCGTCAAATCGGCTGTGGCCCAAGCGCTAGGCGGCAGCTTCCCCTATGTCCGCGTGTTCCACTCCATCGAAGGATGGGGGCACCATTTCCTGGCCAGCGCCACGCCGATGATCCCGCACACGGCCGCAGAGCTCGCACGGCGCCTTCCCCTAGCGGCCGCGGGAGATCTCCTCGAATGGGGTCCGGCAGCCACGGTGGAGACTCAGTTCCAGCCGGTGGTGACCGGTGAGATTCCGCTCCAAACCTTAATCGACGCCGATCCGCACGCGCCCATGCTCACCGACGACCGCCCCATCAACGAGTACTACTTCCTCCGCCGCACCTTCCGCTGACGTACCACGGGGCATTCGTGTCTGTGTTCATGGTGTTTTGAGAGTGGCAACATGATCTCTGGCCAGGCGAGAATAGTCGACCGTCCACTGCGGGCGGAGTACGATCCTGCCCGAGGGTATGGCGCCCTGATCAAGCTGGCGGAGCACGTATTCGAGGACCTTGTCGTTGCCCGAGTGGCCGGGTTCATCCCTCCCAAAACCGCTCAGGTGGTACGATTGTGTTCCGTGCCAGCGGTAGAGGTAGTAGATCTCGCAGGGCTCGATGAGGCCGTAGTTCATCCCGCGGCCGATTACCTTTTTGAACCGGATCTCGATATCCGTGTCTTCGCCCGAGCCCATGTGCCGGTAACCACCGACCTCATCGAACAGGCTGCGGTGCCACATGCCGGCGGCGTGGTACTGCTTCGTGCTGGGTCCGCTGAGGACGCCGTCGTTCAGGACGAAGGCGCGGGTGGCTTTGAAGAAACGTCGTTGTGGGTGGTAGTGGGACACGGAGAAGCTCAGGCGATGGGGCAAGTAGATATCGTCGTCGTCCCACACCGCCAGCAGGTCGTGGCGGCATAAGGCTGCCGCGGCGTTCCTTTTTTCGCCCACGGAACCGAACCGCTCGGAGAGGTTGACCACGGTAACCTGGGGATGCTCGAAGACGATAGTCTGCTGGGCGAAATCGTTGAGGATCAGGAGTTCCTTGGGGCCGGCGTAGTCCTGGTTCAGGAACGAGTAGACGGCTTCTTCGAGAATCCGCTGGGGACGGCCGAAGGTGAGGCACATGCAACTGATGGGGGGATCAGGCATGGCGGGTCAAGACATCCAAGTAAGATTCTACCGGGAAAAGGCGTACCAGATGCCGGCGCGGAAGTCGAAATAGTTGGGGGGGCGGGGATTACCGAGGTTGACCAGGTAAACGCCGCGGACCGCGTCGAAAGTGAAATACATGGACGCGGGGAGGAACGATCCGCTGGCGCGGAGTCCGAGGCCGGCTTCGCCGTAATTGGCCCAGTATTGACGCTGCTTATCGAAAGTCAGGCCGACGATCGCGGCGACCTGCGTGCGGAAAGATGCGGGACCGGCGGTGTAGCCGATCCGTTCCTGGTTGTAGACCAGGATATCGTTGCCGAAGCGGCTGAGGAACACGGCGTCAGTAGAGGCGCTGGCGAACCAGCCGGGGGACTCGCCGCGCAGGGTGTGGCCGGTTCCATAGGCCATGGAAATGCCGCCGCGGTAGTCGTGCAACTTCTGGTGGCTGAGGTAGTTGAGGGCGAGGCCGGCCTCCCCCCAAGCGGTTAATCCGTGCCACGGGGTAGTTGCCAGGCCGACGCCAAGAATCACCGAGCTTTCGGACAGGTATTGCGGGATGAGGGTGGCGCCTTCGGTCTGCCGGGTATCGCCCACGATGCGGGCGCTGATGTAAGGCCGGAAGCCCAGACCAGTCCGCAACTCGGTCTTGACCTGCCCGTAGCCGAAGACGTCATGCCAGCGGGTGGAGAAGAGCGGGTAGAGCCATCCGGTGGTGCGGAAGCGCTCGGTGGGGCTGAGGAGGTTGCGCCACGCCTTTTGAGCTTCGGCGGCGATGAGCGGGTCGGAACTCTTGCGGGCCAGATCGAACCAGTGGATGGCCGCCACATCCTGGTGGAGGTTGTTGTAGGTCTGTGCGAGCCGAAGCATCACCTCGGAATCGGTGGGATCGGACTCGGCGGCGGTTTCGAGGTACCTGATGGCGTCCTTCAGGTAGCCGGCCTTGATGCTGCGTTGGGCCATCACCTTGGCGCTGACGGCATCGGGCTGGGCTGCGGGGCGGGACTGTAGGACCTGGGGCTGGTGGAGGACGGCGCGCACGCGATTGGCGAGGTCTTCGTCCTTTCCGGCGAGCACGCGATCGAAAAGGGGCTGGGCGGCGGCGTGATCGCCGCGAGCGTGGAACAGGAAGGCAAGCTGGGTGGCGGAGAGGAGATCCTCGGGGGCGGTCTCGGTAACCAGGCGAAACTCCTGCTCGGCGGCGGGCTGGCGGCCCATGCTTAAAAGAAGGTAGGCGAGCTCGCGGCGGAGGTCGACGTTGTGGGGGTCGAGCGCGAGAGCGCGGCGGAACTCGGCGACATAGGGGTAGCGGTCGGGAAGCAACTCGCGGGCCGATTCGGCGGCACGGGGTTCACCGCCGCGGGAGGCGGCCAAGGCGGCGGCGGTGGCATCTTCGGTGCGGTCGAGAGCCTTCCAAACGCGGCCGAGATCGACCTGGACGGAGCGGCGGTCGGGGAGGAGGCGCCAGGCCTTTTCGTAGTGTTCGGCGGCTAGCGGGAGGAGGCCGCGCTGCTCGGCGAGTGAGGCGAGTTCGTAGTGCGCGCTGAAATCGTCGGCGCCCAGTTCGATGGCCTTTTTCCAGCGGTCGATGCCGGCGGCGAGGGGGGCGTCGATGTTTTGGAAGGCCTGTTCGGCGGTGGCGGCCTCGGCGGCGACGGCGGAGTGGCGGATGCGGTCGAAGATCCGGCGGGACTCGTTGGGGCAGGGTGCCGGCCCAGGGGATTCGTGGCAGAGGAACGCGTACTCAAGGGCGACGGCGTTATCGTTGGGGTCGAGGCGCATGGCTTCACGGAGTTGGTCGAGGGCCAGGGCGTTTTCACCGGTCTTGAGATAGGTGTAGGCTAAGTCCTTGCGGATGCGGAGGTTGGAGGGGGCCGCGTCGATGGCGTGGAGGAAAGCGGCGATAGCGGTGGGGTAGTCGCGAGCGCGGAGGGCGTCGTAGGCGGAGTCGAGGGATGGGCTGACCTGCTGGGCGCAGGCGACGGCGGAGAAGAGAAGCGCGATCAGGGGGGAGAGCGCGGGCCAGGGAGGGCGCCGCAACGGCCTGTGAAGTGCTGAACGCATGTTTTAATGGCTGGGCAGGTCGGTGACCTGCCCCACGTAGCCTTATGGTGGTAGTGCTGGGGGGAGACCGGAATTCTCGGGGAAATATACGGGCCGGTGTACAGGGTGGGGTACCCTTTAGCTTGCCCAGCCTAATTGGATTCAGGTGGGCAAGCTAAAGCATACCCCACGCCTTGAGGAGTTCAGGAGGTGCGCGTATGAGTCGATCGAGTGGAGTTTTGCTACATCCTACGTCGTTGCCGGGTAGGTTTGGGATCGGAGAGATCGGGGCGGAGGCGTTTCGGTTTGCCGATTGGCTGGCACGGGCGGGGCAAAGGATCTGGCAAGTGCTGCCGTTGGGGCCTACGGGGTATGGCGAGTCGCCGTACCAGTTGTTCTCGGCATTTGCGGGGAATCCCTCGCTGCTGAGTCTGGACAGGCTGGTGGAACGGGGGTGGCTGGCGGAGGACGAACTGCACACGGCGCCGAACTTCTCCGACGGTGCGGTGGAGTTCGAGCGCGTGACGCCCTGGAAGAGTCGGATTCTGCGACAGGCGTTCGCGGGATTTCGACCCGATGCGGAGTTTGCGGAGTTTTGCCGCAAAGAAGGCTGGTGGCTCGACGACTTCGCGCGGTTCATGGCGCTCAAGGACGCCAACGGCGGGGTGGAGTGGAGCAAGTGGGATCCGCAGGTCGCCGCGCGTGAGGAGGATGCCGGGTATCACCGGTTCCTGCAGTTCGAGTTCTTCCGGCAGTGGCGGGATCTGAAGCACTATTGCGCGGGGCTGGGGATCCGCCTGATGGGGGATGTGCCGATCTATGTGGCGCACGACAGCGCGGACGTGTGGGCCCATCCGGAACTGTTCCGGGCGGACGCGGTGGCGGGGGTGCCGCCGGACTATTTCAGTGCGACGGGGCAGTTGTGGGGAAATCCGCTGTACCGGTGGGATCGGCTGGCGGCCGAGGGATACGGCTGGTGGGTGGAACGGATGCGGGCGGCGCTGGGGCTCTTCGACATGGTGCGGATGGATCATTTCCGCGGCTTCGAGGCGTTCTGGGAGGTGTCGGCGGGGGAGACGACCGCAGAAAATGGGAGATGGGTGAAGGGGCCGGGGGCGGAGTTGTTTCGCGCTTTGGAAGCGGCGCTGGGACGATTGCCGCTGGTAGCGGAAAACCTGGGAGTGATCACGCCGGAGGTGGAGGCCATCCGCGGGGAGTTCGGGTTTCCGGGGATGGCGGTGCTGCAATTCGCCTTCGGGAAGGATCCGCAGGCGCCGGGATTCCGGCCGCACAACTACGTCCGCAATCTGGTGGCCTACACAGGCACGCACGATAACGATACGGCAATGGGGTGGTGGCGCAGCGCCGGGGGCGACAGCACACGCACGTCCGAGGATGTGGAGGAGGAGAAGCAGCGTGCCCGCCGGTACCTTGCGACCGATGGGGGGGAGATCAATTGGGTGATGATCCGGGCGTTGCTGGGGTCGGTGGCGGATACGGTGTTGTTTCCGATGCAGGATGTGGTGGGTGTGGGGAGTGAAGGGAGGATGAATGTGCCGTCGGTGGCGAGCGGGAACTGGCGGTGGCGGGTACGGGGGGAAGAGGTTACGGAGGAGGCGGCCGGGAGGCTGCGGGAGATGGTGGAGGTGTATGAGAGGGTACGCTGAGCGGCATGGTATGTTATCCTGAACTCAGGCTGAGCTGAGGTATGGCTGAGTACCCTGCGTGCGCTCTGACTATCGGGCATTCTAACCATCCGATCGAGATCCTCCTCGGTCTTCTGAAGGGTCATTCAGTCGAGATCGTCGTGGACACGCGCTCGCAGCCCTACTCGAAATACTCGCCACAATTCGATCAACCAGCCTTGAAAGCCGCTCTAGCCGTTCAAGACATCCGCTACCTCCATATGGGAAAGGAACTGGGCGGAAGGCCCAACGGGGCCGAGTTTTACGACACCAAAGGGCATGTCCTCTACAATCGCGTGGCCGACTCTTCGCCGTTTCAGGAAGGCATCGTGCGCCTGGAAAGGGGTCTCGGCCAATTCCGTGTAGCTCTCCTGTGCAGCGAAGAGAATCCCGCTGGCTGCCACCGCCGCCTGCTGATCGGGCGCGTTCTGGGGCAGCATGGGGTGGCTGTCGAACATATCCGCGGCGATGGGCGCCTCCAATCCGAAGCCGATTTAGTCCGCGAAGAGTCCGGCGACGACGGCCAACTCTCGCTTTTCGAGCACGCCGCGATACCTCAATGGAAATCTATTCCATCGGTTTTACCCAAAAAACGGCAGAGCAGTTCTTTACCAGGATAAAGGACGCGGGTATCCGCCTTCTCCTCGACGTTCGCTTGAATAACGTCTCGCAACTGGCTGGATTTGCCAAGCGCGCCGACTTGGCCTTTTTCCTCAAGGAGATCTGTGGCGCCGGGTACCTGCACGAACGCCTGCTGGCTCCTACCCAGGAGATGCTCGACGCCTACCGCTCGAAAGCCGCCTCCTGGCAAGAATATGAGACGCGATTTCACGCCCTGATGGCGGAGCGGCAGATTGAGTGTAACCTGGATCGAGCGCTGTTCGAAAGCCCGACCGTGCTCCTGTGCAGCGAACCGACTGCCGACCGATGCCATCGGCGGATCGTGCTGGAATATCTGCGCGAGAAGTGGGGCGACGTCACCATCTCGCATCTGTAGGTATCGCCCTATTTTTTCCCGAGGCGGCTGGTTTCTTGCCGGCGCAGTACCGCAGATTTTTTTTGAGATCCATGCACAGAACGGTGCACTACGTATCGTAGGCTGACGATGCCCGTCTTCGATATTCTCTGTCTGGCCAATTCCAACAAGAGGAGCGGCTCTTGCATCGCCGGATTGCGGCTGGACGGCGGAGGATGGATCCGCCCGGTTGCCGCGCGGACACGGCATGGTGAACTCTATCCGGCTCACTACATTCTGCAGGACGGCAGTTGCCCGCAACTCTTCGACCGGATCCGGATTTCGTTCCGGGAGCGGAGGGTGTCCGCTCACCAACCGGAGAACTGGCTGATCTCGGATCGGTCTTGGGAACTGGTATCCCGCGGCCTCTTCCCGGAATTCGCTCCTTTGCTCCAATCGAATCTCAGCAACGGTTCTCCCCTGTTTGGGGATACCACACACAAAATCCCCTTCGACCGGTTCAGGACGGAACCGGCCCTGTCCTCGCTGTGTCTCATCTGGCCCGGGAATCTGCGTTGGAGAATCGAGAAGCATCCGTACAATGCTCACAAGGCCATCGCTCAGTTCCAACTCGCCGGCAAATGGTATCGCCTCCCGGTCACCGATCCTGCCCGGCTCAACATGTTCCGCTCGCTGCCCCCGGGCGAATACCCGGTCACGGCGTGCGGCATCGCGCCGGAGATCGAGGTTCTGCTGACCGTCAGCGTGAGCGAGCCGTGGGAGGACGGCTACTGCTACAAGCTGGTCGCCGGTATCCTGCCGCTCGACGGAACCGACCCGTGCGCTGGCAGGTCTTTACCTGTCGGTAGTCCTCTCTCCAATCCGGACACGGCCGCGGTGCTCGGGGCTGCGGCACCGGCCCTGCGGAGCGGACCGGTGCAGAAAACCTCCCATGCGCCGCTGGCCCAGGCGGGAAAAGCATGGGGTCCGGCCGAAGAGGATGCATTGGTGCGCGAGTTCGAAGCCGGTGAAACCATGGCCGTGATCGCGCACGCTCACGGCCGCACGCCCGGCGCGATCAAGTGCCGCCTCATCCGCCTGGGAGAGATCGCCGAATGACCATGAGCGGCGAGGTGCGAGATTGTGCCACATTGCACCCCCTTGACGTGGTGCGTGATTGGGATTATCATTCGGGGCGTAGGCCTATATTTCATTTCAGAGTCTGAAAGTCTGAATCAGAGGTTTGCCATGTTAGCAACCGCAACCACAACAACCGTTGAAAAGAACGCACATGAAGTCGCACTGGAGAACTTCGACCTGGCGGCGAACGCGCTGGATCTCGATTACAACGTGCGGGCAATGATCAAGTATCCCGAGCGCGAACTCAAGGTGAGCGTGCCCGTCCGGATGGATTCCGGGAAGATCGTGCGTTATGAAGGATATCGCGTGCAGCACAGCACGCAGCGCGGCCCGGCGAAGGGTGGGATCCGGTTCCATCCGAATGTGACCATCGATGAGGTCAGGGCCCTGGCGACTTGGATGACGTGGAAGTGCGCCGTGGTGAATATCCCTTACGGCGGCGGCAAGGGCGGAATTACCTGCAACCCGAAAGAGATGTCGCTGGGCGAACTGGAGCGGATGACGCGCCGGTATGCCAGTGCGATTCTGCCGATCATCGGGCCCGAGAAGGATATTCCGGCGCCGGACGTGTACACTACGCCGCAGATTATGGCGTGGATCATGGACACGTATAGCATGATGAAGGGCTACCCGGTGACGGGCGTGGTGACGGGCAAGCCGATCAGTCTGGGCGGGTCGCTGGGTCGCAATGAGGCGACCGGCCGCGGCGTATTTTACACGATCCGGGGCAGTTGCCAGAACCTGGGCATTCCGCTGCAGGGGGCGCGCACGGTGGTGCAGGGATTCGGGAACGCGGGATCGATCGCGGCCAACCTGATGTACGAAGCGGGCGCGAAGGTGATCGCGGTGAGCGACACCAAGGGCTGCATCTTCAACGCCAAGGGCCTCGACATCCCGGCAGTGGTGGCGTTCAAGAATCGCACCGGCAGTGTGGTGGGTTTCCCGGGGGCCGAGAAGATCACGGCGGCAGAGTTACTGGCGATGGAATGCGAAGTGTTGATTCCGGCGGCGCTCGAAAACGCCATCACGGCGGATAACGCGCACACGATTCGCGCCCGGATCATTGCGGAAGCGGCGAATGGGCCGGTGACTCCGGAAGCGGATCGGATCCTGGACGAAAAGTGCGTATTCCTGATCCCGGACATCCTGTGCAACGCGGGCGGCGTGACGGTGTCGTACTTCGAGTGGGTGCAGGACGAGAATCACCTGTTCTGGGACGAGAACGATGTCAACGCCAAACTGGAAAAGATCATGGTGAGGTCGTTCAACGACGTCTTCAACATCCATGTGGATCGCAATGTCAACATGCGGCTCGCGGCCAACATGGTGGGCGTCGGCCGGGTTGCGGAAGCTTGCCGGGTCAGAGGGTTGTATCCGTAAGGTTGGGTGATCGCTTAGTAGCTTTTCAGGTTCGAGACCGGGGGACGAATTGGCGCTGGGAAGAAGCGCTGTCCCCCGGTCTTTTTTTGTTAGAGGGATCGGCTTGAAGCGAAGCAGCGTACGGTGACCGGCCTCAAAGCATGGTCAAATGGTAGGCTACATAACAGAATGAGCTTTCGAGGCGTTGACTATTTTTGCGTCGACTCGCTGTTCGGCGAACAGGAGTTGATGGTGCGGCAGACGGCCCGGCGGTTTGCCGAGGAGCGGATTCAGCCCGTGATCCGCGATTGCTGGCGCGACGCGCGCTTTCCCGTGGAACTGGTGCCGGAGATGGCGGATCTGGGGTTCCTGGGGGCCAACCTGGAGGGCTACGGCTGCGCGGGGATGAGCAACGTGGAGTACGGGCTCATCATGCAGGAACTGGAGCGCGTGGATTCGGGGATCCGCAGCTTCGTTTCGGTGCAGGGTGCGCTGGTGATGTACCCGATCTTGACCTACGGCTCGGACGAGCAGAAAGAACGGTGGCTGCCGCGATTGCAGAGCGGCCGGGCGGTGGGATGCTTCGGGTTGACCGAGCCGGATTTCGGGTCGAACCCGGCGGGCATGCGGACCACGGCGCGGCGGGATGGCGGCGGGTGGGTGCTGAACGGAGAGAAGACCTGGATCACCAATGGGTCGCAGGCGGATGTGGCGGTGGTGTGGGCGCGGGCCGAGGAGGGCATCGTCGGGTTTCTGGTGGAGCGCGGCACGAAGGGGTACTCGACCTCGGATATTCACGGGAAATGGTCGATGCGGGCGTCGGTGACTTCGAGCCTTTCGTTTTCGGATTGCCGGGTGGAGGAGTGCGACCGGCTGCCGGGGGCCAGGGGCATGAAGGGGCCGCTCTCGTGTCTGTCGCAGGCGCGCTACGGGATCGGGTGGGGCGTGATCGGGGCGGCGATGGACTGTTATGAGACGGCGCGGTCCTACTCGGTTTTGCGGAAGCAGTTCGACGACCGGCCGATCGCTTCGCATCAACTGGTGCAGGAGAAACTGGCCTGGATGATCACGGAGATCACCAAGGCGCAACTTCTGGCGGTGCAGGCGGGACGGCTGAAGGACCAGAAGAAGCTGGAGCCCGCGCATATTTCCATGCTGAAACGGAACAACGTGGCGATCGCGCTGGACTGCGCGCGGCTGAGCAGGGACTTGCTGGGGGCCAACGGAATCACGGACGAGTATCCGATCATGCGGCACCTGTGCAACCTGGAGACGGTGAAGACGTACGAAGGGACGGACCATATCCATGCGCTGGTGATTGGGGAGCGGGTGACGGGAGTGGCGGCGTATAAATAAGGGTTATTGTGGGGCGGCCCCCCTGGTCCGCGCGGGNNCCAGGGGGTCCGCCCCACGAGGATCAGGGATGGGCCGGGGGGAACAGCAAAAAGAACACGAAGGTCATCTATGGTGCTTTACGCATTCACGATTCTGGTCAGCGCTTTTTTGCTGTTTCAGGTGCAACCGATCATCGCTAAGATCATTCTGCCTTGGTTCGGAGGGTCGGCGGCGGTTTGGACTACCTGCCTGCTGTTCTTTCAGATGGTGCTGCTGCTGGGGTACCTGTACGCCCATGCGGTAGTGCGGTATTTGAAGCCGCGCGTGCAGATGATGCTCCACGCGAGCCTGCTGCTGGTCAGCGGGCTGGCGCTTCCCGTGT